>CALFVD010000023.1 GCA_937928005.1 uncultured Neomegalonema sp. | reverse complement strand
AACGATCCGCAGCATCAATGGGCGTGTCGGTACGCAGGCAGAAATCCGCTATTTCCTCGCAAGTTACGAGGACGACCCTGCGAAAATGGCTGCGGCAATCAGGGCGCATTGGAGCATCGAAAACTCCCTGCACTGGGTGCTCGACGTCACCTTCCGCGAGGATGAATGTCGCGTCCGGGATCGAACCGCTGCCCACAACTTCGCCATGCTCCGCAAGATCGCCCTCAACCTCATCAAGCAAGATTCAACCGCCAAAACATCCCTCAAGGCCAGACGCAAAAAAGCCGCCTGGGACAACGATTATATGACACAAATCGTAACCGGAAAATCTCATGCGTGAGCCCTGCTTACAGCTCCGCTTGCCCGTCTCACGCTCCAGCCAATCCTCATAGGCCTCGTGGTCATCGCCGAACATCTTGGCCGCTCCCTTGTGGACAAGGCCAAGGAGCGCGCGCCGCTTGGGGCTCACTGTGGTTTTCCGCGATCCTGGGGCTTGTCCAACCATTACTCTATCCTCTTTCAATGTGCCGGGCGCGCCACGTCAGCAGCGCGCCGATAGTCCAGATTAATTTGCGCCATGGGGGGGGGTAGCGGGAGATCAAGCTGGCCCATGATGACCAGCGCGCGCTCCCGCACATCGGACGGAAGGCTGGCGAATTCGGCTTCCCGTCCACCCTGGACAACCACCACCCTCGCCTTGCGCCAGGCAAAGCGATGGCCTTGCAGGAACTCGGTAAAAACACGCTGCACCGTGCGCTCCTGGACCTTCGCTGCCTTCGCAATCATGGGAATATCGAGCGTTTGCATCGCTCATTACCTCAATGGTACGAGATCAAGGGCGCGTTGCCCTTGACGTACAGAGGGTGTCGTGGCGCGCCGCCAGCCGTAATGCCCAAGCAAACCAGCTTCGCTCCAAAATCCAGGGCGCGGCTCTTTAGCTTAACTGCCTGTTCTTCGGCGCGTCGGTTTGCACCCCATGCACAAATGACCGGACACTCTGTAAGTGTGGCAGTCAGAAGCGCATCCCCTATGGCCTGTTGATTTGCGGGGCCGACAGCATCTTCGGCGACTTCAAGCTCTTTTGGGTCGGTCGTGCGATATGCGAAAAGATTAACGACAATAATACCGCCCGCACCCTCACGTTTTGCAAATCCCATACAACGGCGAATTGTCGGGTCATCTTCTCTTGCATCAGCAGTGGAGGGGTTCAGCATCACAAATACTTGTGGCTTGAAACCCGTGTCCCATTTCCGCTCCAGCCAATAGCGATACTGTCTGCACTGACTGATATATGCACCGGATCGCGTTAGTAGATCAGCCATTTGAAACTCCTATCCAGTGTGATTGAAGCAGCGGGCCGGGGCGCACCCGGCCCGCCTGGGGGCGATCAACCGACCACCGCCGCCTTGTATTTCGAGGAAGCCTTGAAGCTCGGCACCGTCTTGGCCGGGATCGCGATCTCCTCGCCCGTCTGGGGGTTGCGACCCTTGCGGGCGGCGCGCTGGGTGACGGAAAACTTGCCGACGCCAGGCAAGGGCACCTCTTCGCCCTTGTGCAGCTCGGCGCGCAGGGCATCGAGCACCCGATCACATGCGGCTTCACTCTCGCCGGAAGCGTCGGAAACGCGGTTGATCAGCTCTTCGTAAGTCATGGTCTTCTCTCCTTTTCGGGGTTCAAGCGTTGGCGAGATCAAGCGGGATTGCCGTCTTGCTCTCGGTCTTCGGGTCGCGGCGGTAGACGCGGACATACGTTTTCGATCCGGTCACACGCACCGCATCAGAGATCGCATCCATGGCGCTAAGCCAGGCGGGATCGCTGATTTCGAGGCGACGCAAGCCAAGCACCCGGCCCGTGTCGATCTTGCCTTGTTTGTTCGTTTGAAAGGCGTGCTGGATCAACGCCTTGACCTCCGGCCCGGAAGTCTCCGACCAGCGCAGCACGCATTCGTCGATCAACTGTTTCGCGGCCTCCAGCTCCGGCCCGAAGTTGATCGCCTCGCCGATGCTCACCTGCACCTGGAGCGTGCCGTCGAAGGTGTTGAGCGTGATGTTGCCTTTCGCGCCGCCCTTCTTGGCGTTGTACTTCTCGGCGATCAGCTCACGGAAGGCGGCGACCTCTTCCAGCGCGTGCGCGCGGTAATCGGTCAATACCTTGCTCACTTGCTCCGCCTTGACGATCAGGTCTTTGACGAGCTGGTCTTCGGCCAGATGCTCCGGCTTGATGGTGTCCACGGGCACAAGCGCGCCCTTGGCGTCTTGCATGTACCCTTCGGGTATTTCGTCGAGTGGCATGGGTTTCTCCTGGTCAGATGTTGAATTTGAAGGTGGCGATGGGGACCATGTTTCCGGGCAGAAACACCGCGCCGCCGATGGCATCGCGCGGGGCTTCCAGGATGGCCCGGACCAGCGCCGCCTTGAGCTGGTCCGCGTCGGCGTGAGCCTTGACCTTGCCGCCGCCCTCAAACTGCCAGTAGGCCTCCAGCTTCCACATCGGGCGCGGGGCAAGGGCGGATGGGGCGAGCGGCTTGGCCGGGGGGCGTTCGGCGATAGTGGCGTCCATAAGAGCCTCCTGTTATCGGCGCGCCATGGCGTGGCGCGCGGCTTTCACGATGGGTTGAGAGAGCGCGTTGGTTTCCTCGACGCGCATGATCCGGGCGCACGCATCCGCAAGGCCGATGGCATCGCGCCAATAGCCCTTGCACCCTTGGTGGAACGCGGTGGCGATCTGCTTTCCGACCGCCCCGAAGCGGGGCTCCAGCACGAAAGCGGACACCTGGATCGCATCCATCGGCGCAAAGCGGATTTCCTTCGCGCCCTTGCGGCTGGCGAACTGCGCCAAGAGCGTGACATTGCGGCCCAGCTGGAAGGTGCGTTCCAGCAAGTCGGTGCCGATCAAGAGCAACCCGGCTCCGCCGACATCAGCCAGCGGGCGCAGCCATTCGAGTTGCTTGACGGTGAGGTGGTTGGCCTCATCCATCACGATCAACCGGCCCTCGCATTCCTGGAGGATGCGCAGCCGCAAGGCATCCGAAGAGCCTTCGGTCGGCAACCCGAAGGCCGATGCGATCTGCCATGCCAAGGTGCGCTTGCTGGCCCCTTCCATGCACTCGATCCGCACGCCCTGTTGATGATCGGCCAGGTAAAACCCGGCGTGCGTCTTGCCGGTGCCGGGCTCGCCGATGATGCTCCCGATCCGGCCCACACCGCGCGGCGTCTCCAGTACTGCATCGGTGAGCGCCAGGGCTTCCGCCAGCGCCGGGGTCTCCATGACTTCAGACATGCTCTTCCTCCTGTTCTTCCGCCCATCTCGCCTCGATCTCGGCAAGGCGCGGGTCTTTTGATTTCGATCCGAATTGATTGAATTGGCGGGGCTCTTCACGCTCGATGCGCTTGGCATTGGCGCGGGTGACGGCCTCTTCCGCCGCCTTGGCCCGCATTTGCTCCGCCATGCCGATGCTCACCCGGCCCGCCTCCGGCACCTCCGGGGCATCCGGCAAGCGGTCCATATGGCGCACCGTCTCATCCACCAGGCTCAAGAGGCCGCAATGCTTGCGCTTCTCGGTGACTTCCCGGCGCAGCATCGCCTTGCGGCGTCCGGCTTCCTTCGCCCCCGCCGGGTCGAGCGGGTGATACCGCTCGGCGGGCGAGGCGACACAAAGCAGCGCACCATCACGGAAACAGAAGGCGAGCGAGGGATCATGGGGGGCGATCCGCACCGTGATGCTCTCGCCGGGCAAGCACCCCAGCAGCGCGTCATGATAATAGACGTAGCCTTGCTCGCCCTTTTTCGGGGTATAGCGGATGTACCCACGATCCACCGTGCGGCTCATTTCCTCGGCAAAGGCGAGGAGGAGCACATCTGGGTCATTGAGCACCATCTTGCCCCAGCCCGCCGCGATGTGGTCGCGCAAGACCTCATTGGGGCTCTTGCCGCGCAGCCGCCCGCGCTGGGGCCGCTTGTGATACCATTCGAGCTCGATGGCGACGTGATCCAGGAAGGCCCGCTCATCGCCGGGGAAGGCGTCCGGCTCCTTGCCTTGCTGGCGGGTCTTCTTGTTCATGCGGTCGCCCGCCGTCCAGCCGGGCATCATGGAGAAGTGTTCGCCCTCCAGATTGCCGAACACGCCTTCAATGGCGGGCTTGCCCTTCGCGTTATAGGCCCGCGACCGGATGATCGCCTCACGCCGCTCCGACACCCGCGCATCGCCCTCAAGGTCGAAGGTGGACATCTCGCCCGTCAGCCGCGACAGCTCCGAAAACCCGGCCATCATTTCCGGCCAGGAATATTCCGACCCGTTGTCGAGATAGAGCAGCCGGGGCAAACCCCATTCCTCCACCATCGCGGCAAAGGATTGCGCCACATGCAGCCGCCGCACCCCTTCGCCCGGCTCCAGCACCACAACCGTCATATACATTTCGGCGGTGGCCACATCGAGCCAGCTGATAGCCTGGGGATAGACCGGCTTCCCGTTGGGGCGCAGCATCATAACGTCCATCGGGCGAACGTCGCCCACCACGATCTCACGCGGGCGTAAGCTCGAATAATCGCGCAGCACATAGGGCGAATGCGCATCGTGAAAGCGCTTGGCGTCCTTTTCGGCGACATGCACCACCGAGTAATCGCGGAAGCCCTCGACCACGCGCCGGTTGACATGGCACACGCCGAACTGGCTCAGCACCTTGCCCGTATTGGTCGGCCCGCCCTTGGGCAGCACCCGCCACGCGGCACACTCCAGCCCGTCCGACAGGTCCATGAGCTTGGTGGTGGAGAATTCCGACACGGTGCGCCACGTCGCGCCCGATGCCCACAGGCTCTTGATATAGCCCTCGATCTCGCCCGCGACGGTGAGCCGATCATCCAGCGCCACATGCGGCGCGAAAAACTTGTCCCAGGACCGCGTGACCGTCACCCGCGCCCGGCCAATATCCTTGCGCTTTTTCTTGACCAGCCCGCCAAGACCGCCCGCGCGGTAGTCCTTCATCCAGCCATAGAGCGACGCTTTGGTCAGACTGCGCAGCTTGCCTTCCGGCGTCATCGACTTGGTGCCGATCAGGTCGGCCACCGCCGCCGCCCGCTTGATCCGGTCGAGGCGCATAAGCGGCTCGATGATCGACAGCTTCCAGCGCGCCTCCTCGACCTTCGCCTTCCAGGCCGGATCATGCCCCGGCCCCGCCTCGATCAGCGCCGTGACCTCCGGGTCAGGGCGCGAATGGATGTCCACCCCGCGCGCCGACCACCACGCCGCCCGCTGCGCCTCCGGCAAGCTATCGACATGCACCTGGAGGGCCTTGCCGCCCCGTGCGCGTTGACCATGGATTTCGCGGACAACAAGAGCGTGACCACGCCACTCACGAGCGGCAAGAGCACGTCGAGCGTTGCGAACATGAATGCCCATAAATTGGGCAGCTTCTTCTGGAGTTATCCACAGGTCGTCCGTCCTTTGAACGTCCTTAGTCGTATCCTTAATCTCATTTCCGAGTGTGATTAAGGACGATGGCGCATCGCCAGCCGCGACCGGAAGCGACACCGTCTCGGCGTCGATCTCCAGCACGGGCGCGGCCCGATATGTCACGGCTGTTGTCATGGCTTACTGTCTCTTGCTCTTCTGGTCGGCCTGGCGCGCATCGCGCAGCCACAGCGCCTCAGTCACAATCGGGGCGGGGTAGTAGTCCGGGCGCTCGATGGCGGCACGCATCGAGCCGGGGAATGCCCACACCGCCTCGATCTGCACATCCATGACCAAGGCATCGCGCTCGGTCATGGTGATGATCTCCAGGGCGCTCACGCGGCTCCTCCAATGCGACGGCGAAGGAAATGGTTGAACCTCGCCGGGCTGGTCGGCGTCCCCGGCCCGCACAGAATGTCATCACCGTTCCGCGCAACTTCTTGCCGAAACGCTGCATACTGGACGGCCAGCCAGCGCAGATAATCGCCAACCTTGGCCCCCTCACGCGCCACACGCTCTTGCCAGAGCAGGTAGGGGAAAGACGGGGCGCTCATGTGCTACGCTCCACGGACATTTTCACAGTGAGGCTCACATGATCCGTCCCGACTTCACCTTCAGCGCCGTCGTCCACACGCTCATCGCCCTGAAACGAAAAGGCGTTCTCGACGAGAGCGACCTCAGCGCGATAGTTGCCGAACTCCAGGCTGAGGCGGAGATCGTGGAAGCCAATGCACCAGGCAATCTCACCCTCGCCGTCGCTTCTTTGCGAAAAAGGCTCGGCGTTTCCGAGTAGGTCGGCCATCGACCGCAACGCCAGCGCTGCAACATCAAGTTGATTTTTCGCAATACCAGCGCGCCGCATTTCTTCGAGTACAGCCGCGCTCATGCTTCACCGCCCTGATGGTGCGTATAGCGCAGTTTCTTGGCGATTGCGGCGTCATGGTCTTTCGCGTCGATGATGGAAAAGTCACCGTCCATCATCTGCATGACAGAAACCAAGTCACTCAATTCTTTAGCAAGAAGGTCGCGGTTTGTCGTGCTGGGGTCGGCTGGGTGGTAACTTTCATACCCGTGACGCAGTATTTTACCAACTGCCTGAATTACTTCACCGCATTCTTCGGAGAGCATAGCCAGCCGCTCCGCTTCGGCTGGCGTGAGCCGGTTGAAGTGCTTGGATCCGGCCATCACGCGACCTCCGTCTCAAGCTGTTCGGTTTCCGATTTCATCCGCTGCGCATAGAGCAGCTCGACCGTCTCGCGGTCGGTGGCGTCGATGGCTTCATTGAGCGCCTTGACGCCTTTCGGGCCGATCCACATCCCGAATGCGGCTTGGCGTAAGTTGCTGTGCAGTAATCCTTTTTTCGTACACCACGAGGTCAGGCTTTCACCGCGATTGCGGAACGCCGCACTGATCGCGTCGTGCAAAGCGCGTCCGGGCTGGAGTTTTTCGGATTTCTCAGGCATGGTCGCCCCTTGTCGGTTATTCGTAATCGGCTTTGTGTGTGGATTAATATGGCCAGTATGTACTATGTCGTCAAGCACAAATGTGCCTGAACTGAATATCAGTGAAGGTCGAGCGCAAGACATTGATGAAAAACAGCTTTATGCAGACCGCATAAAGCGTTGCGCTGATATTGTGGGGACGATTGACCGGCTAGCGGAGCTTTCGGGGATACCAAGACGCACCCTTGGCGGCTATTTGGCAAAGCGGACCATGCCAAAAGTGGCCAGCTTAGTGGCCATATCACGCGCGGCTGGGGTTTCTCTGGAGTGGTTGGTTACTGGTGACGGCCCCGTATCGCGCGAAGAACCACCAGCACTCGACGCACGTCTGGACGATGACGCCGTAATCGCCGCCGCCGTCATTCTGACCCTCAATGACATCAAGCGCCTGGGCCGCAATCCCACCGGCCCCTTGATTGCCACACTGTTCCGGGAGCACCTGGACAACAGCGCCAAGGAAGGCGCACGCTATGACGCCGATGAACTCATCGCGCGAATTTCGTCAGACGTAAACCTATAATGTTCTTTATACGTTCTGTAAGGCTGGGTACACTATGCCATCCCTGACGAATGGTATGGAGTACGCCATGGACAAGCTGTCTCGAATTCTCGACGCCTCACTGACCGACCCCTCGACCTCGCCGGACAAGCCCGGAAGCACGCACATCACCATCCACGGCGATGTCGTGATCAACAACGCGCCGCCCCAGCCCGCCTTGCGGCCCCCGGATGGTCGGGGATGGCGCTCGGAAACATTCGACCCGGATGATATAGAATAAGGCTCGGCGAGGGGCGTGCATGAGATCGGCACGCCCCATTAATTCCGACCTCGGAAGATCAAGGAAAAGAACGGAATTATATTCTGATTAATTTTGCGCCGCTCACTTTCTGCACCAATTTTATGCAACGGTCGGCAAATGCAGAAATATCAACGAAAAACCGATTTTGAGAGCTCACCCATTCCGACGAATTTTGCTCCCCTCATTCCGATTTATTTCGATCCTCCCCATCGTTGAGTATGGCAGGCAGGAAATCCGGTTGGCTTCATCGTGGATATGTCTGTTAATAAATTTATACTCGATTCTAACCTCTTGTGCCACGCCCGCCACGAAAAACGCGCACCGGTGAATAATCTGGGCTAATAAACTAAGTAGAATGAGCGATGCGCAAAGCCATCAAGGCTTTGCGCATCGCTTTGATTAGTTCTTAAGTGGAGCATAGAAGCGCGAGAACACCATGTCTTCATCAGCATTGTCGATATGGCATTGTGCGCAAGCTGCTACCGGCGCAGCAGGGGCGCTCGCCGCATAGGGCGGGGCGTGGTGTCCGAAGTTGAAATAACCCCAGTTCTGGGCATCTGGAAAACGCTTGCTGTCCTTGACTGAGGCGTCAACTCCGTTGAAAGCACCCGGGAAGTATCCTCGCCCGGAAACTTCAAATCGGGAGCCATCTTCTTCCGTGCCCGGTTGGGTCAACTGAAGCTCCTTCAGCATAATCGTGCCTTCAGGGAACACACCGGTTTTCCGGTATTCACGGAAGGCTTCGGGCTGAACATAAACGTTATGAAATTCTGGGAAACCTGCCGCACCATCGTTCAAGGCATGTGGCGTCAGCGGCGAACCAAGATAGACCCACTCGCGATACCCTTCAGGCAGGATCAGCTGGTCATCCGCCGTCCATTTTGGACCCCAAGATGCCGCATTTTCGGCATCAGCTTTCGTAACAGTCAGAAGACCGTTAGCAGAAAGCAAACCCAAGGCCACAAGGCCTGCAACCATTTGTTTCTTCATCTGATATCTCCAATAGATGCGTTTCATCATAAAAGATTAATGCCCCATCACTGCATGTTGCAGCGTACCGACATAGGACGGCTCAAAATCTTGTCGACCACCACAACGTTAACGATCAAGGTGTCGCTGGGGTTTCAAATTCATATATGGAATGTTCGATTCTTGCTGAAAATGTCCGAAATCGGGACACTGTTTGTCTATTTTTTTATCGCCAAAAAAATATATTTATCAATAGGTTGAGCGTCAACAGCCTGTGCTAAATTTTTTCGCACGAAACTGATCATTGCAGCCGCTTTCAAAAGCCAAATTCAGCCACGGTCTCTTAAAGTTGACACTTAATTGTGATCGTACTCGCTGACAATGCAAAAATTTGACCAATAGGATGTGAAGCTTATCTAAAGACGTCTCTCAATTGCGAGGCCGCATACATACCGCCACACCGTGCCAAAATGAAACCAAGGCAGACTTAAAGGATACATTGCTATGTTGAAAAAATTTATGAAGGTAGTTGCCGTATGCATACTATCCAATATGTATATTTCTTCGAGTTTTTCAGAAACACCTCAATATGGGGTCGAAAAAATTGATGATGTAGGGATTTTTTTTCGAGAAGCTGGTGATTCTAGTAAGCCAGCCCTTGTTCTTTTGCATGGTTTTCCAAGCTCTTCTCATCAATATCGCGATTTGATGAGAGAATTAAGTGATCAATATTATCTTATTGCCCCCGATTATCCAGGATTTGGCGCAAGCGATTTTCCATCCAGTAAAGAATTTGAATACAGCTTTGACAATATTGCAAAAACTATAAATACCTTTTTAGAACAACGCGGTATCTCAAAATACTCGCTCTACATCCATGATTACGGCGCCCCTGTTGGCCTACGGATTGCCACAGCTCATCCCGAACGGGTTCAGTCCTTGATCGTCCAGAACGGCAACCTTTACGAAGAAGGTCTCAATCGTGAGGCTTGGGCACCGATCATGAAGCTTTGGGAAACGGGCCGAGGCAATGAAGAGCTTGAAAAGGCCATCTCCGGCAGCGTTTTCAGCGTGGGTGGGCTACGTTGGCAATATACGCACGGAACGCGAAATCCAGATAGTATTCTACCAGATAACTGGTTGCTTGATCATCAATCCCTGTCGCGCCCCGGACAGCACGATGTACAGCTTGATCTCTTCTACGATTACCGAAATAACGTCGCCAGCTACCCCAAATGGCAGGAATATCTGCGCAAGCACCAACCCCCCGTGCTTCTGGTTTGGGCAAAGAACGATGCATTCTTCCCGGTCCCCGGTGCCGATGGGTTCAAACGCGATGTTGAAGATCTGGATTACAATATCCTTGATACCGGCCATTTTGCACTTGAGGAAGACCTTGATATTATCGTCTCGAAAGTTCGCGGCTTCCTGACATCGCGCAACATCAAATGAACGACCACCGGCCTAAAGCTGGATCAGTTCGCCCTATGGCGGAAGCATCCGCTTGCTGGCGGTGTTTGGCTTTCACCGACGATTTCGATTTCAAGTCGTGCCAGTCTTCAGATGGCCTCAAGCTTCTTGGCAACACCCTTTTGTGTCGCTCCAGACTGGCATAACCGCTCAACAGTAGCGGTTGACCATCTTTAGTCCGTCTCTTGCTTCTCATTGCTCGCCCCTGTCGCAGACAGGGATGAATTATACTATTAGCGGAGATCATAGACGAAGTTCACCGAATCATTGTCAGGTAATCACGCGCAAGGTTAGCGGCTTTTCAAGCAGAATCATCGTGCCGTGGCGTGTTGCGCGGGGGTGGGGGGGCAGGGTGATCCGGTCCCGCTCAACAAAGCCGAGCGTCTGATAGAATGCGCGGGCTGCTTGGTTATCTTCCCAAACAAACAGGGTGATCCGCTGCTCACCATGCTTCCCGGCGATGGTGTGGGCTTCATCAATCAGAGCGCGGGCAATCCCTTGTCGGCGATACGGCTCCAATACGCCGATCCGACCAATATGAAAGGCATCCGCAGGCATCGCCTTGCGAATTGGATCGTAATAAGCGAGTCGCTTCGATGCTTCCCCGGTATCAGTGGATGGTTTGACCAGAGACACAGGATAAGCGCCCATCGCGCCGACGGTTTCGCCGTCCATCTCCGCGATCCATGACCATTCAAAGGAATCAACACCCTCACGCGCATAGATTGCGGCGAGGGTTGCACCGACAGATTGCCCCTCAAAAAGCCCTTCAAGTAAGAAAGTCGCAAATTCAGGGGCGGTCAGCAATTCAATGGCGGCGAGCGCGGGAGCATCGGCCTGTCGCGCAGGTCGCACGAGGTTCATTATGCCGCCTCGGTCTCGGCCTCGCGTTCGGCGGCGATCTCCTCGGCTTTCTGTTCGACGAGGCCGACGATGTGATCGACCATCTTTTCATTCTCGATCTTATGGTCTTGAAGACCGGCGAGGTAGACCATGCCCGAGCCAGCACCGCCACCCGTGAAGCCGATATCGGTTTCGCGGGCTTCACCGGGGCCGTTTACGACGCAACCGATGATCGAAAGGGTCATTGGCGTGTTGATATGGGAAAGGCGTTCTTCGAGGATACCGACCGTTTTGATGACGTCAAAACCTTGCCGCGCACAGGAGGGGCAGGAGATGATCGTCACGCCACGATGGCGTAGATTGAGCGATTTAAGCATCTCGAAGCCGATTTTTACCTCTTCCTCTGGCGGCGCTGAAAGGGAGACGCGGATCGTATCGCCGATTCCGGCCCAAAGCAGCCCCCCCATGCCGATGGCGGATTTGATCGACCCTGAAACCGCTCCCCCCGCTTCGGTAACGCCCAGATGTAAGGGATAGTCACAGGCATCGGCCAGAGCCATGTAGGCGGCGCTGGTCATAAAGACATCGGAAGCTTTCACGCTGATCTTGAATTCGTGGAAATCATTGTCTTCTAGGATTCGGGCGTGATCAAGCGCGCTTTCCACCATCGCATCGGGGCAAGGCTCGCCGTATTTTTCAAGGAGATGACGTTCGAGCGAGCCACCGTTCACGCCAATACGCATCGAGCATCCATGGTCGCGGGCGGCTTTGATTACCTCACGCACACGTTCGGCGGAACCGATATTGCCAGGATTGATGCGCAGGCAAGCAGCGCCTGCTTCTGCCGATTCAATGGCGCGCTTATAATGAAAGTGGATATCGGCGACGATGGGTACATCGACATTGCGCACGATCTCGGCAAGGGCGGCGGTTGAGGCTTCATCGGGGCAGGACACGCGAACAATATCGGCTCCCGCCTCGGAGCATCTGTTGATCTGCTCGATCGTCGCTCCGGCGTCGGAGGTGAGCGTGTTCGTCATTGTTTGGACGGCAATTGGGGCATCCCCACCGACCGGGACGGAACCGACCATGATTTGACGGGATTTGCGACGATCAATATCACGCCACGGGCGAACACTCATGGTCTTCTCCATCGAAATTCATACGAGTATGGAGTGTCAGGCATTGGCGATCAAGGGGTGTCAATTAATAATGACACAACATTGTCGCAATTACTGTACGCTCGCTATTGCCGGTGTTTCCGCAAACCGAGCGGCTAACGCATTTCGGTCAAGAGAGATGCGCCGCATAACAACACCGCGACCGCCGAAAGGCCCAAATCGTTTGCCGTCAAGTTCGAGAGTTAGTCCACCCGCATTGCCAACTTTCATTGATAGCGTTGTACCAGTTGGAATATCGAATGCTTCGCCTGCTGCGAGAATACCGGAAAAACTGACTCTCCCGGATCCGCTTTTAACTTCGACCCATGTCTCTTCCGTTGCAACCAGCGCAAAGTCGCGGATATTTGGCTGTTCTGTTGCTGGAGCGACTTCATTCTCGGTGGCGGGGGCGAGCAATGCCTCGCGAGTCTGCGCGGCGATGTCTTCGACGATTGCTATGGGGCGAGCGGTTAAATCAAGGGGAACGGCACTCATTACCATCGTGCTGCCCCCTATCATGTCGCGATGCGACGCGAATAAACCGACGGAGGCAATGTCAATCTGCGATACGGGGCCATCGGATGTGTCTTTATCCTCTGGCAGTGACCAATAGGGAGGGGTGCCGAGGCGTGCATAGCTTAAATCTGCAGGGCGCTCTATCGTGTCTGTGCCTAGCTCACGACCAATCTCATCATCGGAGATATTGGCCGTGAAGACCGGTTGTTCGTCGCCTGTCGCACCGATGACACTAAGATTATCTGGAATTATCCCGGCTTCGCGAGCGGCCATTACCCCATACCAGAGGCCATATCCAAGACCGGCAAGAACGACAAGTGGCCAAAGCATTGCAATGCTACGACCTAAACCTCCGGAAACTGACCGCCCAGACCGTTTCTTATCGTATCCAGCGAGTGGATCAGCGTTAGCGGCAAGCCGTGCTTCTTTTTTGCGACGCAGGCCACTGCCTTTTGTGACAGTAAAACCAGTATCGGCATCGAAGCGTGTCAGTGTTTCGGTAGGGTCAAGACCAAGGTAGGAAGCATAGTTGCGCACGAACCCGTCGACATAGACTTTTCCGGGCAATGCCGAAAGGTCGCCCGCTTCGATGGCTTCAATGTAATGCGACTTGATGCGAAGATCGGATTCGACATCGGCAAGAGACAATCCACGCGCCGCACGCGCCGCACGAATTTCATCCCCAAGCGAAACGCTTGCTTCCTCAAATTTCAAACCTGATACATCGCTATAGGCCGTCATTATGTTCTGCTCACGACGGTAAATTTGGCACCTGAATGATGCTTTTGAATCTTGTACGCGACAAACTGCATCAGTTCAACGTCCTAAATCTCTTTCATCATACCATATCGTCATTTTTGCACACCCACTTGAAATCGTGGGTTTCCTTCGCTTTTGTAGAAAGCTCTTGTTAAGCACAAACGCCTGCTTTGTCAGAAGGTTCCAAAACGACTTGCGAGAAGGCAAAGCAAAATTCGTGACAATTGCACGTCACGCGCAGTTGTGCTGATTTGTGGAGTTCCCTCTTCAAATCTTTTAAATCTTCGGTCAGTAAATGTAACGAATCTGGTCACTCCAGAATCGCTCCAAGCCCTTCATCGCGCTTCCGAGCGCAGTAAAATCACTGGATGTGATGAGGTTGTCATTAGTGATTTTCTCCACATGGCGTGCCCATAATTCGGAGACGACTACGCGCATATCACGGCCTTTTTCGGTGAGGCCAATGCGTACTGCGCGGCGATCTACCGAGCAACGTTCGTGACTGATATACCCAGCTTCGACCAGCTTCTTCAGGTTATAAGAGACGTTCGACCCTTGGTAATAACCGCGTGATTTCAGCTCACCAGCTGTAACTTCGTTGTCACCAATATTATAGAGTAGTAGCGCCTGTACGCTGTTTACATCAATGACGTTCAACCGCTCGAATTCATCTTTGATAACGTCGAGGATCAGGCGGTGCAGGCGCTCAATGAAAGAGAGCGTTTCGATATAGTCACCGAGCATATCCGATCCCGCAGGGGCGGTGTTTTCCACGTCGATAGCTGACGCTGCGCTTTCATTGCTCATAATCGATAACCTCAAAATCCACCTGATTGAAGCCATACAATGCCTTGTTTATGTAAAGGCTGGCTTAAAAACGGGCGGAAGATGTGCTCACACGTTGTCGTAAGCGAGGGCAATCCGCGCGATGAGGAGGTTTTCTGGCTCGGTGGAGTCGGCTGGCGGTTCGATTGCCCCCGATATCCACGCAAAAAGCTGTTGGTCATTACGATCCATCAGCGTTTCAAGGGCGTTGAAAGTATCATCATCAAATGATTCGCCATGCTTATCGACAAAACCACCGAGGATGATATCCATCTCCTTTATGCCTCGACGCCAAGCGCGCATCCTCAGCCGCTTGAGGCGTGTTGGTCGATCGAGAATACTGTTGTTTTCTGCCATGATCGTATCGCGTCAATCGATGGTTGCTAGGGCATCGGCGATACGGCCAATCCGCTTTTGTAATTGCGCCTGTACATCCAGTGCGTCGCGCAATTCTGAGGCGAGGCGTAAGCGCAAGGCAGTGTCGTCAATATCCGCCGGTGCATCCTCAGGCGAGGGCACACCTTCGCCTGAACCGGTCAGAAGCCAAGCGGGCGACACACCGAGAATACCAGCAAGTGTCGCGAGCTTATTTGAGCGCGGTTCGGCACCATCGCCTTCCCAATCCGTGATGGTTTGGCGGCGAACGGCCATGCTGACGGCAAGTTCCTCTTCGCTCATTCTGACATGCTCACGGGCAACACTGATCCGTTCGCCCAAGGTCGAGACATCCTCGCCGTAATAGTCGCATTCTTGAAGGTTATTCATGTCATGGCCCCAGTTTATGCTGCACTGCACATAGCATGGGAAAAGCGACGGGCAAAGGGTTGTCTCACGACAATGCAGCGCATCAATTGATTGGAGGCTAGACTTTCGGGTATGGAGTGCCATGACTGCACAAATGCCCCCTCAAGATACCCCGGTAAGGGTTGTCGCCTTCTACCATTTCGCCAGCCTAGGTGATTTGGAGGAAAAGCGAGAAGCCTTGTTGGCGCTGTGTCGTGCGTATGGGGTGCGTGGAACTGTATTGTTGGCCCCGGAAGGTGTGAACGGAACAATTTCGGGAGGCGATGAGGCTACACGAGCCGTACTGGCGCATATCCGGGAATATGAAGGATGCAGTGCTATCATGTCGAAAGAAAGTGCTGCGCCTGAAATTCCGTTTAATCGCATGAAAGTACGGCTGAAGCGCGAGATTGTGACGATGGGACAGCCGGGCGTTGACCCCGCTGCACGGGTTGGGCGTTATGTCGATCCGGTAGATTGGAACACGCTGATCGCGCGTGAGGATGTCGTGCTGATCGATACGCGCAATGATTATGAGGTCGAGATCGGTACATTTAAGGGGGCAATCGACCCGGCAACGGAGAGCTTTCGCGATTTTCCGGCATGGTGGGAGCGCGAAGGCACCGCGTTCGAGGGTAAGACCGTGGCGATGTTTTGCACGGGCGGCATTCGGTGCGAGAAAGCGACGAGTTGGTTGGTGGGGCAGGGCGTCGAGGATGTGGTTCACCTAAAAGGGGGAATCCTAAAGTATCTCGAAGATATCCCACAGGAGCAAAGCTGTTGGGAGGGTGAATGCTTTGTCTTTGATCAGCGGGTCGCGGTGGGGCATGGCCTGAAGGGTGGCACGCATAAAATGTGTCATGCCTGCCGTCGCCCTCTATCGCAGGAAGCGATGCAGAGCACTGCCTATGAGCACGGCGTTTCATGCCCCGCCTGTATCGATAGCTATACCGATGCGGACAGGGCGCGCTTTCGGGAACGGCAAAAACAGGTGTTGTTAGCCGCTGCTGAGGGTCGCAATCATCTTGCCGTTAAGTGACGATGAGGGGCGTTATTTCTTCTTAAAAACGCTCTCTTTTTTGAAATGCTTGGTGAGCAGGTAGTAGATGACGGCGCGATGTTTCGTACGGTTTGATTTGCCGTAGGTTTCGATTGCGGCATTGACGCCCGCCATCGCCTTATCCTCGTCTTTCACACCGAGCTTTTTCATCACAAAATTATTGCGAACTGTGGCCAACTCTTTTGGATCGCCACCTGACACGGTAGAGGAATCACGATTATAGATCGATGGACCACAGGCGATAGTTACCTGTTTTAGCAGGTCCATATCGGGGTCCATTTTACATTTCTTCTTGAGGTCGTCGGCGTATTTTTCGATTAGATCGTCGCGCTTGCCCATGCTGGTAATCCCTTTAGTCGCGAGTTTTTATGCACGACCTAGAGTAAGCGCATATCATTGAAAAAATGCAATAGACTGTCTCCAAATGATTCTGTGACGTTGCTGACAGGCACACTTTCTTAGAAATGATAGCCGTAGCGGATGCCTAAAGTGGTCAATCCGTCATTATTGTCATCGCTGCAAATGATGCCGCCATGCGAGATATGCGACCCATAAAGCGACAAAGCATGTTGGCCATGACGGTAGCCGATGCCTAAGCCCTCACGAAACAGGAGGCTGCATCCAAGATTAGCACCATCATTTTCGATGGGTGTATCGGCGTCATGCAGGGTAAAACCCAGAAATCCCTCGACAAAAATAGATTGGGTCAGCATGTAGCGCGCCGTTGCACCAAGATAGGCACTGTTCGTTTCGCCGTTGAAACTGACATGTGCGCCAAGGGTGGGGAGGATTTCCACGTCCCAGCCTCGTCCGAAAACAGGACTGAACCGAAGTTCTAAGGTGCCATCGATCCCGCTTTCCTCATTACCAGCGATGTTATGGAGTGCGATGCCTCCATAGACGCTATCTATAGGGTGCTCAGGTTGGTTATCAGCGAAGGCCGTAGTGGACAAAAAAATCGAAAAACTCAACGTAAGAGCGAGTCGAGTAAATGATAGCATAATTTAAAACTCATGGCAGGTTTGCATAAAGCCGCTGATAAGCGGCTTGTTTGATGACATATGTACATCGTTATTACCAGCCTACGGATAAATCAAATCGAAAAACTGGTTCCGCAGCCACATGAGCTTGTCGCGTTGGGGTTGTTAACCGCGAAGTGTGCGCCGATCAGTTCGTTTTTGAAATCGATGACTGCGCCGTCAAGGAAAGGTTGCGACACGGCATCAACGGCAACACGTACGCCATCGCGCGCGATAACGATATCATCTTCGGCGATGGTTTCATCCAAATCGAAGGTGTATTGAAAGCCGGAACAACCGCCCCCCAACACAGCAACGCGCAAAAACTTGCCCGAACCGGCGGAATCGAGAATCGTTCCCAATTGGTCGAAGGCCGCGTCTGAGACGCCGATTCCACCAGAGATCATCGCTGCGCCGTCCATGTTCCGCTCCCGGTCGAAATGCGTTATGAATTCAGTATCTAGGAAATGACGGGTCAAGTGCAAGGATCGTGATGATCGAGACAGAACGACTGATGCCTTGGGCCGTGCTGCCTCAGCAAAGCCGGGGGCGATTGCTTCCCGAGGACGAGAATGTCCACCGCTCGCCGCATCAACGCGACCGTGACCGCATCCTGCATTCAGCGGCATTTCGCAAACTGATGCACAAGACGCAGGTTTTTGTGGCCCATGAGGGTGATTATTACCGCACGCGCCTGACACATTCGCTAGAAGTGGCACAGATTGCGCGGTCGGCGGCACGGACGTTACGACTGAACGAAGATTTGGCCGAGGCCGTCGCGCTGGCGCATGATTTGGGGCACACACCCTTCGGCCATGCAGGCGAGGATGCGCTAAATGCGGCGATGGTCGGCTATGACGGCTTCGACCATAATGCGCAGGCATTGCGGGTCGTTACCCGGCTGGAGCGACGCTATGCGCGGTTCGATGGGCTAAATTTGACATGGGAGACCTTGGAAGGGCTGGTCAAGCATAATGGGCCGCTGGTGCGCGAAGGGCAGAGCGTAGCGGACCTGCCTTTTGCAATTCGGGCTGTAGACGAGACTTATGATCTGGAATTGCAAACGCAGGCGAGCATAGAGGCGCAGCTTGCAGCGTTGGCCGATGATATCGCCTATAATGTCCACGATCTGGATGACGGGCTGCAGGCCGGGTTTTTCACGATAGACGAGGTGCGCGAGTTGCCGCTGGTTGGACCACTTGTGGCGGAAGTGGACCGCCTGCATCCGGGGATCGAGAAACGGCGGCGTAAGCATGAGGCGCTGCGGCGGCTGTTCGCGGTGATGGTCGAGGATATGCTGACCACAACGACCGCATTGATAAAGGCCGCTGCACCCGACAGCGCCGAAGCCGTACGCCACCATGGTAAGCCGCTGGTGGCTTTCTCGCCAGAGATCGTGGAGGGAATCGACGGCATCCGCACTTTTCTGTTCAAGCGTATGTACCGGCATTTTAGGGTCAATCGTATGACGGTAAAGGCACAGGCGGTTATCGCGGAGATGTTCCCATTGCTGCTTGGTTCACCAAACCTGCTGCCGGAGGATTGGGCGCGGCAGGCTGAGGGGTTGGATGAGCGTGGAAAAGCGCGCTTGGTGGCGGATTACATCGCCGGGATGACCGACCGCTACGCGCTAGATGAACACCGGCGGTTGACCGACCCTTACGCTACGGCTTAGCCGTCTGCCTTCGCGGCTCGCATCATCGTCTCTAGCCGATCCAGAAAGCGTGAACGGTCGGCTTTCGAGAACGGCTTCCCGCCACCGCCCGCCGTCAGTGGATTGGCGGCGCGCATATCCGCCATCAAATCGCGGGTAGCAAGCTGGCCACCAATATTGTCAGTGGTGAAAGGATCACCATTATGGCGTATCGCGCGGCCCCCGTTCTCGATGCAGCGTGCGGCAAGCGGAATGTCGCCAGTCACGCAGATATCGCCCGGCACGATACGGTCGGCAATCCACATATCGGCCACATCCGGCCCGTCATCCACCACGATGGTCTGTACCAGCGGATGTGGATTGGGCCGGATACCGCCATTCGAGACGACGAACACTTCGACGTTGTGTCGGTCGGCTACGCGCAAGGCTTCCTCCTTCACGGGGCAGGCATCGGCGTCGATATAGAGTTTGGTCATGGCGTCCTCATACGGCCTGTCCGGCGGCCCATCCGCTGGACCATGCCCATTGGAAATTATAGCCACCTAACCAGCCGGTCACGTCTACGGCTTCACCGATAGCATAAAGACCGGGAACGGATTTGGCCTGCATCGTCTTCGCGTCCAAGCCTTTCGTATCGATACCACCTAGCGTGACCTCGGCTTTGGCGTAGCCTTCGGTGCCGGAGGGATTGAGTCGCCAGCCATCAAGCTTTTCGCCCAGTGATTTCAGCGCCTTGTCAGGCATATCGGCGAGGCGACCGGAAGGTAGATCAGTGGCAAAGGCGGCGGCGAGGCGTCCGGGCAAGATATCCGTCAGAGCGGATTTCCCTTCGGATTTGGGGCGGTTGCGTTTGGCTTCGATCAGATGCGCGGCGGCATCACCATCGGGGACAAGATCGACTGTGATCGTTTCGCCTTCGCGCCAGTAGGACGAGATTTGCAGGATCGCGGGGCCAGATAGCCCACGATGGGTCAGCAACATGGCTTCGCGAAACCGAACTTTGCCGCAGAGCACCTCGCAATCGAGCGACACACCGCTGAGGGGTTGCATCATCACCAGCGCCTCATCGCTGAAAGTTAGCGGAACAAGGGCGGGTCGGATATCGGTAAGGGCAAGACCAAATTTACGTGCAATATCATGGGCAAACCCTGTCGCACCCATTTTTGGGATCGAAAGACTGCCGCTCGCCAGCACCAATGCATCGCCCATGACGATACCTTTGTCCGTGACTATGCGAAAGGCATCGGCCTTCGAGATATCAGTCACGCGATGCGATAGCCGCAAATCGACGCTTCCAACTTCGCATTCCGCTAGCAGCATCGCGACGATTTCTCGGGCAGAGCCATCGCAGAAGAGCTGGCCCAGCGTCTTCTCATGCCACGCAATACCATGGTGCTCGACCATTTCGATAAAATCATGCTGCGTGTAGCGCGCCAGCGCGGATTTGGCGAAATGGCGGTTATCGCTGAGGAAGTTTTCTGGTTGGCAATCCAGATTGGTGAAATTACAGCGCCCCCCGCCAGAAATCAGGATTTTCTTGCCCGGCCTGTCCGCATGGTCAAGCAGCAGCACGCGCCGACCGCGCGCGCCCGCTACGGCGGCGCACATCATCCCTGCGGCCCCGGCCCCGATCACGATTACATCGAAATGATTGTCCATATGCGGGGGGTAGGCCGATGTGATGCGGCGCTCAACCATGATGGACAAAATGTGATGTGACATTCTGTCTCCGCATCACATGTGTCTTAGAAATTCAGGAGGATGCGATGCGAAAGACGATATTTGGATCTGTCATATTATCGGCGCTCATGGCCGTTTCTGCGAATGCTGCTGAGGGCAAACGTATGACGGTGAAAGGCGAGTTGATTGATACATGGTGCTATTTCTCCGGCGTTATGGGTGGGCCAGAATCGGTGGTCGGAACGGCGCATCATACCTGCGCTATGTGGTGCGCGGCGGGGGGTATCCCCATCGGTTTGTTGGACGAGGATGGCAAGGTCTACATGGTCCTCAAACTACCGGATGATGACGCATCGAACGGCGGCGAAACATTCCTGACGATGACCAATGATACAGTCGAGGCTGAAGGCATGACCTATGAGCGGGATGGCCTGACCTATCTCGTTGTCTCGAAAATCACATCGAATGACGGTATTCCAAACCGCACGCATGAAGATTTCGGTGTCGTACCGGGCAATACGATTCCCGATGCGGTGGTTGATAAAGTTCTGGAGGAAGGCTGATGCTCAAGCATATTGCAATGATTGCGGCTCTCGTGGCTTTCCCTGTAATGGCGGAAGAAGGGAAATTTGCGGAAGGGTCGCAAGCGAGGAGTTGGAACCTGAAAGCGCAGGAAAAGGCGCTCTTCAAGGCGAAGGTTGTCGACGTATTATGCGAGTTGGCAGGGGATTGCCCACCCGATTGCGGCGGCGGGACACGCCAGCTTGGCCTATTGCGCGATGCAGATGATGCGCTGGTTTTTCCAACAAAAAATGGTCAGCCTGTCTTTACGGGCGCTGCGACGGATTTGCAACTTTATTGCGGTAAGCAGGTCGAGGTGGATGGTCTTCTGACAGGTGGAGATGAAATCTCGGCTGGCGCGGCCAAGCTATTCCAAGTGCAGCGTATTCGCGAAATTGGTGGCGAGTGGGCAAAGGCCAATCGTTGGACGAAAGATTGGCAAAAGGCCAATCCCGGTGCAAAGGGCAAGGGGCCGTGGTTCCGCCGCGATCCGCGTATTGTGCGAGAGATCGAAAAAGATGGATATCTTGGTCTTGGGCTGGATGAAGACAAAGTTTTCATAAAGGACTGGTATTAATGAGAGTTCTACTCTCTCTGATCGCCTGTGTTGCGACTCCGGTCGCGGCACAGGCACCTCTCCCCTTTGATGTAGGTGGTTCGTTTTCGTTGATAGATCAACGGGGTGAAACGCGAACCGAAGATAGTTTCGAGGAACCGGCGCTGCTGTTCTTCGGCTATGCACAATGTCAATCAATCTGCACCGTTGCCTTACCACGCATGGCGGAAACCGTTGATCTTTTGGCAGAGCAGGGGATCAAGGTTCAGCCGGTTTTGGTTACTGTTGATCCAGCGCGCGATACGCCCGAATCGCTGATAAAGGCGGCTCCGTCGATTCATCCTCGCCTTGTTGCCTTGACTGGAAGCGAAGACAATCTCGCGGCAGCGCGTAAGGCGTTTCGAGTCGAGAGTGAATTGATCGGCGAGGATATCGAGGGACCACTCTACGCGCATGGCAGTTTCGTGTATCTGCTGGATGCGCAGGGCGAGGTGCTGACGCTTCTACCACCCGTTCTTGGTGCCGAGCGGATGGCGGAGATTGCGGAATCGTACCTGAAAGATGATCAATAAAGCTCAGAATGCACTGCCATAACTGCTGCCGTCTTCTTCTCCGAGGGCAAGTGTCGTGGCGAATGTAGGTGGCCCTGCACCATCACCAATACCGCCATCTGGTTCGACGGGGATAGGGCCAGAGCCGTCCTCCTCGCCGATCGCTAATGTAGTTACGGTTCCTGGATTATAGGGGATATATGCATTGTCTTCTTCACCAATGGCCAGTGTCGTCACGTCATCGGGGTCTTTGGGGAATGCAGAGCCGTCTTCTTCGCCAAGCGCGAGAGTGGTCGGTGTGCCGGGCGCGGGAGTGTACGACTGCCCATCTTCTTCGCCAATGGCGAGTGTCGTCGCAAAGGGGGGTGGCCCCGCACCATCGCCAATGCCACCATCCGGCTCTACCGGAAATGGCCCCGAACCATCTTCCTCACCGACTGCGAGTGTTGTGACGATGCCAGAGTTTGTGGGTGGTTGATAAGGCTGCGCTACGGTATTGCCATGCCCATCTACCGGGGCGACCGGTACTGTTACTGGGGGCTGGAAGTTCTGCGCTATGGGTGTTGTTTCAGCCTGTTTAGAGCAGGCTGATAGCCCCTGTATTGCGATCAGGCTAACACCGCCGAGAAGGGCAAGTTTGCCGCTACGACCGGTTGAAAATAGATGCATTTCGGTGCTCCCTTAAAGGTGATTGTCTATCTTGTGGATCATCTTGGGGCAGAGTAAGGCGAAATCGTGGATAACCTCAAGTGAAGCGGTTAATTTCCTCACGAATGATCTCAATACCTGCTGCTATCTTCTCGCTAGGTATAGAGGAATAACCGAGGCGCATGTGATGCGAAACCTCGCGGTGAGCAAAGAATGGCGCGCCGGGCTCGATCAACACGCTACGGTTGGCAAGGCGGGCAGCAAGCTCGGTCGTGTCAATGCCGATGGGGGTTTCGATCCAGAAGCTAGCACCTCCAAATTTAGGAGCGCGAGCGTCGCTAAGGCCAGCATTATCAAGAGCTTCCTCCATTGCGCTACGGCGTTGAGTCAAAGCATTGCGCAGTCGTTTGATGAGGGCGTCATGGTGGCCGAGGGCTAGAAAGTAAGCGGCTGTGCGCTGTGCGTATCCGGGCGGATGACGTAGCATGAGAAAACGTAAAGCGCGGACTTCTGCAATTACCGCTTCTGGCGCGGCCACGTAGCCCAAGCGTAGTCCCGGAAACAGGGATTTTGAGAAACTTCCAACATAGATAACTCGATCAGAGCGGTCGAGTGACTTGAGTGCAGGGGCGGGTTTTTGCAGGAAGCCCAACTCAAAATCATAGTCATCTTCAATAATGATGAAATCGTGTAAATCGGCAGCAGCAAGCAGCGCGCGGCGACGTTCCAGCGGCATCGTGGCTGTGGTTGGGGCGTGGTGACTGGGTGTGACGAAGACGACATCGACATCCTTAAGGCGATCATCCACGACCATGCCATGCTCATCCACCGGAATGAGTACGATATTGGCACCTAGGCGTTGAAGCGTGTTGCGCAGATCGGGGTAGCAAGGGTCTTCGATGGCAACGCGCGCACCGTCGGTACAGAATAGTTCAGACAGCAGATAGAGAGCGTTCTGGGCACCAAGGGTCACGAGTATCTGCTCGGTCGTCGCCAAAACACCGCGTCGGGGAAGCGTCCGCGCGCGGATATAGTCGATCAATAGGGGGTCATCAGCCTCGCCCTTATCGCCCGCCATCGCTTCAAAGTTGCGTAGGCCAAGCGCCTGCCTTGCGCAATCGCGCCAATCGGAATGGTTGAATAATGTGGGATCGGCCTGCCCATAGACGAATGGATAACTATACTCGCGCCAATTCAGCGGTTTCGCGACCCGGTCCAGATCAGAATAAAGACGCCGAAAGCGGCCTGACCAATGCGCGTGCTGTGCGGAGGCGTTCGCCGCACCACCATTGGCGGCAAAGCGAGGCGAGGGGTCTGAAACGGGGGCTTCGATGCCGACATAATAACCACTGCGATTGCGGCTCTCCAGATATCCATCTGCAACCAACGCCTGATAAGCCAGTGTAATGGTATTGCGCGACACCGAAAGTTGATCTGCCATAGCGCGAGAAGAAGGCACTGCCTCGCCGGGTTGTAATCGCCGCGAAAGGATCGCGGAGACCAGCATTTCGCGCACTTGCGCCTGCAAACCGGCACCGTCGAGCGGGTCAAGATGAAACAGCGCGTCTTTCATCTCACTCTCCCGTAGCCTTAATTCTGCATCAACTGGCCCCAAGGTGGGTTTGAATTGGCGCTACCTCTTGTTCCAAAATCCGCTAGATTGGTCAAATCAAAAATAATTATCAGCGATACGCTGCATCATTGGAGGAATATTGCTATGGACGGGGCGCAAATTCAGTACACGGCTAACTCGCTCGAAAGCCAATGGATGCCATTCACTGGCAATCGGGATTTCAAGCTTTCTCCTCGTCTCGTCGTCAAGAGCGAGGGTGTGTATCTGACCGACCATAAAGGCGGTCAGGTTATTGACGGGTCATCTGGCCTGTTTTGTAATCCCTTGGGCCATGGCCGCCGTGAAATCGCCGATGCGGTTCATGCACAGATGCTGGCGAATGACTATTGCTCGCCTTTCGGCATGGGTCATCCCGGCGCATTCGCGCTGGCTGAGCGTGTCGCGCAGCGTTTGCCAGAGCCAATCAATCACGTCTTCTTTGTTAATTCCGGCTCGGAAGCTATTGATACGGCGCTCAAGATCGCGATGGCCTATCACCGTGCGCGGGGCGAAAGCCACCGAGTTCGCTATGTCAGCCGCGAACGTGCCTATCATGGTGTGAATATCGGCGGCATCTCACTGGCCGGGATGGTCAAGAACCGCGAAACCTTCCCGCATGTCATGCCCAATGTCGTGATGATGCGCCATACATGGACTGGCGAAGAAACCTTCGAGCAGGGTCAACCTGAGCATGGCCGCGAGTTGGCGGATGATCTTCAACGTTTCTGCGAAACCTACGGCGGCACGACGATTTCCGCCGTCTTTGTTGAGCCGGTCGCCGGGTCGACGGGTACGCTGGTTCCGCCAAAGGGTTATCTTGAGCGTATTCGTGAGATCTGTGACGCCAACGGTATCTTGCTGGTCTTCGATGAGGTCATTACGGGCTTTGGTCGTATCGGTGCCCCATTTGCCGCGCAGAAGTTCGGCGTAACGCCGGATATTATGACCATGGCAAAAGCCCTGACCAACGGTGCGATCCCGATGGGTGCGGTGGCTGTACGTGATGAAATCTACGAGACAGTTACGAATGCGGCACCTGAAAACGCTATCGAGTTTTTCCATGGCTACACCTATTCGGGCCATCCGGCGGCTTGTGCGGCAGGTCTAGCTACACAGCAGATCATCGACGACGAGGGCTTGTTCGAGCGGGTTGCCGAGAACGAGGCCTATTTCCTTGATGCGATTTGGTCGCTCAAGGATCACGAGTTGGTTAAAGACCTGCGCGGTATCGGCTTTATGGCCGGGGTCGAGGTTCACCATGACGGCGCGCCGGGACGACGCGGAACGCAGCTTCAGAAAGACCTGTTCTGGAACGGCTGTCATGTGAAATTCACGGGCGATACCGCCATCGTTGCGCCGCAGTTCATCGCCGAGCACAAGCATATTGATGAGATGGTCGATAAAATGCGCAAAACGCTGGATCAACATCTACACGCCTGATGATCGATACAAGCGATTGGCACGGTGTATGCAGGGTTGGTTTGTGTGTTACAGTGTCTCCTAAGCTGACTTCGGGGCGGTCCTAATCGGGCCGCCCTATTTTTTTTGACGGTTAGCGGCATTTCTGCCGAAATCAATTGAACTCTCAATGCACTTCGCCTTTTCTGCATCGTGCGAATAGAAGAATATGGATGCGGGCCTCGTGCTGGGCAAGCTGGACCCGGAGAATCCTGCGGGCGGCTATCTCTCCGCTGAAGTCGCAATATCGCGGAATTAGGAATCTCAGATTGCCCTATAAAACAGTCTTCTTGACGACGATTGCGATGCTTGCTTTTGCGGCGAATTCGCTACTCACGCGCTTTGCGCTTGGCGATGGGGCAATCGACGCCGCGAGTTTTGGCGCTTTGCGTGTCCTGTCGGGGGCGCTCGTATTGGCCGCAATTCTTGCAATGAAGGGCGGTGTGCGCAAAGGCGAGGGTGGATGGCGTGCGGCCTTCGGTCTTGTTGCCTATATCGCAGGGTTCTCCTTCGCTTATATCTCGCTACCGGCGGGGACAGGAGCGTTAATACTTTTTGGGGTCGTGCAACTGACCATGTTCGGCACGGCATTGTGGTCGGGCGAGCATTGTGGTGCCGCCAGTTGGACGGGGCTTGCCCTTGCCTTAGGTGGCCTAGTCTGGCTTGTCGCGCCCGGTGTTGGCGCGCCAGACCCGTTTGGTGCTGCCTTAATGGTTTGTGCGGGCATTGGTTGGGGCGTGTACTCGTTGCTTGGCAGGCAGGCGCGCGATCCACTTGCCGCTACTGCGCGCAATTTTTTATTGGCCTCGCCGATCTTGGTTCTTCTCGCGCTCATCTTCGCATCAGAGGCGCATGTGAGTACGCGGGGTGTTGTGCTTGCCATCGTTTCTGGTGCGCTCGCTTCGGGGTGTGGCTACGTGATCTGGTATGCCGCGCTTAGGGGGTTGACGGCGAGTAAAGCGGGGATAGTGCAACTGACGGTGCCAGTGATTGCTGCGCTAGGCGGTGCCGTTCTGTTGGCGGAGCCGCTGACATTGCGTCTCGTCACTGCGTCGTTTGTAACGCTAGGCGGTGTCTTGCTCGTGCTGCTTGAACGAAGCCGCACCTGAAATCTGCGCAACAATCTTTCGTTTTTGCCTCGAAATGGTTGCATCTTTCATTTCGTTCTTGACCCCTCTCCAACCACTCGGTACGCAAACTGCACAAACCAAGGAATGATGGACATGACGATTCTTGTAGTAGGCTGGCGCATCGCGAAACGGGCGGAATAACCGCACCGAGGCGATGCGCGTATCAGGGTCCAATCGGACCCTTTTTTTATGCCTGAAACCATCACTTCTTCCGACAGGTCCAACAAAGGAACAGACCGATGACCACAACACCCAAATCCAGCACCATGACCGGCGCAGAAATCGTCATCAAATCGCTGATCGATCAGGGTGTCGAGGTGGTATTCGGCTATCCGGGGGGGGCGGTCCTTCCGATTTATGATGAGCTTTTCAAGCAAAACCAGATCAAGCACATTCTCGTTCGCCATGAGCAGGGCGCAACCCACGCCGCTGAGGGGTACGCGCGCTCGACCGGCAAGCCCGGTGTTGTCCTTGTTACCTCCGGCCCCGGCGCGACCAATGCGGTTACGGGATTACAGGATGCGCTGATGGACTCGATTCCACTGGTCTGCCTGACGGGGCAAGTGCCGACCTTTATGATCGGTAATGATGCATTTCAGGAGGCCGATACCATCGGCATCACCCGCCCTTGCACCAAACATAATTGGTTGGTGAAGGATACGGATGAACTTGCCGAGACGATGCATGAGGCTTTCTATGTCGCGACCAGCGGACGGCCCGGCCCCGTTCTCATCGACATCCCCAAAGACGTACAATTCGCCGATGGTACGTATCAACCACCGCGTAATTTCAAACCCAAAGCCTATCAGCCAAAGCTCAAAGGCGACACGGCGGATATTCAGGCGGCGGTCGAGTTGATGGAAGGCGCAAAAAAACCACTGTTCTATACGGGCGGGGGGGTCATCAATTCTGGCCCCCACGCTTCCACGCTGCTGCGCGATCTTGTCGAGGCGACCGGTTTCCCGATTACATCTACGCTCATGGGGCTTGGTGCATACCCGGCATCCGGCGACAAATGGCTGGGAATGTTGGGGATGCACGGCACCTATGAGGCAAACTGGGCGATGCATGATTGCGACGTGATGGTCTGTGTCGGCGCGCGCTTTGACGACCGGATTACCGGGCGGCTGGATGCCTTCGCGCCGAACTCGAAGAAGATCCATATCGATATCGACCCATCTTCGATCAACAAGAATGTCCGTGCCGATGTGCCCATCGTTGGCGATGTGGGCCATGTGCTCGAAGACATGATCCGCATCTTCCGCGCACGAGGGGCAAAGACCGAGAAGACGGCGGTGGCAAAATGGTGGGATCAGATTGATGAATGGCGCGGGGGGAAATGCCTCGATTTCCTGAACTCCGAGACGCTGATCAAACCGCAATATGCAGTGCAGCGCCTTGCCGATGCGATGGTCAAACACGGCGATTACTACGTCACGACCGAGGTTGGCCAACACCAAATGTGGGCGGCGCAGTATATTCCTTTTGACGCCCCGAACCGCTGGATGACTTCTGGTGGTCTTGGCACGATGGGATATGGCTGTCCTGCGGCGGTCGGCGTTCAGGTCGCGCACCCAGATAGCCTCGTGGTCGATGTCGCGGGCGAGGCCAGCTTTATGATGACGATGCAGGAGATGAGCACAGCCATTCAATACGGCCTGCCTATCAAGATTTTCATCCTCAATAACGAGCGTCTTGGCATGGTCCGCCAATGGCAGCAACTTCTGCATGGCGAGCGGTATTCGTCTAGCTATTCTGAGGCATTGCCTGATTTTGTAAAAATGGCGGAAGCCTTTGGCTGCGTTGGTCTGCGCTGCGACAAACCGGGCGATCTGGACGGGGCAATTGATGAGATGATCAATGTGGATAAGCCGGTGATTTTCGACTGTCTGGTCGAGAAACATGAAAACTGCTTCCCCATGATCCCTAGCGGCAAGGCCCATAACGAGATGTTGCTGTCGTCTTCGGTCAGCGCCGATAATATCGGTGACGCGATCAAGAGCGACGGCGCGGTGCTGGTATGAGGTCGCTTGTCGCGGTTCTTGCCGTCTCTATCGCCTTTATGGGTGCGGCATCGGCGGAAGATGATGCCTCCACTCTCCTTCTTGTTCGCACCGGTGATGCTGGCCCGGCCAAGGATCTTGTCGCCTTTGAGGCTCTCGTGGGCGGCGAGACGATCCAAACTGCAACGGATTTCGGCTTTATTCAGGAATCCGAAGACGGATATGCGATCCTCGGCGTCCGTACTCGCATCGGGCAGGACGGCTTGGAGGCTAAATCCTGTACGGGTGGTCTTGCGCCCGCTGATCTCCCCGGCGTTTTTGAGGGGGCTTATGCTTGTACCGATGAAATCCCGGTGCCGTTGTCGTATCAGCCGGAGAACGGCAAGCTGCTGCCTAATCTCCTCGATCCGAACGGGGTGTGGGAGGAGGAGGCGTTCTTCGTCTCCGCCCTCATGTCGATCCGGATCACGGGGGCAAAACCCATCGGTCTTCCCGCCGATGCCCTGCGCCCGCTCTCGAAGGACGTGCCCGACACGCTTGATGGCCTCGTGGGCCGAATGGCCCCGCCGCATATTCAGCAATCGGGGGCATGTGGCAAGGACATCGCCGTTTTCTTCCCCCTCGCCGGGCTGCCCGCCTGCGCCGATGCCGATATTTTCCAGTAGGATACGACCATGGAACTCAAACGCGGAAGCTCCAGCCACAGCGCCTATCACCTTCGCCCCGCCTTGAAAGAGGGTGAGGAGCGACGCACGCTTGCTGTGCTGGTCGACAATGAATCTGGCGTTCTCGCCCGTGTCATTGGCCTGTTTTCTGGGCGCGGCTACAACATAGAAAGCCTGACTGTCGCTGAGACCGACCATACTGGCCACCGCTCGCGCATCACCGTCGTTACGACCGGTACGCCAATGGTGCTTGACCAGATCAAGGCGCAACTTGAACGCATGATCCCCGTCCACCGTGTCCGTGACCTGACCGTCGAAGGGCCGAGCGTTGAGCGTGAGTTGGCGCTCGTGAAGGTTGCTAATGCGGGCGATTTGCGGGTGGAGGCGTTGCGTATTCGCGATGCATTCCGTGCCCAAGTGGTTGATGCCTCTCTCGAAAGTTTCGTCTTTGAGTTGACCGGTAGCCCAGAGAAAATTGACGCTTTTGTTGATCTCATGCGCCCCTTGGGCCTCGTTGATGTCAGCCGGACGGGCGTTGCCGCCATAAGCCGTGGCCCCGGCGAAATGTAGCCATTACGCCCCCCGCATCGCGGCGAGTGCGGTGCGGTAACTGTCAACGATCCGCCCGTCCAGTGCTTCGCCCTGTTCTGCGACACTGGCCAGTACGTCTGGGGCTAGTGCTGCGGCCTCGTCCACGATTCCATCGGGCCAAGCGCGAAATTCGGTTCCTTCCTCGTCGCGCATCCGGGCCATTGCCGCCGTTCCATCGCGTAGGCTTTCGGCCAGTGAAAGATGATGCTCTGCTGCAAAAGCTGCCTTCACGATAGCGCGCAATTCGCTGTCTAGCGCCTCCCAAACCCGCGCTCCAACCAGTGCCTCGGCCACGCCATTTGGCTCGTGAAACGCTGGAATCTGGCAATACTGGGCCGAGCGATAGAGGCCGAGCGCCTCGTCGGCCACGGCGCTTGCGAATTCGGCGGCGTCGATCACACCCGATTTCAGCGATACCCCGATTTCCCCCGGCGGTACTGAAACCGGCGTTACCCCAAGCCGCCGGAACAACTCGCCCCCCAGCCCCGCAATCCGCATCTTTAAGCCCTTGAGGTCGTCTGCCTTGCGCACCGGCTCGCGCGTCCAGACGCCGAGCGACGGCCCGGTATTGCTTGCCGCGAAAGGCAGAATATCGAAGGGCGCATAAAGAGCGCGCCACAGCGCCGCGCCATCCCCCGCCAGCCACGCATTATGCTCGATCGGTTTCATTCCGAACGGTGCGGAGGTGAACAAGGCCGCCGCCCGTATCTTGCCGGAATTGAACACCGATGCGGTATGCCCAAGTTGACAGGTCTGATCGGCAACCGCATCGAACACGCCAAAGGCGGGAACCAGCGTTCCGGCGGGATAGACCTTTACGGTCAACCGCCCGCCGCTCATCTGCGTAATGGTCGTCGCAATCCGGGCCGCCGAGACGCCGGGGCCGGGTGCGTTCTCGCCCCAACTCGTCGCCATCGACCAGGTGATACGTCCGCTGGCAAGGGCTGGTGTGGCCAATGGCAAGGCAGCGGCGCCAGTGATTAGGCTTCGGCGAGATAGAGAAGTCATTGAATATCCAATTAAAAAAAGCCGCGACCGATTAGGTCACGGCTCCTCGATAAGCGTATAGAAAGCGGCTTAAGAGTTCTCGTTGATCCACTCGATGATGCGTCCTTTGGGCAGGGCGCCGGTGCGCGAATCGATCAATTCGCCATTCTTAAACATCATCAACGTCGGAATGCCACGCACGCCATATTGCGAAGGCGTGTTCGGGCTTTCATCAATATTGACCTTCGTGATGGTCACTTTACCGCCCATCTCGGCGTCGATTTCTTCGAGTGCGGGTGCAATCTGCTTACAAGGTCCACACCATTCGGCCCAGAAATCGACCACAACAGGCTTGTCGGATTTCAAAACCTCTGCCTCAAATGTCGCGTCGGAAACTTCTTTGAGCGCCATCGTTTAACTCCTCATTATAAGGAATTGAGATGTAGGGAAGCAAAAGCTTGAGGTCAACTGTTCGTGCTGTCCATCGCCAGAGTTGCGAACTGAGGTTAACGTGGTTTCGTGATTGAAAGATTTGTAAGTCTGTGGGTGCTTCCTAATTTGTAGTGCTGCAATGATCCGACAAGCCAGCCACCTTTCCTGTCAGTACGACTAATGAAGAATCGATCCTCCTTGAAAACCCCGACCGTACCGTCGATGATGTCCTAAACGTGGGAGGGATGAGCCATGTGTCAGATGTTTGCCGGTCAGGATCGTGCCGATTATGCCAGTGTTACTCGCTCGGTGCGGCTCGACGGGATGTCGACCAGCATCCGGCTGGAGGCGCGGTACTGGCGGATGATCGACGAGATTGCCGCCGGGCAAGGGCTGACGACGCCGAAATTCCTCTCGACGCTCTATAACGAAGTGCTCGATCTGCATGGCGAGGTGACGAACTTCGCCTCGCTGCTGCGCACCGCTTGCCTCGTTCATCTGGAGCAGACGGCGCGGGCGACCGTGGCGGCGTAGTATCCCACTACCACCATTGACCGCTCGTATCGCGCTAGGCTTCACTGAATACGGCGGATCAACCGCCGGACGATCAGGGGAGGACGACGCCGATGGCGAAGATGGTGCATTCGATGATCCGGGTGCTGGACGAGGACCGCTCGGTCGCGTTCTATCGCGATGCTTTCGGACTGGAAGTGGCCGATAGGCTGGATTTCGAGGGCTTCACGCTGATCTATCTCAGCAATGATGAAAGCCATTTCGAGCTGGAGTTGACGGTCAACAAAGGCACGACGGAGCCGTATGATCTGGGCAATGGCTATGGGCATCTGGCCTTCGTCGTGGATGAGGTCGATTCGCTGCACGCGCGCCTGACCGAAGCGGGATACGAGCCGCGCAAGCTGGTCGATTTTTCACCAGACGGGACGTTGCTGGCGCGATTTTTCTTTATCGCCGACCCGGACGGGTATCAGATCGAAGTCATACAGAAGGGTGGCCGGTTCAAATGAGCCGCCCGTAAATAATGCAACGATAACAAAAGTAAAGGGAATGAAACGATGATGACGAATGACAAGGCGGGGGGCGTCAATCGGCGCGATTTCCTTGCCACATCCGGTAAGACCGCCATTGGCGCGGCGATGGTGGTGGGTGCGGGCACGTTGCTGCTGCCAACGCAGGGCTGGGGCATGGAGTTGAAGGCGCTCAAGCCCGAAACCATGGCGACGATGATCCAGATGGCGCGCGATATCTATCCCCATGACCATATCGGCGACAAGTTCTACGCCAAGGCCATGCGCGCCCATGATGACGGCGCGGCGGATGATGCCGAGAAACTGGCGATGCTGGAAAACGGCATTGCCGACCTCGACAAGCGAGCCGGTGAAAACGGCTATCTCGGCCTCGGCTGGGAAGAGGACCGGGTCGCGATCCTGCACGATATCGAGGATAGCGGGTTCTTTCAGGCCATGCGCGGGTCGCTCGTCGTCGGCCTCTATAACCAGAAGGCGCTATGGCCGCTGTTCGGGTACGAGGGCGCATCCGCTCACAAGGGCGGATATATCGAGCGCGGTTTTGATGACATTGAGTGGGTCTAGGGGAGAACTGACATGGCAGCACCATATGACCTGAACGACGATTCAGTCGTCGTCGTTATTGGCTCTGGCGCGGGCGGCGGCACGCTCGGCAACGAACTGGCCCAAAAGGGCATTGATACCGTCATTCTGGAAGCGGGCGGACGCCACGAGGCGGAAGACTTTATCAATGACGAATGGGGCAGCTTCGGCCAACTCGCATGGCTCGACAAGCGCACCACGTCGGGTGACTGGCGCGTGGCGAAGGATTTCTCCGGCCTGCCCGCATGGATTGTGAAGGCGGTTGGCGGCTCGACGACGCACTGGGCCGGGGCGAGCTTGCGGTTTCAACCGCATGAGTGGAAGGCGAAGACGACCTATGGCGATGTCGAGGGGGCGAGCCTGCTCGATTGGCCCATTGATGCCGAGGAGATGGCCCCTTACTATAGCAAGGCAGAGGACAAGATGGGGGTGACGAACACCCATGGTATCCCGCCCCTGCCCGGCAACAATAACTATAAGGTGTTCGAGGCGGGCGCGAAAAAGCTGGGCTATAAGCAGGTTCATACCGGCAATATGGCGATCAATTCGCAAGACCGTGACGGGCGAACCTATTGCCAGCAATCGGGTTTTTGCTTCCAAGGGTGCAAGTTCTCGGCGAAATGGTCGACGCTCTATGCCGAAATCCCCAAGGGTGAGGCGACCGGCAAGCTGGAAGTTCGGGCGAATGCGCATGTTTTGCAAATCCAACATGGCGATGATGGCAAGGTAACGGGCGTTCTCTACGCCGATGCCGATGGCAACCAGCATGTGCAAAAAGCGCGCGTGGTCGCGGTGGCGGGCAACTCCATCGAAAGCCCGCGTCTGTTGCTGAATTCGGCATCCTCGATGTTCTCGGATGGCCTCGCCAATTCGTCAGGCATGGTGGGCAAGAACTACATGCGCCATATGACGGCGAGCGTGTATGCCAGCTTCGACAAGCCCGTGAATTTCTATCGCGGCACGACGATGGCGGGGATCATTCAGGACGAGTCGGTGCATGATCCGTCGCGCGGCTTCGTTGGTGGCTATGAGATGGAGACGCTGGCGCTGGGCGTGCCGTTCATGGCGGCGTTCCTGAACCCCGGTGCATGGGGACGGCAATTCGCAGCGGCGATGGACACCTATGACCACATGGCCGGTATGTGGATCGTGGGCGAGGACATGCCGCAGGAGTCGAACGCCGTCTCGCTGTCGGAGGAGAAAGACCAGTACGGGCTGCCCGCCCCGAATGTGCATTTCTCGGATCACGCCAATGATGTCGCCATGCGCAACCATGCGTGGAAGCAGGGTATGGCGGTCTATGACGCCGTGGGCGCGACCCAGACCTATCCGACCCCGCCCTATCCCTCGACCCACAACCTCGGGACGAACCGGATGTCGGCGGATGCGAAGGATGGGGTGGTGAACAAGTGGGGCCAGACCCACGACATCGCGAACCTATTCGTCTCGGACGGGTCGCAGTTCACGACCGGAGCGGCGGAAAACCCGACCCTGACCATCGTGAGCCTCGCCATCCGGCAAGCGGATTACATCGCCGAGCAGATGGGTCAGAAGGCGATTTGATCCAAGAAGTAGCTTCCCCGCTCGCTTCGCGGGTGGGGAGGTTGCATCAAATGACAAAAATGGTGCAGACTGTGTGGAAACCTTGTTCTGAAGGATTCCCTTGCCGTGCGGACTCCGATATGATCGGGCATGGGACACAAATCTGGAACAGATCGCTCGCAATCCTTGCTTCTGCCTGAGCGGGTTGAGGATTACGTGTGCGAGAACAACCCCGTCCGTTTCATCGACGCCTTCGTTGACGGGCTTGATCTGGATGCACTGGGGTTCAAGCGTGTGAAGCCGAAAGCGACGGGCAGACCGGGTTATGATCCGTCGGATATGCTCAAGCTGTATATCTACGGCTATCTGAACCGGGTGCGGTCGAGCCGCCGTCTTGAGGCCGAGACGCATCGCAATCTGGAAGTGATTTGGCTGATGCGTCAGTTGAAGCCGGACTTCAAGACGATTGCCGATTTTAGGAAGGCAAACCGGACGGCGTTCCGTGAGGTTTTCCGCAGTTTCGTTCGATTGTGCCGTGAGCTTGACCTTTATGGGCGCGAATTGCTGGCCGTGGATGGGACGCGGATCAAGGCGGTCAATAACAAGGACCGGAACTTCACTAAGGCGTCTCTGAAGCGTGACCTAGCGAGGCTCGACGAGCGGCTGGAGCGCTATCTCAAGGATATGAGCGAGGCCGATACGCGGGATGATGATGGGCCCGGCGGCGACGCTTCGGCGAAGAAGCTCACCGAAAAGATCGAGACGATGAAGGCACGGCGCGAACGGCTTGCCGGATATCAGAAGACGCTGGAGGAAACCGGCGAGGACCAGTTGTCGCTGACCGATCCGGACGCGCGGGCGATGGAGCGCAACACCCGTGTCGGCGTGGGTTACAACATCCAGATCGCGGTGGACGCGAAGCACAAGCTGATCGCCGAGCAGCAGGTCCATAACAAGGTCAGCGATCTGGGGCTGTTGACAGAAACCGCCGATGCAGCGCGCAAGACCCTTGGCGTCGAGACGCTCGATGTGGTGGCGGACAAGGGTTACTTCGTGATCGAGGATGTGGAGGCCTGCGAGGCGGCGGGTGCCATTCCTTTCGTTCCAAAACCGCAGCGCGGTTCCGCAGCAAGCAAGGGGTTCTTCGTCAAGGACCGGTTCCGCTACGATGCTAAAGCCAATCACTATACCTGCCCCGGCGGGCAGGAATTGACGCAACAGGGCGGCAAGCGCGTCGTGCGAAAGGGTGTCCATGTTATCGGCTATCAGAACCGTCGGGCCTGTAAGAACTGCCCGCTCAAGGCAAGTTGCACGGATGCGGCGTTCCGCAAGGTGACGCGCTACGAGAGAGAAGAGGTGCTGGACCGCATGGCTGAACGGCTCGCTGATCGTCCCGAAATTCTCGATGCGCGGCGGGAAACAGTGGAGCATCCCTTCGGCTCCATCAAGCAATGGATGGGACAAGGCGCATTCCTGATGAAACGCCTCGACAACGTGCGCGGCGAGTTCAGCCTCACCGCTCTCGCCTACAACATCCGCCGGGCAATCACCTTGGTTGGCATTCCGACGCTCATCGATGCCGCAAGGGCTTGATGAGGGGGAACAATCACCGAAACCCGGCAATCAAACCTCCAGCAGACGATGACGGAGGCTCCCACGGCGCGATATAAGGACAAGGCGCGTCATCAGCCGAAAATCAGCACCAAAATGCACAAACCCGCTTCAAGACACCAAACTCAACAAGTTTTGACACGGTCTGGGTGGTTTTTGGGAGGCCCTGAATGAACTTAAACTGACCATTTTCCAGACGGGCACCTTGAACGTGTTTTGTAAAAGGTGGAACGTTCACTCACGATAATTGAGTCACAAGGAAACGATCGTGAAGTTATCCATGGGTTCGATCATTCGTATACTGATTTCCTCTTTCAGCATGATTTCGGCCTCATCAGTAGTCGCTCAGACGGATGACGAAAACGGCGGCGATAGATTGCCAACCCAGCAGGAACTGACCGCACCCGGGCCTGACGGCCCACTCAGGGGAACCTTAACCTTGCCAGTTGCCGACAGTGCGATCCCTGATGGAACGCCTGTCGTATTGATCGTGCCCGGCTCGGGGCCGACTGATCGCGACGGTAATTCACCCCTCGGCATCTCGGCAGCGCCCTACGCGCTTCTTACAGAAGCACTGGCCGAGCGGGGGATTGCTTCGGTGCGCATCGACAAGCGCGGCATGTTCGGATCGGCGGATGCTATTTCCAATGCCAATGAGGTGACGATCACGGCATATGGTGATGATGTTCTCGCTTGGACGCGGGCCATCAGGGAGAGACTGCCAACGACTGGAGGCGGCACACGTTGCGTCTTCCCGCTTGGGCATAGCGAAGGTGGTCTGGTCGTGCTGGCGGTCATTGCGCGCCTGCCCGATCCGTGTGGCCTGATATTGGTCAGCACCCCAGGCCGACCGCTTGGAACTGTGCTGCGCGACCAGCTGGACGGCAACCCTGCAAATGCTCCGATCCTGAATGAGGCAGACGAGGCAATCACTACCTTAGAACGTGGTGAGCAGGTTAATGCGAACACATTGAACCCCGCCTTACAGCCGTTGTTCGCACCGGAAGTGCAGGGCTTTCTAATCGACGCATTCGCCTACGACCCTGCCGCACTGATAGCGGAGACCCGCGTTCCCGTCCTTATCGTTCAGGGTATGCGCGACCTTCAGGTGGGCGAGGCGGATGCCCGCAGGCTCGCGGATTCCGCGCCAAAGGCCACCCTTTCTCTGATCCCAGACGTTAACCACGTGTTGAAGGCTGTTTCGTCCGATGACACAGCCGCCAACCTCGCTGCCTATGCGAATCCAGACTTGCCAATCGCTCAGGGTGTCGTTGAGGCGGTCACGCAGTTCCTCGAACAGATTGACGAATAAAGGCCCTTTAAGAGCGTTCCAAAAACCGTCCAGACTGTGTGAAAACTCCGAGAGCTTTTCGGATTTGGCGATGTTCACTGAATTTTCTTGCTCTCTGAGTCGCCTAATTGACGGCACTCGTATCAAATCACGGCGAGGGCTGTCAGATTTTCAAGATTCCCGAGTTTTCACACAGTTTGCGTCGTTTTTGACGGATTTACAGGGTGCATTGAAACTTCAGAAAGTATCGTCGCTGCAAACCACTGCCAAAACCGGATGGAGTTTTGGCAGGTTTTTGCCCCTGTCCTATTCCGCAACCGCCGCCACGATCATGATCTCCACCTTTAGCGCCTCGCGGGCGAGTTTGGCTTCGCCGCAGCAGCGGGCGGGTTGGTGGCCGTCGATGACCCAGTCGTTCCAGACTTCGTTGAGGGCGGCGAAGTCGGACATGTCGGATAGCCAGACGGTGGCCATTAGGACGTGTTCCTTGGATGATCCGGCGCGGTCGAGCAGGGTGTCGATCTTGTCTAGGACGTCGCGGGTCTGGCCCTTGATGTCCTTTTCGGCATCGCCCACCTGACCGGCGAGGTAGACGACGCCGTTATGGATGACGGCCTTGCTGGCGCGGCCCGCCGGGTCGATGCGTTGGATGGTCATGTCGTGCTTTCCTTTGTCGCCGCGCCCGGTCGGCGCTGACCTTCTCTAGCCTGTCCGCCCATACCGATGCAAATCCGGCCCGTGGTCGCGAAGCCAATTTTGTTGCTCGTGATAGTCGGGGCGCAGGGTCTTCACATGCGCCCAGAAGCGAGCGGAATGGTTCATCTCGCGCAGGTGAGAAACTTCATGGGCGGCTAGGTAATCCAGCACCTCGTCGGGCGCGAGGATGACGCGCCATGAATAGGAGAGCGTGCCGCTGGCGGAGCAGGAACCCCAACGGCTACGGGTGTCTTTGATCGAGATGCGCGAAAAGGTGGTGCCTAAGGTTTCGGCATGGGCCGTGCTGCGGGCGAGGAGGCGGGTGCGGGCCTGTGCCCTGAGCCAGCGTTCGAGGGCACCGGGGAGAGCTTCGGGTGCGCCGCCGACCTCAACGGTGTCACCATCGAGACGGACGCCGCGACCATCGCGCCGCACCACGCGCAGGGTGCGCCCGCGATAGGGCAGGGACATGCCGTCCACGAAGGGCACGCTGTCCGGCATCGCCGCCATGCGCGCTTGTAGCCAGCTCTGGTGCTTTGCGGCGAATGCCTGAGCCTCGGCCAGTGGCATCCGGGGGGGCAGGGTCATGGTCGCCACCCCGGTCGCGCGGCTGACGCTGAGGGTCAGGCGGCGCGCACCCCGTCGCCGGATCAGGCGTACAGGCTGCGCCAGCCCCTCGATGGTCAGGCTGCTCGCCATTCCTAGGATATCCTGAAACGGGTCAGGCATCCCCGGACTTGATTTGAGAGCTGCGCAAGCAATTCAACGTCCATCGAGACCCCGGCGCGGTGGCCGGGGATGCGCTTCTTCTTACGCCTGCCTGTCGTGTGCGCAGGAGGCATTAGCGCCGGTGTTCGGCGATGAATTCGGCGATCTTTGGCTGGATCGTGCTGCGCCAGCGGCTACCGTTGAAGACGCCGTAATGGCCGACATCGGGATGGGTGTAGGCTTGCTTTTTCGCTTCGGGCAGGCCGTGGGTCAGGGTGTGGGTGATGTGGGTTTGGCCCTCGCCTGTGATATCGTCGCGCCCGCCCTCAATGGTCATAATTGCGGTGTCGGTGATGGCGTCGAGATCGACGGCGCGGCCCTTCACGGTCATCTCGCCCTTGGGCAACAGGTGGCGTTGGAACACGACGTCGATGGTCTGGAGGTAGAATTCCGCCGTTAGGTCCATCACTGCGAGGTATTCGTCGTAGAATTTACGGTGCGCTTCTTCGGCCTCGCCGTCACCCTTGACCAGATTGTTGAACTGCTTTTGCGCGGCATCCAAATGACGATCCATGTTCATCGACATGAAACCGCTGAGTTGCAGGAAGCCGGGGTAGACGCGGCGCATGACGCCCGGATTGGGCATGGGAACGAGCGAGATCATGTTGCTCTCAAACCATTGTAGCGATTTTTCATCGGCCAGTTTGGTTGGCTCGGTCGGGCTGACGCGGGTGTCGATGGGGCTGCCCATCAATACGAGGGATGCGGGGCGGCAGGGGTCTTTGTCTTCGCTCATCAGTGCCGTTGCGGCGAGGGCGGCGACACCGGGCTGGCAAACGCCGATCATTGTGGTGCCCGGTCCGATCTGTTGCAGGAACTCGATCAGGTATTCGGTATAGTCTTCGAGGTCGAATTGCCCCTCGGTCAAAGGCACATTGCGCGCATCGCGCCAATCGGTGAGGTAGACGTCATGCGTTTCCAGCATTTTCGTGATCGTGCCGCGCAGCAGGGTGGAAAAATGGCCCGATAATGGCGCGATCAGCAGTACCTTGGGATCCTGCCCCTCGCGGCACCCCTCGCCATAACGGCGAAAATGGATCAGGCGGCAGAAGGGTTTCTCGAAGACGACTTCTTGCCGTACGGCAGCGGGTTGGCCGTGCGCTTCGATGATGTCGATGCCGAATTCGGGGCGTCCGTATCGCTTGGTCGCGTTCTCAAACATTTCGAGCGATGCCGCCCATGTGCGCATGGGCAGCGATTCCGCCCATGGATTGCGCGGATCGTTACATGCTTTTAGCCCCGCTTCGGCCACCTGACGCAAAGGGGTAATCGTTGCGTGGGTCCATTCGTAAGCGTGATAAAGCATCGTTTCGTCCTGTCGTTCGCGGGGCCGTCATTCAGCCTAGACCTAGATATAGGCGCGACATGTTGACAAGTGTAGCTTAGCCTTTTTTATGTTGCGCTGCAATAAAACACCGGTCAAGGCTGTGCCGCCTTTGACACGGCCCGCTCCCTATGGCATCGGATGCCTTTCCTGATGCTATTCGACAGCGTATGTATCAGGTTATTAATCGCTCCCGGTCGGCTTTGTTCGATCCGGCATCAATTCAGGAAGTTTCCCGATGGTCAAACCCGAATGGGGCGTCAAACGCCAGTGCCAGAGCTGTTCGGTTCGTTTTTACGATCTCGGCAAGACGCCGATCGTCTGTCCCGCTTGCGAGACGGAATACGATATCGTTGCGGCCACCAAACCGCGCCGGGGCAAGGCCGCCGCCCCCGCCAAAGAGAAGAAGGTCGTCAAAAAAGTCGTCGAAGATGATATCGATGATGATGATCTGGTCGAGATGGACCCCGGCGATGAGGACGAGGAAGACGACGAGGATGCGATTCTTCCGGCGGATGCGGAAGATGACAGCACGGTCGTCGCGACCAGCGATGACGACGATAACGATGCATTCGTGTCTGACGACGCCCTGATTGATGACGATGAGGGGCTGGACGATGATGAAGACAGTGACGACGACGATGACGATGATGCAGATATCGACGTGGATATTGTGGTTGATGACGGTATCGATGATGATGACGAAGATGACGTCGACGAACCGAAGAAATGATTTTCGGGCGTGATACGCTCGAATTTCTCTTGAACCCGCGCGCGCAGCCCCCTAAGAGTGGCGCTCCGCGATGCGGTAAAGGGGCCTTAGCTCAGCTGGGAGAGCGCCTGCATGGCATGCAGGAGGTCAGCGGTTCGATCCCGCTAGGCTCCACCAAATTTCGCTACGCTCAATTTTATGGAGCCTAGCGTTTGGGGTGGTAAAATCGCCAAGGCAATTTTACGAGATGGCT
>CALFVD010000022.1 GCA_937928005.1 uncultured Neomegalonema sp. | reverse complement strand
ACCCCTTGATGGTGTCGTACATGTGCCACTGCCAGTGATCCGGCCCCATATTGCCTAAGCTGGCCGCGATGCCCCCCTGTGCCGCGACGGTGTGCGAGCGGGTGGGGAAGACCTTGGTGACGCAGGCCGTCTTCAGCCCCTGCTCCGAACAGCCGAGCGTCGCCCGCAGCCCCGCCCCCCCGGCGCCGACGACGACGACGTCATAATCATGGTCGATGATGTCATAAGCTTGGGAATTTGGGGCTGGCATGAGGACGCTCCGGCAGTGTGATTCGTATTTGCAATGCAACATAGCGGGGGAGGGGCCACGTTGCGAGTGCTTGCGCGCATTTGCCTACCCCGATGGCATCGGCGCGCAGGGAAAGTCGAAATCGACGTGATAATGGTCGTCGTGGCGGACCCATGCCTGCCGCGTATTAAAACGGATGCGCCCGCGCAGGTCGGGGCGGGCGGCGAAGAGGTCGTCCTGCAGGTCGGGGGCGAGGATGACGCGGGCGATGCCGCCTCCAAGGCTCTTTGAATGCTTCTGAAGACTTGCGAGGTGGGCTACTATCGCGTCGAAGTCGATTTCGCCAGCCATGCCGCGCCCGCTCGCATCGAATTCTTCATCATAGCCAAAGCGATTAAACGGATGCGTGGGGAAGCGCGCGCCGTCTTTCAATGGTACCATGAAATCGACCGACAAGCCATTGCGATGGGTTCTATGCGGGCGGAATCGCCCGCCCCAAGGCAGGCCCGTTTCGCCATAGACCCAATCCGTTTTCATAAAACCGGCAACGTCGAGATCGCTATACGCATAGAAGACCGTATCGGCGACTTTGGAATGAACATATGTTCTGAGGAAGATCACGCAGAGGTGGCAATAGGGGCGCACCTCGATCTTGCGTGAATCGTCTGACAATCCTCTGAGACGAACACCGTTTTCAAGGCGACCGTTCGAGGTGGAGCCATAGCATTTACTTTCACCGTCTGAGGTGAGTGAGACGACGATATTGGGAGCTACAAGCAGGGCTAGTAGGACGATCGCAGCTATGAATGACTTGCCCAGTATACGGGTCATTGACCAGTTCTCTATTTCCACCAACCTGCCTGATGGCAATATCCTTGCTTATCCGCAGTTTTAGTAGCGCTTTTTCGCGAAAAGCACATGCTGGATGCTCCTACTTCTGCATTGACCGTATCCCACAAAATTCCAACAATATGGTTTCCGTCCCTCGACAGAAACAACTTGGCTTTGTCGAACGGTGGAATGCTGCCGGATGTGTGGCGTAGGACATGGGATGTGTCATGGTCGATCTATGATGCTTTGCCGCCCCGGCCAACGCGCTGGTCAGCGAGACCCTAGATCGAGTCCGGGCCCGCACGTCATCGACAAGGCGCGGCGCTTGGTGATTCAGGATAATCGCAATTCGCTTTAACACCCCGGATTGAAGGCGATTTCCAAGGGGCGGGCGCGGACCATGCGGGCTTCGGAGCGGGACACACTACGTGTATCGCCGAGGCTGTAACTGTAGCAGCGTGACACATCCACAGGGAGAGCCGCTTCAGCGAGACGCCGTATCCGCATCCCCATTTCCAAACCTGAAATCGAGCGTTCCGCGCCAACGAATGGGGCGGAAAGGCGGGTGAGTGCATCCATCGACGCACTGGGCGAATCAAGGGTATGGGCGGGAACCAGCAGGGATAACCCGACGGGCACCAAGCGACCATCGGCGAGCCTACCGCTCTTTGCGCGGGTCGCATTCGGTAGAGCTTCGGGGAAGACCGCGTTCGCCTCGGCCACGAAATCCGGGAAAACAAGCGGCACGACTTCGGCAGGGGGAGCGGGCTTGTAGATCGTCCATAACGCCGCGAGCGACCCGGCGATGGCAAGCGCAGCAATCAGTTTTGGCAAAGGAGAGCGCCCGCGCCGCTTCCAGCGGCTATCACGCGACATAGAGGCCCGCGCACGGCGGTCGGCAATCACGCGGGGTCTACGGATGAATTTTGCAGGGCCGAAGATCGAAAAGCGGCGATCGGCGGTCTTTGGCATCATCGTCATGGTCCGGCCCCCCTCGCCAGTTTTGCGCTAGCTATCGGCCATGCGCATCCAGTCGTCCTCACTCAATACTGTGACGCCGAGAGCCGTCGCTTTCTTCAGCTTTGACCCCGCCGCCGCGCCCGCAACCACATAGTCGGTCTTGGCTGAAACGGACCCTGCAACCTTCGCGCCAAGGCTTTCAGCTTTCGCTTTTGCCTCCGCTCGGCTGGTTTGCTCTAATGTGCCGGTGAAGACGACCGTTTTCCCGGAGAAGACGCCGCCCTCGGCTATGGCCTCCGCATCCTCGACAATCACATGGGCTTTCAGGCGGTCGAGATGCTCAACGGTAACGGCCTCGCTGAAGACAGAGGCGAGAGTATCGGCCAGCACGCCGCCCACGCCGTCGATACCGAGCAAGGTTTCGCGCACTTCCTCATCGCCAGCCGCCAACGCGATCATCGCCGCCTCGAAAGCCTGCCACGAACCATAGGCGCGGCCCAGCATTGCGGCGGTGGTGCGGCCCACATGGCGGATGCCCAAACCGTAGAGGAATCGCGCGAATGGCAGAGTCCGGCGGGCGTCGATGGCGGCAAAAAGGTTGGTCGCGGATTTTTCGCCCCAGCCCTCACGGCTGCGCAAGGCATCGCCGTGGTTCGCCTCTAATGTATAAAGATCGGCGACCTCGCGCACCCATCCGTCCTGCCAGAATGCCTCGACTTGCTTGACGCCCATACCGTCGATATCGGCGGCGTCGCGCGACACATAATGGCGCAATGCCTCGACAGCCTGGGCCGGGCAGATCATGCCACCAACACAGCGCCGACGCGCCTCGCCCTCCTCGCGCACCGCTGCAGAGCCACATTGGGGGCAAGTATCGGGGAAGACGAATTTTTTCGCATCCTTGGGCCGCTGGGATAAGTCGACATTGATCACCTGCGGAATCACATCGCCCGCGCGGCGCACCTGTACCGTGTCGCCCACACGCAGGTCTATGCCGCCCCGGATCGGTTCGCCATCGCCCCCAATACCGGCGATGTAATCCTCATTGTGCAGAGTCGCGTTTGAGACAACAACGCCCCCTACGGTAACGGGGCGCAGCTTTGCAACGGGGGTGAGCGAGCCAGTGCGGCCCACCTGAATCTCGATATCATCCAATACGGTGGTGGCGACCTCCGCCGGGAATTTATGGGCGACGGCCCAGCGCGGGGCGCGGCTGACGGTGCCGAGGCGGCGTTGATAATCGAGGCGGTCTACTTTGTAGACAACGCCGTCAATATCATAGCCTAAGGTTGCGCGCTGCGCTTCGATATCGGCGTGATAGGCGACAAGCGCATCGGGAGAGTCGCACAAAGCCATGGCCGGATTGATGGTCAGACCCCATGCGCCAATGGACCGTAGTACGTCGCCCTGTGTCTCGCCCGGAACCATGGATACATCACCCCAACCATAGGCAAAAAAGCGCAGAGGGCGCGAGGCGGTGATGCCTGAATCGAGCTGGCGTAGGGAACCGGCGGCGGCGTTGCGAGGGTTGGCAAAGACCTTGCCACCGGCTGCTTCGGCGCGGGCATTGAGGGCCGCGAAATCCGCATGAGACATATAGACTTCACCACGCACCTCAAACAACTCTGGCGCATCACCGCTCAAGGTTTCAGGGATATTGGCGATAGTACGGGCGTTGGCCGTGACATTCTCGCCCGTACGCCCATCGCCGCGTGTGGCGGCCTCGACCAGCGCGCCGTTCTCGTAGCGCAGGGAGAGGGCCAGACCATCGATCTTTGGCTCGGCGGTATAAGCAAGCGGAGCGTCCGGCTCCAACGACAGGAAGCGGCGCACGCGCTCGTCAAATTCGGCGACATCTTCGGCGGCAAAGGCATTGCCGAGGGAAAGCATGGGCTGGCGGTGCTGCACTTTGGTAAATGCATCGGATACGGCGGCCCCGACGGCAAGCTCGGGACTGTCCTCGCGGATCAGATGGGGAAATTGTTTTTCCAGCGCGCGGTTGGTGGCGCGTAGGAGGTCGTATTCAGCATCGCTGATTTCGGGGGCATCGTCACGGTGATAGGCCGCGTCATGGCGTGCAATCTCGGTAGCCAGCCATTCCAGCCGCGCCGCTGCCTCATTATCAGTCAGGGAATCGGTTTTGCTCATGGGGAAAGTTTAGAGGGGTTTTGGGTGAAGGAGAAGATATCAGAAGCTGTTTGCGCTTTGAATCGGAATGAGCGTGCCGGGCTTCGCAGTAAATCCGTAATCATCGACAACAGAGAACCGTCATCCCGTGGGATGTATTGATAGGACGCTGATACGGCAAAATTTTTGGCACCATATCGAGGGCAGGACACTCGCCTGAGATGCTTTAAGTTTCACACAAAAACAATTTCGAGTTGAAAATTATTCTTGAAGATGCCGCTCTTTTTTGAAAGCTTTTATGCAACGCTCGCTTTTTCAGGGCGCGCCGACGCCCGGATTTAAAGCGTGTTGAGTTTACAAAGGGGGATTCTTTCATGAAACGGTTTTTTTATGCGGGCGTTCTGCTCACACTGCCGGTGTTTGCGCTACACGCTAGGCCAGCCAGCGCAAGCGCGGGATTATACCAGCATTGCAATTTTGGCGGGTATCAGGTGTTACTGAACGAAGGGCGCTACACGCTCAATCAACTACAGGCGCTTGGTGTTCAAAACGATGATCTATCGTCTATTTTGGTTGTTCCGGGCTGGCGTGTGCGCCTCTTTGAACATGACAATTTTCAGGGCCGGGAGGTCACACTTGATGGTGAAGCCGCCTGCCTTGTTGATTCTGATTTCAACGACACAGTCTCTTCGGTGGAGGTGGTTCGCATTGGAGGCGGCACAGGCGCGGGTACAAGCTCCAAGACAACAACGGTGACGACAACGGAAAACGGGATAACAACATCTACGACGACAACAACGACATATTCAGGCGGCATTACTACGGCAACAGCTCCGGTCTTTGCATCATCGGGAGGTGCTGCCACTACATCCGCGCCTTCCTCAGCGCCCATTCCAGCCCCTACACAATCTCCAGAGATGGTCATCGCAGGGCTACCTGCGCCATCTCCGGCAGCACTCACAGCTCCAACGCCTAGCTTTCAAGAACCTTCGACACCTCTAACCGGCATTCAATCTCTATTGCCTGCGCATAATTCATATCGGGCCAAGCATGGCGCTCCGGCAATGACATGGTCAGCCAGCCTTGCAGCAGATGCCCAGAACTGGGCCAATCAATGCGTTTTTCAACATGCGCCGTTTGAGGCACGCAATGGTGCTGGCGAAAATTTGGCATTATGGAGTGGAACCACACGTCCCGCCAGCGCCGCTGCTCAAATGTGGTACGATGAAATCAAAGATTATAACTATGCTAGGCCAGGCTTCTCAGGCGCGACGGGCCATTTCACGCAAGTTATCTGGAATGAATCGCGCGAGCTTGGTTGCGGCATGAAAACCTGCCCCGGAATCGGTGAGTTCATTGTCTGTCGATACTCACCCGCCGGGAATCTGATGGGCAACTTCCCAAGCAATGTAAGCCCAATACGATAGATAAATACAACTGTCAGATAGTATCTGGCAGTTACCGTAAGCCACATATCAATGATGATGTAGTTGCAATCCGATTGGTTTATCGACCAGAGATACGCACATCGTTTAAGTACTTAGATTAGATGGTTGACATCCTTAATATTTGGTTTTTTATAGCTATGGGCGACGATAATGATTGCGAGGCAATCTATAGAAAATTTCCGAATGAAACTTTTTAACATTCAAATCAAAAGATTGTTGAGCATCTTATCTGATCGACGCCCATAGTAGTAACTGTATGTGAGACTAGTGAGATGACGATTATAAATTTAAAGGCAATTGCCACCGCAGCAATCTTGTTTGCACCCGCCGCTCCCGCCTTTGCGGATTCGTTTCCTGAAGGGTACTTCAAGATGACAACTCAGTTCCGCGAAGGCAGCGAAGAATGCTTTGAGGGGAACCGGCGCGGTGGATCCATGAACGGCGCAGCGTTCATGGATAGCTGCCAAAATGTCTCCGGCCAATTATGGAAAGCCATCCCACAAGGGAACGGCTATGCCAAGCTGACGACCATGTTCCGCGAAGGCGAAAACGAATGTCTCGAAGGGAATCAGCGTGGTGGATCAATGGGCGGCGCCGCGTTCATGGATAGCTGTCAGAATGTTTCCGGCCAACTATGGAAGGTAATTCCGCAAGGAGATAGCGGCTACGCCAAGCTGACGACCATGTTCCGCGAAGGCGAAAACGAATGCCTTGAGGGGAACCAACGCGGTGGATCAATGGGCGGCGCAGCGTTCATGGACAGCTGTCAGAATGTCTCCGGCCAGCTTTGGACGGTATTCCCGCAGTAAGAAAACTCGAACGGCTATAACGATTTACGACAAGCCTGAGCCATATTTTGCGCCAAGAACCGCGCGGAATATGGCTCTTGATGATTAAAGTTAATCATAACTTTCTGAATTTTAATGTTTCTTAGGAAATTGTCATGTTTCACGATCTGACGGTAACTGACTTCCTGCAATTCGAGTCTGCGGAGGCAGCAGTATCTTGAGTGAAGTAAATGTCCACAGCTAAACCATACTCTTACTTCCTGGCGGACAAATCGACATTCCGATCCGGGTTGTCCTCGGCATGACCACTAGGTCCGCCAACATACCCTCCCTTGCCGAGACCACCTGTCGCCACCAACATCTTCGCCCTTATTTCCTTGAATCGCGAAGCAAGCCGCGGCTTCGTCATAAGGTCTGCAAGCATTTGGTTAGTCGGACAATATTCGAGATCTATTTCACCACGGTCAACCATATCCCGAAGAAAATGATACCGAATATCGACGTGTTTTGTGCGCTTGTCGGATTTTCCCCACTTTATTGCCCCAACGTTGTCTTCCATCAGGACCGTTGGACCTTTTTCGAGCCACCCTACCTCCTTGAGCACTTGTCGGATCCATATGACTTCTTTCGCA
>CALFVD010000021.1 GCA_937928005.1 uncultured Neomegalonema sp. | reverse complement strand
CAGTCCTGCGCCCCAAATGCGACAAGATGGATATAGACGCAGGTAGTGGCAGGATCGGGGCGAAAGATCACCGTTATGCGCTGATCACGGGTGGATTGCCGCCTCCATAAATGCCGCTTCACGGGCACGTTGCTCCCGCAGGTGAATGAGGGCGGCAGATGCAGCTGCACTTCCTGAGCCGAACTCGCCGGATTCGACCAGATTTTGGGCATACGAAAACGCTTCGTCGGTGAAACTCGTGGATTGCTTGACAGTCATGATCTGTCCCCAGTGCGGTATCCTATGGAATATCGCGCTGAGGGTCGCAGGGTCAAGAACTGCACATTACAACGGGATTAGGGGCGTTTTACGGATGTAACGTCGAGACCGATTTTGGTCAGCCGTGCGCACATGGTGGGGAAGTCTTCTTCCACCACGCGCAGGGTGTATTCCGTCGCGTGAATGATCGTCTCCGGCCCGGTCATAATGCCGACATGTCCGCGCCAGAAGACCAGATCACCGCGCATTAGCGGCCCATCCGCATCCACCGCCGCACCGATGGTCGCTTCCTGCATATCCGCATCGCGTAGCACGACCTGCCCCGCGCGCAGCATCGCCATCTGGACCAGCCCGGAACAATCAAGCCCCTGTACGGTGTTACCACCCCATAGATAGGGCGCATGGCGAACCATCTCGGCCACCGCGACGAAATCCGTTGCCACCTCGCCGATGGGCGCAAGATGCGTATGCTCGATATAAAGGCCGCCTGCGAGTTGCAGAAACGCGCCTTCTTCGCCCGTGACCCGCACGCAGCTATTGAGGAACAGCATCCCCACAGGCTCAGCCTTGATCGTCGGCACCCCATAGGTGTGAGTCATGGGAATAGTCACAACATGGCTCGGCGCATCGGGCATCGGCCCTAGCGTTGCGGCGGGCACGTAACCGATATACCCGCTCTCATGCGCCCGCCCCCGGCACCAGCCATCCGCTGTCTCATAGACGTCAAACACTTCACGGTGCAGCAGGGTGCTGGCCAGCGGCCCGAAGGGTTCGGGCGCATCCTTCAGCGGGGCCACCGCCGTCTCGACGGCCAGCGTCTCTCGCGGTTTACCAGTCAGGCCCGCCGCAGCCGGATCGAGCCTTTTATCGCCTTTGAATCGATCAAGCACAGCGGTCCTCAATCACCTTATACATCGCCATTGCAGCATGGCATTCGCCCCCTTCCGGGCGACCGGGCCGGGCGCGCTGACACCAGCCATAGATATCCATATGCACCCAAGCGAAAGAATTCGTCACGAACCGGCGCAGGAACAACGCGGCAGTAATCGATCCAGCCATCCCTCCCGCCGGGGCATTGGTGATATCGGCGATGGATGAGGCGATATCGCGCTCGTATCCATCGAACAAGGGCAGCCGCCAAACCGGATCGCCCATATCCTCGCCCGCCACCTGAATCGCGGCCGCAAGAGCATCATCATCGGTGAAGAAGGGCGGAATATCGGCCCCCAGCGCCACGCGCGCGGCCCCGGTCAGGGTCGCCATATCAACGATCAGGTCGGGGTTCTCGGATGCGGCCTCCGCCAACGCATCGGCCAGCACCAGCCGTCCTTCGGCATCGGTGTTGCGATTCTCGACCGTCAGCCCTTGGCGCGATTTCATCACGTCACCGGGGCGGAAACTGTTGGAGGCAATCGAATTCTCGACCGCCGGGATCAGCACGCGCAGCTTTATCGGCAGTTTCGCATCCATAATCATCGTCGCCAGCGCGAGGATACAGGCGGCCCCGCCCATATCCTTTTTCATAATCAGCATCGCGGCGGAGGGTTTGATATCCAGCCCCCCTGTATCAAAGCACACGCCCTTACCGACCAGTGTGATCGTCTGCTTCGCATCCGGCCCGGTCCAGCGCAGGTCGACAAGGCGTGGAGCCTGTGACCCCGCGCGCCCAACCCAATGGATCAGCGGGTAATTCTGTGCCAGTAGATCATCGCCCCGGATCGCGGATACCTCGGCCCCATGGGCATCGCCCGCCTTGCGGATTGCGGCCTCCAGATCATCCGGCCCCATCTCCTCGGTCGGCGTATTGATCAGATCGCGCGCCAGCGTCATCCCCCGCGCAAGGCGCATCACCCGCGCTTCGTCGATATCGCTAGGGGGTAGCAATCGCGCAGGACGGCGGCGCGAATCACGGTAGCGGGTGTACTGATACGCCCCCAATATCCAGCCGAGCATCGCCTGTTCACGCGCACTGGATTCCTCCAACCCTTCGACGCGATAGACCCCTTCGGGCAGGTGTAGTGGCAAAACACCGAACGCCCGCGCTTCGATGCCATCAAAACTGCCATCGCCCACACCGAACAGCACGCTCTTGATCCCGCCATCAGCGGCGGGCAGGCACAGGATTGCCCCGCGCGAGGGCGCAAAGCCATTCGCCAACGCCCATTTCGTATCTGCATCGGGGCCGGTTTCAAGCCACGCGCTGAACGCCTCGCCCGTTATGGGCCAGATGGGGATCGCATCGGCGTCTGATCCGGCGGGTTCTAGGCAGGCAAGGGCGCTATCCAAGGCAATCTCCGGCAGTTCGGGGAAATGATGCCCGATAACTAGAGCGGAATCGGGGCAGCGTAAACGCCCGATCTTAGCCTTAGATCATAATGAGATGAGGGTAGCAGTTCCGAGAATGGACTGTTATGCCGTAAACCTTAAGCAACGGAAGCAAAATTTCATGAAGAAGCCTCCTTTAACAATCGAAGCGCTTCGTTCAGAGGCTGCGGCCTTTGCTGAGGTTGAAACGCAGCACAATGAACCAGCACTTTTCGGCGTGACGGACGGCAAAGCTATTGGCACCTATCTCGAACACAAATTCATATCACACCTAACTAAAAGCTACGATTTTGCTAAAGGCAGTTCTGCCAGTGGCATCGATATTCCTGACCTTGGCGTGGATATCAAAGTCACAAGCATCCGCCAGCCCCAGTCTTCAAGTCCGTTCAAATCCGCACGACAAAAAATATATGGCCTTGGGTATCACCTTATTGTTTTTGTTTATGAAAAATTTGATGATGCTAACGCTCGAACGGGTAGGCTAGACATGGTACACACGATTTTTGTTGATCAAGCCCGGACAGCTGATTTTCAGATGACGGGGGGCTTGCGAGAAATTATTGCGAGAAACGGTAATGATGATGACATCATCGCTTTTCTTATGGATAAGAATTTGCCTGTAGATGACATTGAGGCGCAGAGCATAGCAGAAGCAATACTAGTAAAACCACCTGAGCAGGGATATCTGACGATATCAAATGCCTTGCAATGGCGCCTTCAATATAGACGAGTCATCACCGAAGCAGGCGATGTGGACGGTATAGACCGGGTGCGCTGATTATGGCCAAGAACCGCAACCGCTTGGAATATGGCGATTTTCAAACACCACCAGAACTGGCATTGGCCGTCTGTAATCACTTAAAATCAATGAGTATCGACCCGGATAATGTGATCGAGCCCACATGTGGGCGTGGCGCATTTCTCGAAGCTGCCCTAGAGACTTTTCCTGCGATAAAATCCATTGTGGGAGTGGAGATCAACCCAAAATACGCTAGGGAAGCCAAAGATAAGATACAACATTTCGAAGCTGAAAATATTAGTGTAAATCAAGGAGATTTTTTCCAGATTGAGTGGGACCGCTTTCTTGCGCTTTCCATGGGTAATTTGTTGATTTTAGGAAATCCACCTTGGGTCACAAACAGCGAACTTGGATCAATCGGAAGCACCAACCTTCCAACAAAAACCAATTTTCAGGGCCATCGCGGCCTTGATGCACTGACTGGTAAGGCGAATTTTGACATATCCGAATGGATGCTTTTACAGCATGTTGAATGGCTGGAGAAACGGCAAGGTTGGCTTGCTATGCTGGTCAAAACCACTGTTGCTCGTAAAGTGCTACGGCAAATATGGAAAGCCGGAAAACATGTCGGAAAAGCCACGATAATTAAAATAGACGCGATGCAGCATTTTGATGCGGCTGTAGACGCATGTCTTTTTATTTTGCCCTTTGGAGGAAAAGAAATCTCGCTTGATTGCGATGTTTTTGAGGCGTTTGATGCATGCACACCATCTACAACGATTGGCTATCACAGTGGGCATCTCGTATCAGATATTGATGCATATATTAATCATCAAGATATCATCGGACACGACCACGATAGAACATGGCGGTCTGGAGTAAAGCATGATTGCTCTCGTATTATGGAGTTGTCGCGCACCGCTTCTGGAATCCTTAAAAATGGTCTTCAGGAGGTTGTTGAGATTGAAAACGATTTTGTTTTTCCAATGCTCAAAAGTTCAGACGTTGCAAAGGGGCGATTGCATAATAATAAATACATGATCGTCACACAGCAGAATATAGGTGAACAAACCTCCGGCATTGCAACTATAGCTCCGGCTACATGGGCGTATTTGACCACCCACGGAGAGTATTTGGATAAGCGAGGTAGTGCCATCTATCGAGATAAACCTAGATTTAGCATTTTTGGTATTGGAAAATATACATTTTCTCCTTGGAAAATCGCTATTTCTGGTTTTTATAAATCAATCCACTTTCTGAAAGTTGGACCCTTTGAAGGCAAACCAGTTGTTTTTGATGACACAGTTTACTTTCTTCCATGCCAATCAGAACAAGAGGCTGATTTGATCTTACAGTTATTAGAATCAAATCAGTACAGAAATTTAATAAATTCAATGGTTTTCACAGATGCAAAAAGACCCATAACGGTTGATATTTTAAAGCGCATTTCACTTAAAAAAGTTGCTTCAAAAATCGGATTACAAGACTCTTACGCATCTCTTTCAGAAGCTTCACAAGGAGAGTTTGTTCTCACGATGCCCTCTGCGCATTAACACCGTAGTCACTCTGTTCGCGCATGGTGGCCCCTGATCAACCGACATGAGTCGGACCCCGGATGTACTGGCAGGGATTGAGTAATGATGCGGTTTGAACAGATTCGCGGCGGGCTGGCCCCGCTTTGCCTTGTGGCGATGCTGGCTGGGTGCGGACAGGTGGACTCGTTGCTCGTCCTCAATGGCGACAGCGCGGGCACAAGTGGAAAGTTCAACTCTCTCTTCACCGCCAACAATACCGCCAAACCCGACAGCAAGCCTAGCGGCCTGTCAAAAGAGGACGATCCTATCATCTTCCTCGAAAGCGCCGCTCGATTTGCCGAGAAGCAGCGCGAATACGATACGGCGGCCAAGCACTGGGCGCATCTAGCATCAATCAGGCCCGACAATATGGACTATGTCCGTAATCTCGCGGTCAGTATGCGCATTCTAGGCCGTAACGAGGATGCAGAGCGCGTCTTGCTTCAGGCACTACGCCAGAAACCCGCCAATATCGACCTGAACGAAGAATTGGCCAAGACGATGATCGCCTCCGGTCGCCTACGCGATGGCGTGGTGCTGATTGAAAAAGTGGCGAGCCTGTCCACCAATGATGCCCCCCGCATGGCGCGCCTTTATTCAGCCACCGGCGTTGCCTTCGACCGCGCCGAACAGCACGCGAAAGCGCAGGAACAATACCGCAAAGCCTTGTCAGTTCAGCCCTATAATGCCACCGCGCTGAACAATATGGGCCTGTCCTTTGCCATGGATAACAAGCTCGATATGGCCGAGAAAACCCTACGCCGCGCCCTCGTCGCGCCCAGCGCGGGTACACAGGTGCGCCAGAACCTCGCCATGGTCCTCTCGCTTCAAGGCAAGACCGACGAAGCGCGCCGTCTGGTCGGGCAAGACCTGCCCCCCTCAATGGCCAACCAAACCGTCGGCTTCTACGGCGGCATCGCCGACCAGCGTGACGTCTGGCGGGACGCAGCGGCGCAATAGGACGAATTTAGATTCCCCTCGATCACGATATTGCCCGCTTCGGGCAATCTTTACATGACGCCGGATTCCACAATATCGCACATCGCTATTGCGTTGTTACCGTTTGAGATCGAAATCCGCGCAACCCTGTGATAGGGTTGCAATATGGAAGGTGATATCGGTTTTTGGGAACATCTGGCGGGGTTGAGCGGCGCGGTCTGGGTTGCGCTCGCGCTTATCGGGGCGACGATCTTCTGGTTTCTCAAATGGGTGGTCACGGTTCTGTTTATTCAGGGCAAGGGCATCAGCCTTGTCACCGTGCCCGCAACGCGGCTCGCCACCCGCATTCTCGAAGAGAAATTTACCCAGCGGATCAACGACGCGAAAGCGTTGCCGAAGCTCCACGTGCCGCGCAATTGGGAGGAATTCAACCGCTTTAGCGGCCATGTCGCCCAGCGCATGAGCACCTATCGCGAGCTAATCTACATGGTGCAGGCCCGGTTCAATGGGCCATCCGCAATCTGCCTACGCATTGCCGTGCGCTATTTCGAGGGCAGCTTCGTGCAGACCTTCGAGACGGCGGAGCGCGGTTTTCGCAATCTCGACCGAGTCGATGCCCATATCCGCGCCATCCACCGCGAAATTCATGCCGAGCTTTCGGCGGCGACCAACCGGATGGAGCGCGAGCGCATCGCGGGCGAGAAAGCCTTTGAGATGGCGCGCCTGCAACTCAATCAGGTCTATGCCGAATTGCCTTTCCGCCTATGGCTGCGTAAGAAATCAGGGCACGGGGTCAGTGCCTTCGTCGGCTGGTTCCTCAACCGCCTCTGGCGCGCGGGCGAGGCACATGAATTGCGCAAGAAGAAAGCTGACCTCACGAAAGAACTCGCCGACCTCCGCAAGCAAATCGCCGAGCAGAAGCGCACGATCTTCACCAAGCATGAGCCGGTCGTTGTGGGCCTATGTCTGGAACTGATCGAACATGACCAGATGTTCCTCCAGAATCTCTATCATCGCTTCTGGCTGGAGCTTGAATCCCTGACCTTTACCGTCGCGACAGGGCGGTTGATGAACCTGCTCGCTGAGGATAGCGAGGCCGGGGCCAGCGCCCGCGCCGATCTAGGGCTGGAGCCGTTGCTCGCCTTGCAACAGGAACGGGGCGCGCGGCGGGTCGATGTGGTCCGCGCCCATCTACGCGCCGATACCGATTTTCGCAATTACGTGGGTCTGGGGCCAGAGGCAGTGTTGGAAGCATCGCTGGAGCCGTATTTCCGCGTGAAACTACTGCTGAAACGCATCACCTTACCCGGTTACTCGATCCATTGGATTGCGCATCTACCACCCCCCGCCGAGTTTGGCCGCGCGCAAGCCGATTACGACCATTTCTCGCATCAACTCGCATGGCTGAAAAAGCCCATCCCTGGTCTGCGTGTTTTGAACAATGGCCTCGTCGAGATCGAAGATGACGGCGACACAGGCGAGCCAGCGATAGCAGCGGAGTAGGTGCGCATGACATAGGCCGTGAAGCCGCAGTAGATATAATGACCGTCTCTTAGACAGCCTGATTAACGCGTTTTTCTATATTGGTTTGCGCTGTGTACGCTCATGCAGCACCTCATCCAGCAACGGTAGAACGGGAAAGGCGAAGGTGGCATAATTGGATTGGTTGTAAGATGATAACTTCACGTTTTATGGTTTCTTAACCACCAAAAGGAGGTCCGAATTGAAGCCGATTGCGAAACTCTCATTTATTTCCGCCTTGGCGATTGCCTTCTGCAATACATTCCACGGCAATGAAGTCAGATACAGCCCAGCAGATTCAACCCAGTCAACTCAGCACAAAAATAGGTAGTGTCTCAGTTTGAATTTTCTTTTTTCGTCTTGTAGGGGCCGCGCTTTCCGGGCTTCGGCGCGGCGGCATCGATCAGCCCAACAATGAACTCCATATCGTGCAGGGTATCGGAGACGCCAGCGGCCATCGCTGGCGTCACTTTCAGCGTTTTGTGGATACGCACGAAGTTGTAGTGAACGAAGTAAAGCGACAGCATGTGAAGGTGGTTTTCAATCTTCTTGCTGAACGCATTGGTCAGGCGGGTGAAGCGGCGCATCCCCATCCGCATCGTAAGGTTCTGTCGCTCGACATAGGATGTGGAGATTTTCGCCTCTTGCGGCGATCCTTGTATGCGCGTCTTGCGGATACCTTCACAGGTGGCAGGGCTGTACCGCTTCTCTGGCGACTTACCGCCTTCGGAGCCGTACAGCTTAATCAACATCGCATAATCAATATCGGCACCGAAAGCGCCTTCAACGGCTTCTAGATACGGCTTGTGACCATCGGTAGTAAGTTGAATCCTGCTCGCGATGCGGAACGCCAGATCGTTCATGAACTCCGCAGCGGTGGTCGCTGAACGGTCGCCAACCTCATAGGCGAGGATCATCTTGCTTTCAGCTTCAATCGCCGTCCATGTCCACACGTCGCCAGCGCCTTGTCAATCCCGGAGCAAAAAGGGGCCATGTCGCGGCGTAAAACTGGGCCACTGGCGC
>CALFVD010000020.1 GCA_937928005.1 uncultured Neomegalonema sp. | reverse complement strand
GGACTTACCTGAGCCAGGACGACCCATGATCAGGGTGTGACCACTGGTGGGCTCTTTTTCAGGCGAACCCGCCTCGTGGTAGGAGAAGCGATAGGCGCTTTTTTCTGGCGTGGGAAAGATCGAGATAACTTTGCCCCATGGCACTTCTGGTCCAGCCTTGCCAAGCTGTGTCCGGTGGAAAGCGGCAAAGTCAGCAAAATTGCGGTTGGTGACGGTGCTGGCACGCAGGCGCTTTGGCTGGTTGCCGGGATGCTGGCTGAAATAGTGGGTGTTCGCGCCAAAGCGGTCACTCACCAGCGTTACGCCCTCTGAGGCGGCGGCGTTGACGATTTCAGCGCCAAGGCTTTCCAGTTCTTCCCGAGTTTCAGCAAAGACCGTCACCACCATGTGGTGATCGCCCATGCTTGCACGCTTCGCTTCCAGATCATCGGCGAGAAGCAGAAGATTTTCGCGCAAGGACACCGCGGCGTCGTCGGCGGCTTGCATTTGCTTCACCTGCCGCTTGATCCGCGAAATAGTCATGTTGGTGTTCACCGGTGTGAACGAATGTGTGACGATCATATCAACGGGTAGGTTGAGCTGGTCGAACATCACGCAGTTTGTTTGCTCAGAGTAATCCTTGATGCTGTAGCTTTTGCCAAAGCGACGGCCAGCAACACCCTCGCTCAGTTCGAAGTGATCGCCAAAGAAGGTTGTGCGGGTGTTGGATGCAGATGACGCCATAAACCCGAATTTCGAGGTATGATAGAGCGGTAGTTCTTGTCCGGTGTTCAAGGCACCGAGGAAACCAACCAGCTCACCCTTTTCGGCGGAAAGAACGGATGGCTTCAAATGGCCAAGACCGGATTTGAATATCCCGACCGCCTCATTCAGGCGACGCATTCGTTTATCGGTTTCCTCGCGCAGGCGTTCCGGCGACGGTCGCCGCATGAATCTCATGAAGCTCTTGGAGGGCGGACGGTGGATAACGGTCAGGGTGAGCGTCTTGTCACGCAGCCCGCCTTTTTCCAGTTTGTCGCGCCATTGCTGATCGACCATCGCGGCAAAGCTGTCACCTTCAATGGGTTCGATGTCTGCACTAATCCCCTTCGAGACCTTGTGGACATAGTAGCTAAATTCTTCGCCCAATTGGGCAACGATCCGGGCGAAGCTCGCCCGTATGCCATCAAGATAGTCGTCGTCGGTTGTGTAGCTGTTGACGCCAGTGATGCGGATACACTGAAACAACTCGTTAACCCGCGTGCGCACGGTACGATCATCAACGAGGCTCACATACGGAAGCATGTGCGCCAGTTGCTTTTCATGCTGAAACCACTTTGGCATCAGCGTGCGTTCATCCAGATCATCACGGGGCATAGCTATCTCCACCATGGATTTTCCTGTTTCTGGTGGGCGGAGTTTCCTGAAGGCTGGTCATCGCAACGTCGATAAACCGGGGGTCCCAATCTGCCGCTTTCCATAGGACCGGATACAGAACCACCGCGATGCCAAGCACGAGGAAGCTCTGTATCCAGACGAACAGCAGCACGGTCCCGAACAGCCAAACAACGGCATACATGATCGGCAGACCGAATAGCTTCGGGGGGCGCACGAGGCCAAGAAACAAAGGTGATCTTTCAGCCACGCTATACCCCCTTACGCGAACACTGCTGCAACGATCGTCGGTGCTGCGGCGACACCTGCAATCCCAACCAGAACCCAAAGGGCTTGGCGCAGGTCGATGATGTTGAAGAACCAGCTTAGGAAGACACCGATCACCGCCAGGGTGGCGATGACGACACCAAGCGGGCCGGTCAGGGCATCAACGATGCCTTGCAAGAGGTTTTGGATGGGCGACAAGTCGATTGATTGTGCCATCGCCGGTTCGGCCATGACGACGAAGACCGTGAGAACGGTCATCAGTAGTGGTAGCGGCCTCATGAGTTTTCTCCTTCTAGCCTGTTGAACACGGCCAGCACCCGCTGAACGTGGTTTTGCGTTTCACGGTAAGGCGGAATGCCCCCGTATTGCCTGACGGCATCGGGACCGGCGTTGTAGGCAGCCAGAGCGAGCCGCGCGTCACCAAAGGTCTCAAGCTGTGCGACTAGGTATCGCGCGGAACCGTCAAGATTTGCCCGCCAGTCAAAGGGATCGACGCCGAGGTCTTCGGCGGTTCCCGGCATGAGCTGACCAAGGCCAATCGCGCCGACATGCGAACGGGCGTTCACATTGTAGGCGCTTTCGATTTCGATGTTTGAGCGGAACAGGAACCGCCATTCCGTCACAGTGAGACCAGCCGCCCGCAAGCCCCGATGTCTTCCGTACCGCAAGGCGGTGTCATCTATTGCAGCGAGGATATCAGGGCGGGGAACGGCGACACGGGGCGCAACAGCAGCGACGCGGAATGAGCCGTCTTCGGTCGTAGATGCGTCACCTTCAGTTTCAGCAGCTTCGCCGTCGCCAAAGATGCTCAAGGGCGCGTTTGCGTCACCTTGCCCAATACCGTCATTATAATTTCTTGCGAAGCGGTCTTGAGATTGGGATGGCGTTAGAGAGCCATCGGATTCCATCGTGAAGATCATTTGTGCTGTTGCGGCGTGAGGCGCAATCAGCAGTAGAAAGGCGCTAGCCGTTGCTGTCGCTGTCTTCTTCTTGAGATAGCGTAAAGGTCCAACGCTGACCTTCATAAACCGGGAACGCGATAACGGAGAAGCCGAGGTCGATGAGGAAAGAGACAAGCCCGGTGACAGTCTTGAACTTTCTGACCTTGATGTAGTCGCCGCCTGTGCGGGCACGCGCAGTGACAAGTTGTTTCTCGACGCCGTCATCGTTAACGGCGCGGAGTATCCAGATGCCATGCCATACCGAATTCTTTCGGTATGCATCTTCCTTGCAGACGACTTCGACATGATATCCGGACTCGATGAGGTCGCGGAAACCGGCTTCTGTAACCACATTTGGCGCTTCTTTTTCTAGATCCATGTCCACGGCTGCGCTCTTTCTATCTTTGGGCGCACCGAGGCTATTGCTTCGATGCGTCATAGTTACAATAATACGGTTGTGTGCGCAAGATACGGTTTTGTACCTCGCATGTGCTTTAACCCGCGCACAGTATTACGCACGCAGGTGCGGATTCCTCAAGCATCGAAGGAACATGGACATGATCAAAAGGGTATGCCGCCAATCCCTCATCCCCGTATTTCTGTTGGTTTCGCTTGCGGGGCAGGCATACGGTCAAACTTGCTATGCGCCGGAGAGACCATTTGTGCCGACCGATCCGCAGGATGTTCGGGAGTATCGAGATTTGATTGGCCGCGATTTTGAGACCTACATCGCGGACATTCAAAGCTACTTCAGGTGTCTTGAAGAAGAAAGGGCACGGGCTTTCGAAGAAGCCCGAGAAGTGAGCCAAGAGTACGGCAGGTTTTTGGAGATCACCAGCGATTGATAGGAGCGTCTGACGTATTATTCATCGTTGCAACCAAGCAGAAATGTCACCAAGAGCGCTGACTTGAGCAATGTCTGATATGGGGAAGACCCGATATGCCTCAGTCCTGACTGGCATTGCGGGGTAGGGGATGCGGACGTTGATAATCAGCTTAGCGAAGGTGTCTGAAGAGCCCAAACGCACCGATGCTACAGATTAGACGGATGGCAGTTTTTGCAATCGTTTCGCGACAACCGATCTAGAGTCTTCGCTTGGCCAACTCACGATAAAGTGCCGGTGGCGACACACCGATCTTATCTGCAATCGCGATCCACTCACCTTTCTTCGGCTCACCATAAAGGTCCAGCCATGCGTCTAGCCGGTCAGAAACACGGCGCAGGCGTAGTATTTCAATACGCGCACGTTGCGCTTGAACTTCTCGGGCATGAGTTTCGATGAGGCTTAGAGCTGCACCCGGATTCTCGCGCAACGTTAAAAGAAACTTAGCTCTAGGCATGACGGCGATCTGGCAACTAGAGCGAGTGACCGCATCACAATGGTAGACCTCTGCAAATAGGGATGCTTCGGCCAATGCATTGCCTGCGTTGGCGACATGCAGAGTTAACGCCGTTCCGTCTTCCATTGGCCGTTCCAGCGCGACCGCACCAGATCGGACCAAATACATCGACCTGACAGGATCCTCACGACGGAACAGAGTTTTGCCCTGCTCATAGTACTCCAATGGCGCGTGATCAAATATGTGTTGCCAGCCTGACATGATAGAAATCATATAAGCTTCCCCGCACATTGGATAGGGTGCAGTTAAATTGGAGCGAGGTTTGATGATGCGATTGAAGATTATTTTGGCGGTAACTGCTGTAGCTGGCGGTTCGGCGATTGCCTTGGCGCAAACGATGCATACTGATCACGGCGAAGGGATGGATCATGCGATGCATGCCCAAGACTTACCTGCTGGCGGCACCGAACTGGCTGAACCGGGGCAAGGTGCTTTCGCGGCATTGTCCGAGGTCGTGCGTGTGCTGGAAGCCGACCCCGACACGAACTGGGCACAAGTGGATTTGGCGGGCTTGCGCGCGCACTTGGTAGACATGGATCGACTGATCACGGATACGGCCGTCACGGAAACAATACTACCAATCGGTTTGTCGGCGCTAGCGACGGGCGATACGGAAACGCTCGCCACGCTTGGCCGGATGGTTCCCGCTCACGCGGCGCAGCTCGCGCGAGATGAGCGCTGGACAGTGGAAGTCTCGGAACTGGAAAGCGGCATTGAGTTGCGTGTGACCAGTAATGATCCCGCTGTGATCGCCAGAATTAAGGGGCTGGGGTTCTTCGGGTTGATGGCGAGCCAGGACCATCACCGCGAACACCATCTGATGATGGCGCGCGGTGAAGATGCGCACAGCCACTGACACCCGTGACAGGATGTAGCGTAGCTTAGGCTTGCAAATGTTCGCATACCCCATGTAGGTATACGACATGAATTTTGTCCGGCTCCTTCTTGTCATCATGATAACGTTGTCCGCTTCTGTATCGGGGGCAATGGACGCTAGCCACGCGTTTACCATGGAGCAAAGCCACGCAGCGATGGACGAAATGGCTGACGATCAATCGGCCTGCTGTTCAGAAAGCTCTGAGCGTACCTCGACCTGTCATGTTTTGTCTGCGCTGGTTCCCGGTACCCCACTCCAAGACGTTGCTCCTGTGACTTGCGAAGATGTGTTCTTCAGTGCTGGCCTTCTTCTGACGGGCTTTGATCCATCCGGCCCCCTCGACCCTCCCCGCGCGGTGTGATGCGTTCCGTGTCCGTTTGGACGCGGGCTTAGAATTTGCAATCACATCTTAGCGGGTTTTACCCGCGCATATTCCTGTCGAGAGGAAAAGACATGAAACCTATCAAGACACTACTCGCCTTCGCCCCTGCCGCTGTTCTTACGCTTATACTCGCCTCTTTTGGCGTGGTCGAAATGGCCCATGCGGAAAATCATTCCAACATCGCCGATCACGGGACGATGCACGTGACTAAAAGTCCAACCTGCGGTTGTTGCGGCGCATGGGTCGCTCTGGCCCGCGAAGAGGGCTATGACATCGAGGTGACAGACACCGCCGACGTCACCAGTGTTAAGCTGGATAACGATGTGCCCGGCACGATGTGGGCGTGCCATACCGCGATGATCGACGGCTATGTGGTCGAAGGTCATGTTCCTTTTGCGGCCTTAACCAAGTTGCTCGATGAACGCCCAGACATCATTGGGATTGCCGTGCCCGGAATGCCCGGCGGCTCCCCCGGCATGGGGAACGATCCAACAGCGCGGTATGATGTGTTGGCGTTCGGCGGGGATGCCGGTGAAGGCGAGGTCTTCTATCAGGCAGGGCTATGAACCGGACTGTGGCGATTGGCATTGGTGCAGCGATTCTAGCAGGAACCGCTGTACTCGCCTTTACGTGGGGAACGTCCGCACCAGCCGGAACCGTTCTCTACGCCTCGGACCCGGACGTGGTAGCCCTCGGGCAGACAATCTACACCGATAACTGTGCGGCCTGTCATGGTGCGAACCTCGAAGGCGAGTCGAACTGGCGTTCGCCCGGCTCGGACGGACGGCTTCCTGCGCCACCTCATGATGAAACCGGACATACGTGGCACCATGACGGTGACACGCTGTTTCGACTTACGAAATACGGCACCGCCGCTCTGATCGGTGATCCCGATTACGAATCCAATATGCCTGTCTATGAGGGTGTCTTGACGGATGATGAGATCATCGCCGTCCTTAGCTATATTAAATCGACCTGGCCGCAGGAAATCCGTGACAGGCATAACGAAATGGAAAACAGACGATGAAACAAATCATTCTGGCCTTAGTGACCACATTGGCGATTGCGCCAGCTGCGCTGGCCCACTCAAAAGCTGAAACCACAACTCCGGCAAATGAATCAACTGTTGAGAAGGTTGAGGTCATCGAACTGCGCTTTGATGATCCGATGCGTGTCACGGCCATCACCCTTACGGGACCAGACGGAGATGTGGAGATCATGCGCGAAACCGGTCTCGACCCAGTGACTGAGTTTCGCGCTATGCCGTCTGCAATTATGCCTGCCGGGGTTTACTCGGTGGATTGGCGTGGTTTGTCAGCGGACGGCCACCCAATGCAGGGCACGTTCGGCTTCACGGTTGCTGACTAAGCGATGGAAGGTCTTGCCCCGATAGACGGGTGGGCGCTTGCCGCGATCATTGCAAAAGCCGCCGGATATGCAGCGGCATTGGTTGCTATGGGAGGACCGTTGTTTCTCGCCGCCTTCCGATCTGCTCCTGATGACGTGCTACGCCTCGCTCGGAAACTCGCCGTCATTGCCGCGCTCATTGGTCTTGCAGTTCTAGCGCTACGCTTTGGCATCCGCGCCGCCCGTATTTCAGGAATGGGCCCATCCGGGGCGATAGATGCGATGATGCTGAGCTTTGTCTGGGACAGCCCCCTCGGGACGGCTGCGATCTGGCGCGGCGCGGGTGCATTGCTGATCGTTGCCGTCCTAATCGAGGGCACCATCGGGATAGTTGCAAGTCTTCTTGGCGCACTACTGATCGCCACCTCTTATGCCTTCGTCGGTCACTCCTTGGGTGATCCGCGCTGGATACTGGCGGTACTTGTGGTGACGCATCTGTTGGCCGCGGCTTTCTGGGTTGGGGCGTTGGCTCCCCTGCACCGGTCTGCCGCTAACAAAGACGGCGCAGCTCTCCTTCATCGCTTCGGCATCATTGCCAGCGGTACCGTTGCAGTACTTGTTGTCGTAGGTGTGTCTTTTGCGTGGCTCATGATCGGGTCTTTCAGCGGATTATTCGGAACGGCTTATGGCTGGACGCTGATTGTTAAAATTTGCGTTGTCACTGGACTGCTTGGCCTCGCCGCAAAGAATAAGCTCCAGCTTGTCCCAGCTCTCGCCGCTAACAAAGACGACGCAGACGGGCGACTGCGTCGCTCCATCCGTATGGAAGTCGTCGCCGTCGCCTTAATCCTGTTGGCAACGGCCACACTCACCTCGATCACGACGCCGCCAGTGAACCTTTGATTGGAGAAAATCCGATGACACGACCATCAAGACGAACCTTTCTAACCGGTACAGCGGCACTGTTTGGGGCGGCAATGCTGCCGCGTTCATTGCTTGCAGAGACCGCCCTACCGGTTTTGCGAGCCTCTACGTCTATGGCGCAGCTCGCCCCTGATGGATACCCTGCAACGCCAGTCTGGTCCTACGCCACGGGAGATGCGGGGACAGTTCCCGGACCTGAAATCCGCGTCACCGCCGGTGAGCGGGTCCAATACCGGCTGGTCAACGATCTGCCGCAACCGACCGCCGTTCATTGGCATGGTATCCGTATTGAAAACGCGATGGACGGAGCCGCACCACTGACGCAAGCACCGGTGTCACCGGGTGAAGGCTTCGACTATGACTTCGTGACCCCTGATCCTGGCACCTATTGGTATCATTCTCACAATCGCAGTACGGAGCAGGTCTCGCGGGGCTTGGCCGGCCCCCTGATCGTGGAAGATCGTGAGCCTTGGTTGGGTGAACCGGGAGCTGCAACGCGCGAGGTCACGCTGGTTCTTGATGATTGGTTGCTCGAAGCGGATGCCACGATCGTCGAGGACCGGTGGGATGACCTTCATGCCGCTGCCCATGGCGGGCGAATGGGAAACACGGTCACTGTAAATGGTAAGGCCTATCCCAATCTGGAAATTCGGCCCGGCGAGCGAGTACGGCTTCGCCTCATAAACACGGCGACAGCACGGATTATGCCTCTGGTTCTGCAAGGGCTTGCACCGCATTTGATCGCGCTGGACGGTTATCCTGTCCAACCACGCGCGATAGAAACTGTTCTGCTGGGACCGGCGCAACGGGCAGATGTCGTCATAGATGCGCCTACGGACCCTGACGCGCAAACCGCCCTGCTATTGGACCCGGGTAATGGTGAGTTGGTGGAAATAGCGTCGTTCGCCGTTGCTGGTGACGCATCCACTAAGGTCCATGCCGATGTCAGAGCCTTGCCCGCATGGGGAACGCTTCCTGCGCCTGATCTCACCGACCCGCAACGCGAAACGCTGCTGATGGAAGGTGGGGCAATGCGCGGAATGCTGGAAACCCAATATCAGGGCAAGGTTATGGATTTTCGCGAACTCTCGTCAAACGGCATGGTCTGGGCTTTCAACGGTGTGGCAAATGGTATGGATGCGCCAATGTTCCGAACATCCTTGGGTCGGACGGTGCATATGGAAATGACCAACCGTTCTATGTTCCCGCACGCCATTCACTTACACGGCCATCATTTCGAGGTTTTGGCCCGCAGCGGTGCGTCAAACACATCTGGCGATATTCGGGATACTGTTATGATCGGTGCAGACGAAACGTTAGAAATTGCTTTCGTCGCGGACAATCCCGGTGTTTGGATGCTGCATTGCCACATGCTCTCGCATCAAGCCTCCGGCATGATGGCCTGGTTCGAGGTCGCGTGATGTTTTGGGTTCCCCTGTTGGTTGGGGTTGGCCTCGGCGGTGCCACAGTGGCGCTCATGGTACTCGGCGGTGTGCTCAACCAGCGAGGAACTTGGGCCACGACAATGGTGGCTATCGCATCCTTTTACGTTGTCTTTGCGATCCAGTCAGGCGACACGCTGGAAATTATTGTTCATACGGGTCTCGCGGCAGGCTTCGCGGCACTGGCAATCATCGGCGCGCGTACTTCTTCTTGGATACTTGCCGCCGCGCTCCTTGCGCACGGAATCTTCGATATATTTGTCGGATCGGTCATTGCGAACCCCGCACCAGGTTGGTGGGGGCCGTTCTGTCTTGGAGTCGACGTAGTTTTGGCAATCGCGCTCGCGACGATGCTTTGGCGCGGGAGGACACTCGATTGAGAAGACCTACCGCGACGCCTTTTGCAACAGTCCGATCAGTTCGTCGAACTTGGCCCTCTGTTCCTCGGGGTCGCCACTTTCGATGGCGGACTCAACGCAATGCTGCGCATGGTTTTCCAGCACGAGCTTCTCGACCCCCAACACCGCCGAGCGGATCGCAGCCGTTTGCGCTAGAATATCCATGCAGTAACGGTCGGTTTCGACCATTTTTGCGACACCACGCACCTGTCCTTCGAGCCGTGACAGGCGGTCCAGAGTCTTGTCTTTGTTTGCCTTCATCCAACGGCGCTCCCTATTTTTGGAACCAACGACTGACATTTTGGTTATATACCCCATATGGGTATACCAGAAAGACAGACAATGGCACGTAAGGAGCATACTACAATGGAATCGAACGGTACGCATCACAATAGCCAGTCCAGCAAAGGCAGCGGATATGGCCGGTTTTTTGCCATGATCGGCACATCGACGGTCGTGATGTACGGCCTGATGTATCTTAACACCTACGCGCTGGATCACGTGTTTTTTTCGCAAACGCGGATGTGGATGGCGCTCTATATGGGTGGGATGATGGCAATCATCATGCTCGCGTTCATGCTGGGCATGTATTCCAACAGAAAAGCCAATATCGCGATCTTTGCAGGTGCAGCCATAGCCTTCGCCGCCGGTCTTTTTCTCGTGCGGTCGCAAGATACAGTTGGCGATGTAGCCTGGATGAAGGCCATGATCCCGCACCATTCCATCGCAATCCTAACCAGTGAACGGGCCAACATTTCCGACCCGCGCGTTCAGGAGTTGGCTGATGCAATCATCGAGGCGCAGCTTGGCGAGATTGCGGAAATGAAGCGGTACATCGCGGATATTGAAGCCAACGGGGATGCGCCCGCAGGCACCGCGCGTAACCAAGAAGGAAACTGAACGATGATGAATGGTGAAATGCACGAAGGCGCAGGCTGGATGATGGGTGGCATGGGGATAATTGCCCTGCTTGTTGTCGTCTTTCTGATCGCAGGTATCGTCTATTTTGTTCGCAACTCTCGCGGACGCTGATTGTAAGGAGAACTATCATGCCAAAGGACACCCGCGACGTTGCAGACGTCACAACCGATCCCGCCAAATCCGCCACCGGAAAGACCGCCGTTCTTTACCGAATGGCTTTGCCCAATCATCTGTGCCCTGCGGGCCAGAAAGCACGCTGGCTATTGAACAGTAAAGGATACAAGGTGGATGACCGGCTGTTTCGCGAAAGGTCGGAAGTCGATGCGTTCAAAGAAGAACACGATGTGCCGACCACCCCGCAGGTGTGGATCGAAGGCGAGCGGGTCGGTGGCTACGACGCATTGCGCCAAAAGCTTACCGACTTTGATCCTGATGCAAAAACCTATGCACCGGTCCTTTATCTTTTCGCTGTAGCCGCTGCGACAGCACTCGTGCTCTCGATTGGATTTCTGGGTGCAATCACATGGCAGACGTTGGGCTGGTTCATTTCTGTGTCCATGATCCTGTTAGGAATGCAAAAGCTCCGCGACATCGAAAGCTTTACGACGATGTTCCTGAACTACGATCTGTTGGCGCGCAAATGGGTTCCATATGCCTATGTGTATCCTTGGGTTGAGACAGGGGCAGGTATTTTAATGACGGGTATGTTGCTGACTTGGCTAGCTGCGCCCGCGGCGCTCTTCATTGCCACGGTCGGGGCAATAAGCGTTTTCAAGGCCGTATACGTCGACAAGCGAGAGTTGAAATGCGCATGCGTGGGCGGCAACTCGAATGTACCGCTGGGTTTCGTAAGCCTGACTGAGAACCTAATGATGATGGGAATGGCGATAGTCATGCTCATCCAGATCGCGGCCTGATGACAAAGCAAACCGATTGGAAGCGCAGGGCAATGCTGGCTGGTGGTGCCCTTGCCGTAGTTGGTTGGGTCAAAGGTGTGCCGTACCTTGCATCTCTTGGCACGCCAGACTTCGCCTTTGAAGAAATCCCCGATGCGCCTCCGTTCCGGCGATTTCTCGGAAGCGGCTCGGCTACACTCGCAGCTGCAATATTTGCGGGTCTCGATGCAGGAGAGCCTGAAGCGGAAACGAATGACAGACTTAAAGATATCGTGCGTGCAGACCCTTGCTCGGCATTCTACGGCACTCAGAAATCTGATGCTGTGTCGGTAGCGATGTTTTCAGATTTCGCCTGTCCTATCTGTCGGATCATGGATGACAGACTATCTGATCTACATCTGAGCAAACCAAACAGTTTCACAATTGTACGACACCAGCTTCCTCTTCTGGGTGTCGCGTCCGCAACGGCCAGTCGCGCGGTCTTGGCTGCCGATCTGCAAGGTGGATACCGTGACATGCACCAACGTCTGATCCGAACCCCTGCGATCACCGATGAAAGCTTTGTTGCAGTCATAGCTGACAATATAGGTCTCGATGCCAACCGTCTGTTAGAGGACATGGCGTCCGAGGCAATTGACCATCGGCTGCAAATGGCCGTCGCGATTGCTGATGTCTTCGGTTTTTACGGCACGCCCGCCTTCGCGATTGGCCGGACTGTGTTCATGGGATCGGTTCCAATAAACACGTTACGACGGCTCATAGAAGTCGAAGCTGAAAATCCCTGCATGATTGCTTAGAAACAAACGACGATTCTGCCTATTTTTCTACTTAACCTCCGGTTTTGATGCGTCGGTTCTGCTTGAGGAGCTTGTCCGAAGCGGCCGTTCATGCAAAGCGCAGCTAACGGCAGGAACGAGCCCATACCTACATGATTTGGCATCGCAACGATTGGCCACTCTGCAATTATAGTCTAATGTTGCTATATAGCCGTAATGCTATATTGTGGCGCTATGACCAACCTCGACTCAGTGTTTCAAGCCCTATCCGATCCTACACGTCGCGCCATCCTTGCACGGCTTATCGACGGAGACGCCACGGTTGATGAAATTCGTGAACCGTTTGCGATGTCTCAACCTTCCATCTCACGCCACCTCAAGGTGTTGGAACAGGCGGGGTTGATAGCGACCCGCATTGAGGGGACGTCCAGACCTCGCAGCATCGAACCGGCAGCGTTTGCGGCCATCGAGGACTGGCTGAAACAGTACCGCACCATCTGGCAAGCAAACTACGCCCGACTTGATGACGTACTGGGGCAACTCAAACACGAGGAAGAGACACCATGAAGCCCCTTCGCATGACGACCCCATCCGACACGACCATCGAAATCACGCGCACCTTTGATGCCCCGGTTTCAATGGTCTGGCGCGCCCATACCGAACCCGATCTGGTCAAGCGTTGGCTCACCGGCCCTTCCGGCCACACCATGCCGGTTTGCGAGATCGACTTGGCTGTCGGCGGAGCCTATCGTTACGTTTGGCAATGGAGTGACGGGCGTATGTCGGCCTACGGGACCTTTCGCGAGATAGAGCCGGAGCGTCGGCTTCTGCTGACAGAGACGTTCGACATCTTTCCCGATAACGAGACTCTGGTTGAGCAAG
>CALFVD010000019.1 GCA_937928005.1 uncultured Neomegalonema sp. | reverse complement strand
ACAAAACCAATCTTGCTAAGGGACAAACCGGCTTGTCGGTGGCCTTCGACCTGCCCACACAGACCGGCTATGACAGCGATCATGTTTTGGCGCGGGGCGAAGTGGGCAAGGTAGGCGTACCGATCAGCCATATCGGCGATATGCGCACCCTATTTGATGGGATTCCACTTGAGCAGATGAACACGTCGATGACGATCAATTCGACCGCCGCTTGGCTATTGGCGCTGTATGTTGCTGTGGCTGAGGAGCAAGGGGCGGACACTACCAAGCTTCAAGGGACGGTGCAGAACGATATCATCAAAGAATACCTGTCGCGCGGGACATACGTGTTCCCGCCGGAACCGAGCCTGCGCCTGATTACCGATGTGGCGGCTTATACCTATGCTGCGGTGCCGAAATGGAACCCGATGAACGTGTGTTCCTATCATTTGCAGGAGGCCGGGGCGACGCCGGAACAAGAGCTGGCCTTTGCACTGGCAACCGCGACGGCGGTGCTGGATGATATGCGGGCGCGAGATGATGTGGACGAAGCGGATTTTCCGGGCATTGTCGCGCGGATCAGCTTTTTCGTGAATGCGGGCATCCGGTTCGTGACCGAGATGTGCAAGATGCGGGCGTTCGTCGATCTGTGGGACGAAATCTGCGAGACACGGTATGGCGTGACCGACCCGAAATTGCGACGGTTCCGTTATGGCGTGCAGGTGAATTCGCTGGGCCTGACGGAACAGCAGCCGGAGAATAATCCGTATCGGATTTTGCTGGAAATGTTGGCCGTTACGCTGTCGAAAAATGCGCGGGCACGGGCCGTACAACTGCCCGCGTGGAACGAGGCGTTGGGCCTGCCCCGGCCTTGGGATCAGCAATGGTCTTTGCGAATGCAGCAGGTCTTGGCGTTTGAGACGGATTTGCTGGAATACGATGATCTGTTCGACGGCAATCCGGCAGTCGAGCGCAAGGTCGAGGCGTTGAAATCGGGAGCGCGGGACGAATTGGCGCGGATCGATGAAATGGGTGGCGCGATGGCCTCCATCGACTACATGAAACGGCAATTGGTCGAGGCAAATTCCGAGCGGATTGCCGGGATCGAAAGTGGCGCGCAGACGGTGATTGGGGTGAACCGCTTCACTGAAACCGCCGAGTCCCCCTTAACGGTGGGGGATGGCGGGATTCTCGTAGTCGATCCTGCGGTCGAGGCAGAACAGGTCGGGCGGTTGCAGGCATGGCGGGCTGCGCGCGGTGATGTGTCTAGCGCGCTGGCCGAATTGCGCACGGCGGCGGTGGAGGGGCGCAACATCATGCCCGCCTCAATCGCGGCGGCGAAAGCTGGCGTGACGACAGGTGAATGGGGCGGCGTCATGCGCGAGGTCTTTGGCGAATACCGTGCGCCCACGGGGGTCAGTGCCTCCGCTCAAATCACGACGACGGATGAGGCCGCGATGGTCGCTGTGCGCGCAGATGTGGAACGAGTTTCGGGCGCTATGGGGCGCCGGATCAAGTTTTTGGTCGGGAAACCGGGCTTAGACGGCCATTCCAACGGAGCCGAGCAAATCGCCGTTCGGGCGCGGGATTGCGGGATGGAAGTGGTCTATGAAGGCATTCGCCTGACCCCGGCGCAGATCGTGAACACGGCGCTGGAGGAAGGCGTGCATGTGGTCGGATTGTCGATCCTGAGCGGCTCGCACATGCCGCTTGTGACGGAGGTGATGGACCTGATGCGGCGCGAGGGAATGGACGATATCCCGGTGATCGCGGGTGGCATCATCCCCGATAGCGACGCCGCAACCCTGCGCGCGGCGGGGGTCGCGCGGGTCTATACGCCAAAGGATTTCGAGCTGACGAAGATCATGGCCGATATCGTCGGGCTGGTTGAAGGGAACGAGGCGAAGGCGGCTTAACTCCCCGGCACCCAACTCGTCCCTGCCAATGGCACTTGCGCCATTGCCGCCGCTTCGACCGTCAGAGCGACGAGGTCTTCGGGTTCTAGGTTATGGACATCGGACTTTCCGCAGGCGCGGGCGATGGTCTGGCATTCGAGGGTCATGACGTTCAGGAAGTTCGCGAGCCGTTGCCCCGCTTTGACCGGATCGAGACGGGCGGCGAGTTCGGGGACCTGCGTCGTGATGCCCGCCGGATCGTTGCCTTCGTGCCAGTCGTCATAGGCCCCGGCGGTGGTGCCAAGGGCGTTGTATTCGGCCTCATAGGCCGGGTCGTTATCGCCGAGCGCGACCAGCGCCGCCGTGCCGATGCTGACGGCATCCGCCCCCAGCGCGAGGCATTTGGCGACATCGGCCCCGTTGCGCACGCCGCCCGACACGACGAGTTGGACTTTGCGGTGCATTCCGAGGTCTTTCAGCGCCTGAACGGCGGGGCGAATAGCGGCGAGGATGGGCAGGCCGACATGCTCGATGAAGACATCCTGCGTGGCCGCCGTGCCGCCCTGCATCCCGTCGAGGACAACCACATCGGCCCCGGCTTTCACCGATAGCGCGGTATCGTAATACGGGCGCGCGGCCCCAACCTTGACGTAGATTGGCACCTGCCAGCCAGTGATCTCACGCAATTCGCCGATCTTGATTTCCAGATCGTCCGGGCCGGTCCAGTCCGGGTGGCGACAGGCGGATCGTTGGTCGACGCCTTTTGGTAGTGTGCGCATCTGCGCCACCCGGTCGTTGATCTTTTGTCCGAGAAGCATCCCGCCACCGCCGGGTTTCGCGCCCTGCCCCACGACCACCTCGATGGCGTCAGCCTTGCGCAGGTCGTCAGGGTTCATGCCGTAGCGGCTGGGCAGGTATTGATAGACGAGTTGCTCGGAGTGGCCGCGTTCTTCCGGCGTCATGCCCCCGTCGCCCGTGGTCGTGGACGTGCCCGCCATGTTTGCGCCCCGGCCCAAGGCTTCCTTGGCCTGACCGGAGAGCGAGCCGAAACTCATACCCGCGATGGTGATCGGGATTTTCAATTCGATGGGCTTCTTGGCGAAGCGATTACCCAGCGTAACAGCGGTATTACATGCCTCGCGATAACCCTCTAGCGGGTAGCGCGACATGCTGGCACCGAGAAAGAGCAGATCGTCGAAATGGGGAACCTTGCGCTTCGCACCGCCGCCCCGGATATCGTAGATACCCGTCGCCGCCGCACGCCTGATCTCCGACAGGGTATGCGGATCGAAAGTCGCCGAATAGCGCGGCAAAGTCTGGGGCTTGCGGTTCTCGGGAGCGTCCATCAGGTCAGCCTTTCGTGCAACCCCGGACAAGCGCAGCGCGTTCCGGGGGCGCGGAAAACAAGGGGTCAATACGCATTGTCGATCTTAAAGTTATAGAGCTGCCGCGCGCTACCGTATCTACGGAAATCCGCCACATCGGCATCCATGCCCGCCCGCGCAAGTAGGTCGGCGAGTTGGGTACGGTGTTCGTCGCGCATCTCTTTTTCGATGCAATCAGCGCCAAGGCTGGCGACCGTACCGCGCACGTAAAGGCGAGCCTCGTAGATTGAATCCCCCAGCGCCTCACCCGCATCGCCGCAGACGACGAGCGCTCCGGCCTGCGCCATAAAGGCGCTCATATGCCCGACCGAGCCGCCAACCACGATCTCCGCACCCTTGAGCGAAATACCGCAACGGGCGGAGGCATCGCCCTCGATGATCAGCAATCCACCATGGGCGGTCGCCCCCGCCGATTGGCTGACATTACCTTTTACGCGGACGGTGCCGCTCATCATGTTCTCAGCGAGACCGGTGGAGGCGTTGCCCTCGATGGTGACGGTCGCGTGCTTGTTCATTCCCGCACAGTAATAGCCCGCATGGCCCTTTATCGTCACCTCGACGGGCGCATCAAGACCGCAGGCAAGCGCATGGGCACCGCCGGGATTTAGGACCGTAAAGCCGCCCTCCTCCGCCCCTTGCAAAGCGGCATTCAAGTCGCGCAGGGGCAGATTATCAAGATCGAGGTTAGAATTGCGCGTGGCGTTATCTGTGGTCATGCCGCATGGCTCCACGAGTAGATGCGAGCGGGTTCAGGTTCCCAGATTTTGGCATTTTCCACCCCCGGCAGCGGCGCTATCGCGCGAAATTCGCTGGCCATGGCAACCCAGTCATCGGTTTCGGCAATGACCGCAGGTTTGCAAGCGATGGGATCGCGCAACACGGCAAATCCATCCGCCGTACCGATAGCAAAGGTGTAGAAACCGTCGAGATCACGGATCGCGCCTTCCAATGCCTCGTTGAGGGTGTCGCCCTCGGCCATGCGATGGGCGAGATAGGCGGCGGCAACTTCCGAGTCATTTTCAGTCTGGAACCGCTCCCCTCCTGCGGCGAGGATTTCGCGCAGATTGTTATGATTAGACAGCGACCCGTTATGGACGAGGCAGGTATCGGCGCCAGTCGAAAACGGATGCGAGCCTTGGGTTGTGATGGCGCTTTCGGTGGCCATGCGGGTATGGGCAATGGCGTGGGTGCCGCTGCGTTTGGCCAGTCCAAAATCCTTGGCCACGCGGTCGGGATCGCCAACACCCTTGAAGACTTCAATGGACTTACCAAGCGACAGGACCGTCACATCCGGCGCATTCTCGATAATCCAGCCGCGTGCCGCACGCCCCTCTGCATTGGTGCGTAGAATGGCATGATCGTGCAGCGTTTCGATATCGACGTCCGCGCCAAGCGCCTCACCAAGCCGTTTGCCAAGCGCCGGGAAATCGGCCTCACCAGTCTTCGACAGCAGGACTAATTTAGCCCGCTCATCGCCGCCGCCATAGATGGCAAAACCCGCTGAATCCGGCCCGCGCTCACACATTTCGTGCAACATCAAGGCCGTCAGACGGCCAAGCTCTGGCTGCAACGCCTCGTTTTTCAGGAATAATCCGACAATCCCGCACATCGCGCGCATCCCCATTTTATTTGGACTGACGCTAGGGCCAGCCAACGCCCGTGTAAATCATCGAACGGACGCGCTTTAGCGAATTTTGCATCACAACGGACGCCGCTACCCACTTATCAATCATGAAATTTGATGCGTAGTAGATCAGTGTTTGCGCCATTCTCTTTTAATGACCTATTCTTTCAATGGCTTAGTCAACACTGTCTCCCCACCTTCCTCTACCCGTGTGTAGAAGCAGGAGCGGCGATTAGTGTGACAGGCTGGGCCGGTTTGATCGACCAACATCAGCAGGCAATCGCGGTCGCAGTCTATCCGCATTTCCACAAGACGCTGGACATGACCCGATGTCTCCCCTTTGCGCCAATACGCCTGCCGCGAGCGCGACCAATAGGTGACGCGGCCCGTGCGCAGGGTCTCGGCAATACTGTCCGGGTTCATCCATGCAAGCATCAGCACTTCACCCGTATCATGCTGCTGCGCAATGGCGGGGATCAAACCATTGGTATCGAGTTTCAGCGTTTTGGGGTCGATAGACATGGTGTTCTCCAGAGCATTTTCCCGCGACTTATCGTCTAGTTTGGCGAAAGGCGAGTCATGCGCTATATTCATCTTTCTAAAGGAGACGATCATGGCCGACGCCGACCTCATCAGCCTATATTCCAAGCGCATCCTCGCATTGGCCGCAGACGTGCCCCATGCGGAGCGTCTGGCCGAGCCACACGGCAGCGCCATGAAACGCTCGCCACTTTGTGGATCGACCGTAACGGTCGATGTCGAAATGGCGCATGGGAAAGTGGCGGCCTATGGACAGGACGTAAAAGCATGCGCACTAGGGCAGGCTTCGGCGGCGATTCTAGGGGCGAAGGTCATTGGGGCGAGCCGTGACGAGGTTGCACAAGGACGCGATGCCCTGCACGCAATGCTCAAGCAGGGGGCGGATGCCCCCGCCGGAATGTGGGACGGGCTGGAGGTGCTAACCCCCGCCCGCGATTACAAAAATCGCCACGCTTCGATCCTGCTAGCGTGGGATGGCGTGCTAGAAGCCATCGACGGAATCGGCGCAGCTGCACAGGCAAAATGCTGAGCACACATTCGTTGGCACCACCAAGAATCCCTACTTAGGCTAACAAACATTCTTCCAGCAATTTTCGCGTGTTCGCCTCATCCATCTTGATCGGATTGCCCCCCGTACTGGGGTCCGCAAGAGCATCGCGTAATAAGCGGTCGATATCTGGGTTGGTTACGCCCATAGCCGTCAGCGATTTGGGGATGCCCAAACGGTCGTTCAGGTCGCCAACAAAGGCGTAGAAACCATCATAGCCGCCATTAATGCCCAGATATGCCGCCGCCGCATCCAGTCGTCCGCGTATCGCGCTTTCATTATAGCGTAGGACCGGCTGCATCACGACGGCATTTGTGGTGCCGTGATGAGTGTGATGTTGCGCGCCGACGGGGTGACTGAGCGCATGGATCGCGCCAAGACCTTTTTGGAAAGCCGTTGCCCCCATCATTGCCGCGCTCATCATATGCGCACGGGCCTCAATATCAGAGCCGATCGCGTAGGCGGTAGGCAGATATTCCTTGACCAGCCGCAACCCCTCCAGCGCGATACCTTGGCTCATGGGGTGGTAATGGGGCGAGCAATACGCCTCCAGACAATGGGCGAAGGCATCCATGCCGGTTCCTGCCGTAATGCTGGCGGGCATTGAGACGGTGAGTTCTGGGTCGCAGATGACGACGGCGGGCAGAATTTTTGGATGGAAGATGATCTTCTTTTCCTGCGTATCAGCCTTGGTGATGACGCTGGCGCGGCCCACTTCGGAGCCGGTTCCCGCCGTCGTAGGAACGGCAACGATGGGATGAATCGCGTCCGCATCAGCGCGGGTCCACCAATCGCCAATATCCTCAAAATCCCAGATTGGGCGCGTCTGGCCCGCCATGAAGGCCAGCACTTTGCCCAAATCCAGGCCAGAACCGCCGCCGAAAGCGATCACACCATCATGCCCGCCCTCGCGATAGATGGCCAGCCCCGCATCGACATTCTCGCCGGTCGGGTTAGGATCAACATCCGAGAACATCGCACGGCCCAGCCCCGCCGCCTCCATCCGGTCGAGCGTGCCTTGGGTGACAGGCAGATCGGCAAGGCCGCGATCCGTGACCAGCAATGGGCGGGTTATGCCTGCCGCCGCGCAGGCTTCGCCGATTTCAGCAATGCGCCCTGCGCCGAAGCGGATGGCGGTAGGGTATGACCAATTTCCGATGAGTTGCATCGCTCAGGCTTTCTTTAGGTGATAGGATTTAGGGCGGGTCAGATTGTGGTAACCGATGACCGACAGGCCGCCACCACGCCCAGTTTGCTTACATCCCGTCCAGCACAAGGCCGGATCGAGGTAATCGGCGCGGTTCATGAAGACGGTGCCCGTCTCGACCGCATCGCCAATGCGCGCAGCCCGGTCGATATCACGGGTCCAGAGCGAGGCGGTCAGACCGAAATGGCTATCATTCATCAAGGCGATGGCTTCGGCATCATCCTTGACGGGCATGATGCCGACAACGGGGCCAAAACTCTCGTCACGCATCACGCGCATGTCGTGGGTAACATTTGTCAGGATTTGCGGCGATAGATGCGCGCCGCCGTCATCCGCCGCGAAGGTTGGAATATGGGCGATTGCGCCTGCTGCGACAGCCTCCGCCGTTTGGGCGCGCACCTCCTCGGCGAAGCGGATATGCGCCATGGGGCCAAGGGTAGTGGCCTCATCCAACGGGTTGCCGAGGATGTAGCCGTTGACGATATCGACGGCTTTCTCAACAAAAGCATCGAATAGGGATTCCGCGACATAGATACGCTCAATGCCACAACAACACTGGCCAGAATTGAACATCGCCCCGTCAATCAGCGTATCAACAGCGGCATCGACATCCGCGTCGTCCATGACATATCCGGGGTCTTTACCCCCCAGTTCCAGCCCTAGCCCAGTGAAGGTTCCCGCAGCGGCGCGTTCCATCGCGATACCACCCCCGACCGAACCCGTGAAGTTGACAAAATCAAAGGATTTTGCGGCGATCAGGGCCGATGTTGTGTCATGGTCGAGGAACACGCATCCAAATACGTCCTCTGGCACGCCCGCCTCATGGAAGGCCCGCGCCATACGCTCACCAACCAGCAAAGTTTGAGTCGCGTGTTTCAGGATCACCGCATTTCCAGCGATCAAGGCCGGAGCAACGGTGTTGATGGCGGTCATATAGGGGTAATTCCATGGCGCGACGACCAGCACGACACCGTGCGGCACGCGCCGGATATAGCGCCTGAATGCAGTATCGTCCGAGACCTCGATATCCGCCAGTGCATTCTCGGCAATCGACGCCATGTGCAGCGCACGTTCCTCGAAACCACCAAATTCACCACCATAGCGGACAGGACGCCCCATCTGCCATGCGAGTTCAGGCACGATCTCATCGTTCATCGCACCAATGGCTGCAACTCCCGCCTCGACCAAGCGGATACGCTCCGCCAGCGGACGCGCGGCCCAATCAGCCTGTGCCTTACGCGCGCGCTCAATCGCCGCCACCGCCTCATCGCGCGACAGGACGGGACGTTCGGCATAGACCGAGCCGTCGATGGGCGAGACACATTTCAGGGTTTTCGTCATGTCATGCCCTCTCAAAACCGCGTTTCAATTCGTAATCGGTTACGGCGCGATCAAAGCCTTCCAATTCAACCTCCGCCGCATTACGCAGGGCCGCTATGCCCCAAATCCCGATCCCGCCTTGCGATATTCGGCCCGTGGTGGCGCAAAGATATCGAGGATACGCGCGCCTTCCGGCCCCGCCCGCATCGTATGGGGTACATCGCCCGGCGTGCGCCAGAAATCGCCCTTGGAGACGGGGATTTCTTCGTCGCCCTGTACGCGGATACCCGACCCTTCGAGCATAACGCCCCATTGTTCTTCCGGGTGGTGATGCACCTTCCCCTCGGCATCGGGGGCAATATCGACGATGGAGAGCATTGCCTGATCACCGGGAAATATCCGCGTGGTCAGGCCGGGGGCAAGCTCGCGAAGAAGCCCGTCGGACAGGTCGTTCAGGGAGTGGAATTCGTCGCGCTGGCTCACGGTGACAGCCTCCTGTTGAGGGGATGATGTGCTATCGTGATGCGGTCATAAGGCTGCGGTCAAGCGTTAGAATAGAGTCACACGGCAACCGCTTGGAAGAACTCGTCCTGCTCCGCACTTGATGCGGGCCTCCTTATGCGGGGGATCGACCTCAAATCGCGGGAGATCCCGCATCTGCATCAAGCGCATTGAAGTCAGAAAGTCAGCGATCCGGCAGATCGATCCCTAATTTCTCCCACATCGCATCAACCTTTGCCACGGTCTCCTCATCCATCTCCAGCTTGCGACCCCATTCGCGGTTCGTCTCGCCGGGCATCTTGTCGGTGGCATCAAGGCCAATTTTGGAACCTAGACCACTGACAGGGCTAGCAAAATCGAGATAATCGATGGGGGTATGTTCGATGACGGTGCAGTCGCGAGCGGGGTCCATGCGGGTGGTGACGGCCCACCAGACGTCATCCCAAGAACGCGCGTTTATGTCATCATCAACGACGATGATCCACTTCGTATACATGAACTGGCGCAGGTAGGACCACGCGCCCATCATCACGCGCTTGGCGTGGCCGGGATACGCTTTCTTCATCGAGATGACGGCGATACGGTAGCTGCACCCCTCCGGCGGCAACCAGAAATCCACGATTTCCGGGAATTGACCCTGCAACAGCGGGATAAAAACCTCGTTGAGCGCCTCGCCCAGAATGGCGGGTTCGTCCGGCGGACGGCCCGTATAGGTGCTCAGATAGATCGGTTTCTGGCGCATCGTGATGGCGGTGACGGTGAAAACCGGGAATGGCTCGACGGAATTGTAATAGCCGGTGTGGTCGCCATAGGGACCTTCATCGGCGTATTCGTCCAAGGAGACATAGCCTTCAAGAACAATTTCGGCGGTGGCGGGGACTTTGATCGGTTGGGTCTTGCAGTCCACGAGTTCAACCTGCTTACCGCGCAACAGGCCCGCAAAGTGGTATTCGCTGAGAGTATCGGGCACAGGCGTCACCGCACCGAGGATCGTACCGGGGTCCGCCCCCAGCACCGCCGCTGCTGGTAGGGGTTCGGGCCTCTCGTTCTTCCATCGCTGGTGATGCTGCGCCCCGCCGCGATGCTTGAGCCAACGCATAATGAGCTTGTTTTTGCTCAACTTCTGCATTCGGTAGATACCGAGATTGTAGTCATCTTCGCGCTTGCCGGACGGCCCTTTCGTGACGATCAGCGGCCATGTCACCAGCGGCCCAGCCTCATCGGGCCAACAGGTCTGGATCGGCAGGCGGTCAAGGTCGATATCATCGCCGGTAAGGACAACCTCCTGACAAGGGGCGGTCTTGCCAAACATGCCGCCCCAGCTTTTCGGCTTCATGGTCAGAACGGTCTTGGCAAGGGGGATCAGATCGAGTGCCTCGCGCACGCCGCGCGGGGGTTCGGGCTGCTTCAGATAGGCGAGCAACTCGCCGACCTCGCGCAGATCATGCCCTGTACGCCGCTCCTTGCCGCCAAGGGTCACGCCGCGCGCCACCCGCTCGACGGTGCCGAACAAATTGACAAGAACAGGCATCTCGGCGGGTCGTCCGTCCTCATGCGTGACGTTCTCAAACAGGAGCGCGGGGCCGCGCGCATGGAGGACGCGCTTATGAATCTCGGTAATCTCACGGTCCATCGACACCTGTTCTGTGATGCGGACAAGATCGCCATCCTTCTCCAGCCGGTCGATAAAATCCCGCAGACTCGAATACGCCGCCATATCGCTCTCCCTTATATGTGGGGGATGTATAGCGTGGGTGGCGTAGATCGACCGCCGAAAAGTCACAGGCTCCTGATAAAAACGGCCTTGCAAAAGCCTGCTTCGTTCGTCATCTTCTCTGAAGGTTTTAACAATTGAAAGGAGGTGATCCAATGGTCAGTGGGAATAAGGTCAACGGGACTGTCGCGGGACTTACGGGTGTCATCTCTAATCGGGTGACACTCGCCTGACAGAAGCGGTCGGGCGATGCCCGATAGCTCGGACGGTCTTTCAGACCCATCCTGCGAAGGGCTGCACCGATGGTGCGGCCCTTTTCTTTTATAGCGATTTACCTCGGCTACAGCGCGTGGACCGGCTGGGCGGAGTCAAAGAATTGTTGCAGGAACACCGTCAACAACATTTCACCCTCAACACGCTCGATCCGCTTAATGGTTTCGGCGAAAGTTTCCTCGCAATTCGCAATGGTGTTGTCGAATTCGGCTTTTCTAACCTCCATGCACCATTGCGGAAAGAGGCGCGCTTCTACCGGCTTTTCTTCAATGATGGTGATATCTTTGTGGCGGTGGTCGCTGCGCAGGGTTTCGAGTAATTCGGTGATGACACCGCTCTCCCCTTCAATGACTTGCAGGAAGGAACCATCGATAAACATCAACAGACCTGTGACACCTGTATGGCTGTTGTTGCGCTGACACTGATGTGCAATGCTTCGCAGATCGACTGTATCGGCCTCGCCAGTCGCTGCACTCAAATAGACAACACGATGCAGGTTGGCCAATGCACGAACCCTGACATTATAAATTCATTCAATAGAATTTTTTCCACGCAATCGGGACCAATAGTCAAGCCTCTTGCGCAATTCGCGCTCGAATCCGCGCTCCACAGGCTGATAAAACACTGTCCTGCCCATGCTTTCAGGGAAATAGTCACTGCCCGAAAAACCGTCGGGCGCGTCATGGTCGTAGGCGTAATCCTTGCCGTAGCCCATCTCCTTCATCATTGATGTCGGCGCGTTCAAGATGTGCATAGGTGGATCAAGCGACCCGGTTTCACCCGCCGCGCGCATCGCTGATTTGTAGGCGGTGTAAGCGGCGTTGGATTTGGGGGCTGTGGCAACGTAGACGACCGCCTGTGCAATGGCGAGTTCGCCCTCCGGCGAGCCAAGAAAGTCATAGGTTTCCTTGGCGGCAAGCGCCTGCGTCAATGCCTGCGGATCGGCGAGGCCGATATCTTCGACCGCCATGCGCACCACGCGGCGGGCGATATAAAGCGGATCTTCGCCGCCCTTGAGCATCCGCGCCATCCAGTAGAGTGCAGCATCGGGATCAGAGCCGCGCACAGATTTATGCAAGGCAGAGATCAGGTTATAATGCCCTTCCCTACCCTTATCGTAGATCGGCGCACGCCGCGCGAGGGCAGCGGCAAGGGCGGGCACATCAAGCACCTCGCCGCTATCTTGCGCAAACAGTTCCTCGGCCAGATTGAGCAGGAAGCGGCCATCGCCATCGGCCATCGCGATTAAGGTTTCACGCGCTTCTGGGGTAAGCGGCAATGGCGCGGCATACTCTTCGGCCCGCACCAACAAGGTCTCCAATGCCGCCTCATCCAAACGGCGAAGGACAAGAACCTGCGCGCGGCTGAGGATCGCGGCATTCAACTCGAAAGACGGGTTCTCAGTGGTCGCGCCGATCAGGACGATGGCACCGTTTTCCATATGGGGGAGAAAGCTATCTTGCTGAGCGCGGTTGAAACGGTGGATTTCATCGACAAATAGCAATGTGCCCTGCCCTACCGCACGGCGGGCTTTGGCCTCCTCAAAGACTTTGCGTAGATCGGCGACGCCGGTGAAAATGGCGCTAATCTGCTCGAAATGTAGATCAGTAGCATCGGCGAGAAGGCGGGCAATGGTGGTCTTGCCCACTCCCGGCGGCCCCCATAAAATCGCCGAACTCAAGCGGCGCGCACCAACCATTCGGCCAAGAGGCGCATCATGCGCGAGCAGATGATCTTGGCCGATCACCTCCGCTAGGGTGCGAGGGCGTAGGCGGTCAGCCAGAGGGCGCGGCGCATCATTCTCCAACCCTGCCGCACCGAACAGATCGCTCATCCGCGCGTTTCCAACCGCAGCACTCTGCCGTCCCGCTCAAGTGCAATGCGCCAATAGCCATTCGCCCGGACCAACGCCGCTTCCACATCCGCTACCCGCTGAATGGATGCGCCGTTAATCTCACGCAGAATATCACCCGGACGGATGCCATAACGCGCTGCAAAACCGCTCTGCGCTTGCAATACGATTACACCCTCCAGAGCCGGACTTAGGCCGTTCTCCTGCGACAGAGCCGGGTTAATATTGGCGATGGTCGTGCCTGAAAGCGGCGTACGTCCCCCGATGGTGGCCGTATCGCGCGGCGGTTCTTCGGGCGCAGTGACGAGCTTGACCGTTGTATCCATGCGCTTGCCATCGCGCAGAAAACCTACGGGTAGGCTAGACCCAAGCGGCCCCGTGCCGAGGCGATAGTCGAGCGAGGCGATATCGGAGACGGGCAAACCTTCGACATCGAGGACGATATCGCCGGGTTGCAGACCCGCTTCGAGCAAGGCACTACGTGGATGAAGCCGCGAAAGGATGACGCCGTTGGGCAAAGCAAGGCCAAGGGACTCTGCGATTTCTTGCGTGACTGTTTGGCCTTCAATCCCAAGCCATGCACGGGCCACAGTGTCATTGCCAGTCGCGGCAGACTCGACCGCTTGGCGCGCGAGGTCGGCGGGAATCGCAAAACCAATACCGTTTGATCCGCCGGAGGGGCTGAGGATCATCGTGTTGATGCCGATTAACTGCCCACCCATATCCACCAATGCGCCACCAGAATTGCCCGGATTGATCGCTGCATCTGTCTGAATAAACACGCGCCCGCCCTCTGTGCTGCGCGTCTGGGCGGATATGATACCGCTGGTGACAGTCTGGCCCACACCGAAGGGGTTGCCGATGGCTAGGACAAGATCACCAACCTGCATCGTATCGGAATCGCGGAATTTCAGGAACGGTAGGTTGGTCGCATCGATCTTCAGCACCGCAAGATCAGTGCGTTCATCCACGAGCAGGACACGGGCAATAAATTCGCGGCGGTCGGTCAACGCGACCGTGATTTCATCCGCTCCTTCAATGACATGTGCATTCGTCAGAACGACGCCGCTTTCATCGACGATAACCCCGGACCCCAGGGATGTTTGCTCCCTCGATTGCTGACCAAGCTGGCCACCGAATAGCATCTCGAACATTGGGTCGGTAAAACGCCGCCGCATAAATGTCTTGGTATAGATGCTGGCGACCGCCGGAGCCGCCGAGCGGATGACAGGCGCAAAAGACAGGTTAATTTGCTGTGGCGATTGCGGAATTTCCGCTATGTTTGGCTCTGATTGCGATAACTCGAAGACATCGAGCGGCTCAGGCAACGGGGCATTCGTGGTCAATGGCGATTGCACGGTTTCCTGTCGCGCTACGCTTTGGCCGATGCCAAAGGCGACGAGCATTGCCAAGCCAACACATACCCCCATCACCGCCAATAACCGTCTACCGATCATGCCCGCCTCCTCGCTTTGTTCTCTTTTACATAACGGATATGCGTGTTGATTTAAAGCTTACCAAAGCGATGTGCAGCGTGTTCTCAACAAAAAAAGCGCCCCCTTTCGGAGACGCTTTTCAAATCAATATGTCGCCGTGGCTTATTCTTGAGCGTCCATCATCGCGTCTTCGATAGCGGCGCGTTCACGATCCACCATGCCTTTTGCATCATGGTCACGGTCGATCATCTCAATCACAGCCATCGGCGCGGCATCACCAAAGCGAAAGCCCGCTTTCATAATGCGGGTATAACCGCCGGAGCGGTCTTCGTATCGTTTGGCAAGCTCAAACAGCTTTGTAACAGCGGCATCGGTCTTGAGTTTCGAGCGGGCGAGGCGACGGGCATGGACATCACCGCGCTTACCGAGCGTAATCAGACGCTCGACATAAGGGCGGATTTCCTTGGCTTTTGGCAGCGTCGTCTTGATCTGCTCATGCTCAATCAGGGAAGCGGCCATATTGGCCAGCATTGCCTGACGGTGCGAATGGGTGCGGTTTAGTTTGCGGCGTCCGTTACCGTGGCGCATGGGATATTCCTTCTTCGTGTTTTTGCTTTGTCAGGTCGCCGGGTGATCTTCTTGATTATAAGCGACCGCGTTGAGGATGGCCCCATAGGGCCACCCCATTCTTGTAGCTTAGAACTGGTCTTCAAACTTCTTCGACAATTCGTCGATATTTTCGGGTGGCCATTCGGTTACATCCATACCGAGATGCAAGCCCATGCCGTTCAGCACTTCCTTGATCTCGTTGAGCGATTTGCGTCCAAAATTCGGGGTGCGGAGCATTTCCGCTTCCGTCTTCTGGATCAAGTCACCGATATAAACGATGTTATCATTCTTCAGGCAGTTTGCCGAGCGGACCGAAAGTTCCAGCTCATCGACTTTCTTCAGAAGCAACGGATTGAATTCAAGCTCTGGTTCCTCAGCCTGTCGAACCTGCTCTTCAGGCTCTTCAAAATTAAGGAAGGTGCGAAGCTGATCCTGAAGAATACGTGCGGCAAAAGCCAACACATCTTCAGGCGAAATCGATCCATCGGTTTCGATGCTCATCGTCAGCTTGTCATAATCGAGAACCTGACCTTCACGGGTCGGCTCGACTTTGTAGCTGACACGGCGAACCGGGCTGTAGAGCGCATCAACGGGGATAATCCCAATCGGTGCGTCTTCGGCGCGGTTGTTATCCGCCGGAACATACCCTTTACCAACCTCAACGGTTAGCTCCATGTGGATTTCAGCCTCCTCATCGAGATGGCAGATAACATGATCGGGATTCATGATCTCGATATCAGCCGTCTCTGTAATCGCCGATGCCTTGACAGGGCCGGGGCCTTTCGCATGGAGCGACAGGCGTTTTGGCCCCTCAGCGTGCATGGCAAGCGAGAGAGATTTGATGTTGAGAACTATGTCGGTCACGTCTTCGCGGACACCGGCGACTGAACTGAACTCATGCAGCACGCCATCAATCTGGATCGCGGTCACAGCCGCCCCCTGGATCGAGGAGAGAAGCACGCGGCGCAGCGCGTTACCGATGGTCAGGCCAAAGCCGCGTTCTAACGGCTCGGCGACGATGGTCGCTTTTTTCTTCGGGTCGACACCCGGTTGAATATCAAGACCTGAGGGCTTGATAAGGTCGGTCCAGTTTCTCTGGATCAAAGGAGCCTCCATTCTCGTAGAGCCGGGTGAACCGCCCGCCCTATCTCCCGAGGATTCCGTATCCGTGGTTCAAACGAGTACCCCGCTCCGGTCAACAGACAGGAACGGGGGTATTCATGCGCCAGTGAATGGCACAGAATTCAGACGCGGCGACGCTTTGGCGGGCGACAGCCGTTATGGGGAATTGGGGTCACATCACGAATTGCGGTGATCGTGAAGCCCACAGCTTGCAACGCACGGAGTGCCGATTCGCGGCCCGAACCCGGCCCCTGAACCATAACTTCGAGCGTGCGCATTCCGTGCTCTTGTGCTTTCTTGCCCGCATCTTCTGCGGCCATCTGAGCAGCATAAGGTGTGGATTTGCGCGAGCCTTTAAAGCCCATATTGCCCGAAGAGGACCACGAAATCGCGTTGCCCTGCACATCGGTGATAGAGATGAGCGTGTTGTTAAAGCTCGCATTCACATGGGCAACGCCCGATGCAATATTCTTACGTTCTTTGCGCTTCGTGCGCGCCTTTTCGCGTGCCATCCGTCGGCCTCCTTATTTCTTCTTGCCGGCGATGGCCTTTGCGGGGCCTTTGCGGGTGCGTGCGTTGGTGTGAGTGCGCTGACCGCGAACGGGCAACCCGCGACGGTGACGCAGGCCACGATAGCAACCAAGGTCCATCAGACGCTTGATGTTCATCAAACGGTCACGGCGAAGATCGCCTTCGACCATGTAATCGGCGTCGATTGCCTCGCGAATCTGAAGGACTTCAGCATCCGTCAGCTCGTTGATGCGGCGCGCGGATTCGATCCCAACTTTCTCGCAAATTTCCTTTGCGATATTTGGGCCGATGCCATGGATATAAGTCAGCGCGATAACTGCGCGCTTGTTGGTCGGAATATTCACGCCTGCAATACGTGCCACGATGTTCTCTCCGTCGTATCAGGAGCGGCGGGAATAGCCCAAACCGCATGTCTCTTCAAGTGTTTGTCGCATGAAAAGCGACGTTGTTAATTCTTAAGGGCTTGCGCGATTTGCGCCGTGACCTCATCGATTGCCGCCGTACCATCCACCATCGCGAGATTATCCTTCGCGTAGTAGTAGCCGATTAGCGGTGACGTTTCCTTGTAATAGACGAAAAGACGATTGCGCATCGCATCTTCGTTGTCGTCCGGGCGACGCACAAAACCATTGGCGTCGCATTTGTCGCATTCGCCTTCAACCTTCGGCGGCTTGAAAGTATCGTGGTAGCCTTCACCGCATCCGCTGCACGTAAAGCGCCCTATGACGCGGGTGACGAGTTCTTCGTCGTCGCAGCGCATCTCGACCACTTTATCGAGGGACATGCCCTTCGCGGCGAGCAGGTCGCCAAGGGCATCCGCCTGAGCGAGCGTACGGGGAAAGCCGTCAAAGATCGCGCCGCCTTTAACGTCCGGCTCATCCAGACGATCGGAGATGATCCCGATAACGATCTCATCGGTCACAAGGTTTCCAGCGTCCATCACAGCCTTTGCACGCTTCCCAACCTCAGTTCCCGCCGCAACGGCAGCGCGAAGCATATCGCCGGTGGAAAGCTGTACCATGCCATCCCGCTCGACAAGAACACGGGCCTGAGTTCCTTTCCCTGCGCCGGGCGGGCCAAGAAGAATGATGTTCATCGCTTGCGTCCCCGAAGTTTTGATCGTTGGATCAGACCTTCATATTGGTGCGCAAGCAAGTGGCTTTGTATCTGTGAGACAGTATCCATCGTAACCGAGACGATGATGAGCAGCGATGTGCCGCCAAAGTAGAACGGTACTGACATGCGAGATGTCAATATCTCAGGCAGAAGACAGACCAGCGATAGGTAGATCGCGCCAACGACTGTGAGGCGGGTCAAAACATAATCGAGATATTTAGCCGTGTTCTTACCGGGTCGAATACCCGGCACGAAACCACCATGTTTCTTCAGATTGTCAGCAACCTCTTCAGGATTAAAGACGACCGCCGTGTAGAAGAACGCGAAGAAAACGATCAGTGCGACATAGAGGCCAAGGTAGAGTGGTTGGCCGCGACCAAGCAGTGACGTAATCGTTGTCAGCCAATCAGGGCCGCCTTGGCCAAAGAAGCCAACTGCCGTAAGCGGCAAAATCAGCAGAGATGAAGCAAAGATTGGCGGTATGACGCCAGCCGTGTTGACCTTGAGAGGCAGGTGCGAGTTCTCGCCACCAACCATCTTACCCTGGTTAACCTGACGTTTCGGGTATTGGATGAGAATACGCCGCTGCGCCCGCTCCATAAAGACAACAAAAGCGATGACCAGCACGGCCATGATCAGGATACCGATGATGACCGCAGGCGATAGAATACCCTGCTTACCCATATCGAGAGTCTGAGCGATAGCACCCGGTAATTCCGCGACAATGCCGCAGAAAATAATGAGCGAGATACCGTTACCGACGCCCCGCGCCGTAATCTGCTCACCAAGCCACATCAAGAACATCGTGCCGCCGACCAATGTCGTCGCTGCCACGATTATCGCAAAAGTACCGCCCGTGGCGAAGATGTCATTGGAGTCGAGACCGACCGACATGCCCCATGCCTGAACAGTCGCAAGACCAAGAGTACCATAGCGGGTGTACTGGTTGATTTTCTTGCGGCCCTGCTCACCATCTTTTTTCAGCTTCTCCAACGATGGAACCATCGAGGTCAGAAGTTGCATGATAATGGAGGCGGAAATGTATGGCATAATGCCAAGCGCAAAGATCGACATGCGCCCAATCGCGCCGCCGGTGAACGTGTTAAGAATATCCCCAATACCGCCCGTCTGTTGCTCGACAAGACGACGCAATTGCTCCGGATCAACATCAGGAAGCGGGATATAGGTGCCAAGACGGTAGACGATCAACAGACCAAGGGTGAAGAGCAAGCGGCTCTGCAGATCCTTGGCCTTACCAAAAGCCTTCCAGCTCATATTCGCGGCGAGTTGTTCAGCGGCAGAAGCCATGACGCACTCCGGTTCGGAGGAAGGCGCAAGCCTAGGTGCTTACGCTTCCTGTTCCGCTGATTTCTCAGCGGCTACGGGGGCAACGACTTCGATGGTGATCGAGCCGCCAGCTTTAGAGACGAGTTCCTTCGCGCCTTCCGACGCTCCGGCTGCGGTGATTTTCAATCCGCTCGTCAATTCCCCTTTTCCGAGGACGCGCAGACCGTGTTTACGACTGCGACGGACAACGCCACCATCAATTAACGACTGCATTGTAACGGGCTGTGAAGCGTCGATAGCGCCACGGTCCACGGCAGCCTGAAGCTGACCCGTGTTAACGACTGCGTATTGTTTACGATTAAGGCTATTGAAGCCGCGCTTGGGTAGGCGACGGTGGATCGGCATCTGGCCGCCCTCGAAGCCTTTGATGGCAACACCCGAACGGGACGTCTGACCTTTGATACCGCGTCCACCCATCTTACCGAGGCCGGAACCGGGGCCGCGACCGCGACGCTTTTTGCTTTTGGTCGCGCCAGCATTATCGCGCAATTCGTGTAGTTTCATGACGCTCTCCTTTGCCGGAGGCACGGGCGCGCGTCAACAGCGCCCGGCACGCGGCCTATACAAATGGGAGCCTTAGCCCCGCTCTTCAACCACCTGTACGAGGTGGGGGATCTTATTGATCATACCGCGCACGGAAGGAGTGTCCTCCAGTTCGCGGGTCTTGTTCATCTTGTTCAAGCCCAAACCGATCAGCGTATCACGCTGGTCTTTGGGGCGGCGGATCGGACTGCCGATCTGCTTGACGACGACTGTCTTAGCCAACTTATGCGTCCTCTCCGGTAACTTCTTCAGTTTTCTGAACGGGTTCCTGACGACGGGAAACGAGGTCAGAAACCTTCATTCCGCGACGCGAAGCAACACGGCGGGGGCTATCTTCGAGTTTCAGACCCTCAATGGTCGCGCGAACCATGTTGTAGGGGTTCTGTGAACCGTTGGACTTTGCCACCACATCACGCACACCAAGCGTCTCAAACACAGCACGCATTGGACCACCGGCAATAATGCCAGTACCTTCTGGCGCACTGCGCATGACGACCTTACCTGCGCCCCAACGACCTTCGATATCGTGGTGCAGCGTGCGGCCTTCGCGAAGCGGTACGCGAATAATGTTGGTCTTCGCTTGCTCGGTCGCTTTACGAATTGCCTCTGGCACCTCGCGAGCCTTGCCTTTACCGAAGCCGACGCGACCTTTCTGATCGCCAACAACGACGAGTGCAGCAAAACCGAAGCGACGGCCACCCTTAACAACCTTTGCCACACGGTTGATGTGGACGAGACGGTCAATGAATTCTGACTGCTCTTCTTCTCTATCTCTACGTGCCATGAGCGCGCTCTCCTAGAAATTGAGGCCGGCTTCGCGGGCAGAATCCGCAAGCGCCTTCACACGGCCATGGAACAGATAACCACTACGGTCAAAGTACACGTCTTCGACCCCAGCGGATTTTGCTCGTTCGGCGATCAATTTGCCAACTTTCGCCGCAGAATCGACATTCGCTTTGTTGCGCAAGCCGAGATCCTTGTCGAGCGTTGACGCGGAAGCCACGGTAACACCCTTGGTATCATCGATAACCTGAGCGTAGATATTGCTGCCCGAACGGAAAACGCTGAGACGCAAGCGGCCACGCTGAACGCGCTTGAGCTTGCTACGAACGCGCATCCGGCGACGGGCAAGAGGGGACATGGATGATTTAGGCATCTCTGGTCGGTCCTTACTTCTTCTTGCCTTCCTTACGGAAGATATATTCGTCTTCGTAGCGGATACCCTTGCCCTTGTAAGGCTCAGGCTTGCGCCACTCACGGATGTTCGCGGCGACTTGGCCGACGAGCTGTTGATCGATACCCGAAACCTCAATCTCGGTGGCTTTCGGTGTCTTCACTTCGATACCCTCAGGGATAGCGAAGTCGATGTCATGCGAGTAGCCGAGCGACAGTTTGAGGGTCTTGCCCTGCGCCTGTGCACGATAACCAACGCCTTGAATTGCCAGCTTGCGCGTAAAGCCCTCGCTGACACCCTTGATGCAGTTCTCGACCTGCGTACGGGACATTCCCCACATCTGACGAGCGCGTTTGGTATCGTTTGCGGGTTGAACCGTAACGGCACCATCTTCCATCGCCACGACAACATCGCTGGGGGCATTAAAGACGCGCTGACCTTTTGGGCCTTTCACATTGATGGTGTTACCATCCATCTTGATCTCGACGCCGCTGGGCACCTCGACCGGTCTTTTACCAATTCGGGACATATTTCCCTCATTCCTTTCAGGTCGATATGCCGCCTAGAAGACGGTGCATAGAACTTCGCCGCCAACATTGGCATCACGGGCACTGGCATCGGACATAACGCCCTTCGGCGTCGAAACGATAGAGACACCCAAGCCGTTACGGACGCGCGGCATTTCCTTAACGTTGCTGTAGACGCGACGACCAGGCTTCGACACGCGGGTCAGCTCACGGATAACCGGCTGGCCCTCGAAATATTTGAGCGAGATCGAGAATTGCGGCTTGCCGTTTTCATCATCCATGCCTTCATAGCCACGGATAAAACCCTCGTCCTTGAGGACATCAAGTATCCAGCCACGCAGCTTGGAAGCAGGGGTCGAGACGGTCGATTTGCCACGCATCTGCGCATTACGGATGCGGGTTAGCATATCGCCGACGGGATCGGAAAGATTCATTGTGTCCTCCCTTACCAGCTAGACTTGGTCATGCCGGGGATCATCCCGTGGCTGGCCAATTCACGAAGCGCGATGCGCGACATTTTCAATTTACGGTAATAACCGCGCGGACGACCGCTCATGGAGCAGCGATTACGCAGACGCACAGGCGCGGAGTTGCGTGGCAGTTCCGCGAGATCGAGGCGAGCCTTGAAACGTTCTTCAGGAGATTTTTCCTGATCGTTCGCAATTGCCTTCAATGCCTCACGCTTTGCCGCGAATTTCTTCACAAGGCGTTCACGCTTCTTCTGGGTCTGGATTGTTCCGTCTTTAGCCATTTTTTCGTTCCTCTCCGCCTACTGTCCCTGCTGCACGAACGGCATATTGAAATGCGTCAGGAGGGCTTTGGCCTCCTCGTTCGTCTTCGCCGTGGTACAGATAATGATATCCATACCGCGGACATGATCGACTTTGTCATAGTCGATCTCGGGGAAGATGATGTGTTCCTTAATGCCGAGAGCATAGTTGCCACGACCGTCGAAACTGTTGTGCTTCACGCCGCGAAAGTCACGGATGCGAGGCATTGCGACCGTGATGAGACGGTCAAGGAAATCGTACATGCGGGCACGGCGTAGCGTAACCTTGGTGCCGAGCGGCATCCCTTCGCGTACTTTGAACCCAGCGATAGAGTTCTTAGCGCGAGTGATGACTGGTTGCTGACCTGCGATCAGTGTCAGTTCCTCGGCGGCCTTTTTGACGCGCTTGGTGTCCTGAACCGCATCACCGACACCGATGTTCAGCACGATTTTTTCGAGCTGAGGCACCTGCATAGCGTTCTTGTAACCAAATTCCTCAAGGAGTTTGGCGCGAATTTCACTATCATATTGCGCCTTGAGGCGCGGAATGTACTGCGAACCGTCAGCCATCGATCGTTTCTCCCGATTTCTTGGCGAAGCGGACCTTCTTGCCGTCTTCCATGCGGAAACCAACGCGCGTGGCTCCGCCATCTTTGGGGTCAACCATCGCAATGTTCGACAGGTCGATCGGCATGGCCTTGGGCACACGTCCACCCTGCGAAGCCTGACTCTGTTTAGTATGGCGGATCACGGTGTTGACACCGGATACGACAGCGCGGCCCTCAGAGGGGATAACGCGCTCGATTTCGCCTTCGAGACCCTTGTCCCGACCGGCAAGGACGACAACTTTATCGCCCTTTTTCAGCTTCGCAGCCATTACAGCACCTCCGGCGCGAGCGAGATGATTTTCATGTAGTTCTTGCCGCGCAACTCACGAGGAACCGGCCCGAAGATACGGGTGCCGACTGGCTCATTATTGTTGTTCAGGATCACAGCGGCGTTGCCATCGAAACGAATGACGGTGCCATCCTCACGACGAATTGCCTTCGCAGTGCGCACGACGACAGCCTTACGGACCTCGCCTTTTTTAACGCGACCACGGGGGATTGCCTCTTTCACCGAGACGACGATCACATCGCCGACATGGGCATAGCGGCGCTTTGCACCACCGAGGACTTTGATGCACTGGACACGACGCGCACCGGAATTGTCCGCAACGTCCAGATTGGACTGCATCTGAATCATAAATCAGTCTCCGACCTTGTGGCATCACCAGACTTGCTGGATCGCCGCCGGTTTCGCCAGACTGGGGCTATATTTCCTTATTCGGAAAGAAGCTCCCAGCGTTTCAGTTTCGATATCGGCGCACATTCGATAATCCGCACCAGGTCGCCAATTTTCGCGGAGTTATCCGCATCATGGGCGTGGTACTTCTTCGTCTTGCGCAGCGTCTTCTTAAGGATCGGGTGACGGAAACGACGTTCCACATTGACCACGATGGTCTGGTGGTTGACGTCGCTGACGACCTGTCCTTGGAGAATGCGTTTGGGCATTGTCTACCTTCGTCTTCGCTCAGGCCGCCGACGCGGCAGCGTCGCGGGCTTTTTCATTCATCACGGTCAGAACGCGCGCGACATCACGGCGCACGATACGCACGCGCGAAGTGTTATCGAGCTGACTGGCCGCCGCCTGAAAGCGCAGATTAAACTGCTCCTTCTTTAGCGTCAGAAGCTCCTCACGAAGCTGCTCAACCGTCTGTTCCCGCATTTCTTCCACTGTCATAGTGGAGACCTCCAATAACCAAGCATCGCGCCGTTCAGCGCGTGCCGTCTCTTACCAATCTTCGCGAGCAACGATCCGACATTTTACAGGCAATTTCATTGCCGCGAGTCGGAGCGCCTCTTTTGCAACAGGTTCGCCCACGCCGTCAATCTCGAACATGATGCGCCCGGGTTTTACTTTTGCGGCCCAGAATTCAACAGAACCCTTACCTTTACCCATACGAACCTCGGTCGGCTTTTTCGTGACCGGTGTGTCGGGGAAGATGCGGATCCAAATCCGGCCCTGACGTTTCATATGGCGTGTAATCGCCCGGCGAGCGGATTCGATCTGACGCGACGTGATCCGCTCTGGTTCGAGGGCTTTAAGACCATAGGAACCGAAGTTCAGGTCAACACCGCCCTTAGCCTGGCCCTTGATGCGGCCCTTGAACATCTTGCGGAATTTGGTGCGTTTCGGCTGAAGCATGTCTTATCCTCCCTCAGCGATCGCGGTCGCGACGGGGACGGCCACCACCACCACCACCGGGACGGCCACCTTCCTGCATTTCAAGAATACGACGATCATGGGCGGTTGGATCATGTTCGAGGACTTCGCCTTTGAAGATCCAGACTTTCACACCACAAATGCCGTAAGGCGTTTTCGACTCGGAAGTCGCGTAGTCGATATCAGCGCGCAGTGTGTGCAGCGGCACACGGCCTTCGCGGTACCATTCCGTCCGCGCAATCTCCGCACCGCCAAGACGACCGGCGATGTTCACGCGAATACCAAGGGCACCCATGCGCATCGAGGTCTGTACGGCACGCTTGAGCGCGCGGCGGAACGAAACACGACGTTCAAGCTGCTGCGCGATATTCTCAGCAACCAACTGTGCATCGAGTTCTGGCTTGCGAACCTCAACGATATTCAGGTGCAACTCGCTGTCGGTGAAGCGCGTTAGCTTCTGACGCAGCTTTTCGATATCCGCGCCCTTCTTACCGATGATCACACCGGGGCGGCCCGAATAGATCGTAACGCGGCATTTCTTGTGAGGACGCTCAATGACAACGCGGCTGATACCAGCCTGCTTGCATTCTTTTTGAATGAACTCACGGATATTCATGTCTTCTTTGAGAAGATCACCGTAATCACGTGCATTCGCATACCAGCGGGATTCCCACGTCCGGTTGATGCCAAGGCGAAGGCCGATGGGATTAACTTTCTGACCCATTACGCGGCCTCCTCTACTTCACGGACCTTGATCGTCAGCTGGCTGAACGGCTTCAGGATTTTGCCGAAGCGACCACGGGCACGAGGACGACCACGCTTGAGCGTGATATTCTTACCAACCCAAGCTTCCGCAACGATCAGCGCATCAACATCGAGACCATGATTGTTCTCGGCATTTGCGATAGCGGATTGCAGCGCCTTTTTCACGTCACCAGCAATGCGCTTCTTGGAAAATGTCAATTCCGCAAGGGCGGAGCCGACGGGCATTCCACGAATTTGCTCGGCGACGAGGTTCAGCTTCTGCGGGCTAACGCGAAGCATACGGGCGACAGCCATCGCTTCGTTTTCCGCACAGCGGCGAGGATTCTTCTCTTTTGCCATGGGTTACTTCCGCTTCGCTTTCTTATCCGCCGCGTGCCCATAATAGGTGCGCGTCGGGGCGTATTCGCCGAATTTCTGACCGATCATATCCTCGCTAACGAGAACAGGAATGTGCTTACGGCCATTATGGACGCCGAAGGTTAGACCGACGAACTGGGGCAGGATGGTCGACCGACGCGACCACGTCTTAATGACTTCCTTGCGACCGGATTCGCGCGACTTTTCGGCTTTCTTGAGGAGGTATCCGTCAACAAACGGACCTTTCCATACGGAACGGGGCATCGCTACTGTTCCTTATTTCTTTTTACGCGCGTGGCGGCTGCGGATGATGTACTTATCGGTCGTCTTGTTCGACCGCGTGCGAGCGCCCTTCGTGGGCTTACCCCAAGGCGTGACAGGGTGGCGGCCACCCGATGTACGCCCTTCACCACCACCGTGCGGGTGATCAATCGGGTTCATAGCGACACCACGGACGGAGGGGCGCTTACCCTTCCAACGGGTACGGCCAGCTTTGCCGAAGTTCTGGTTCGAGTGGTCGGGGTTTGACACAGCACCAACGGTTGCCATGCATTCCTGACGCACGCGGCGCAATTCGCCCGAACCGAGACGAACCTGAGCATAGCCGCCATCGCGGCCAACAAACTGGACATAAGAGCCAGCGGAACGCGCGATCTGACCGCCTTTACCGGGCTTCATCTCGACATTATGGACAATCGTACCAACCGGCATACCGGAAAGCGGCATTGCGTTGCCCGGCTTGATATCGACTTTTTCGCCCGCGACGATCTTATCGCCGACATTCAGGCGTTGAGGCGCGAGGATATACACGCGCTCGCCATCCTCGTATTCAACCAACGCAATGAACGCAGTACGGTTGGGATCGTATTCGATCCGCTCGACGATCGCGGGGATGTCCCACTTACGCCGTTTGAAGTCGATAATCCGGTAAAGCTTTTTCGCTCCGCCACCGATCCGACGCGCCGTAATGCGTCCTGTATTGTTACGACCACCTTTTTTCGTCAAACCCTGCGTGAGGGTCTTCTCGGGGCGGCCCGACCACAGATCGGAGCGGTCGATCAGCACCAGCCCGCGCTGGCCCGGCGTAGTCGGCTTGTATTTCTTTAACGCCATGCTTCCTGTCTCCCGCGTCGGGGGCCATGCCCCCGCCTAGAATTCGTCCAAAGCCTCTATCAGAGGCCCGTCATTACGTCGATCATGTTCCCGTCTTCGAGACGAACAATCGCTTTTTTGAAGTCACTACGCCGACCTTGACGCCCCCGGAAAACCTTACGTTTTCCTTTTTGGATCAGGGTATTGACACTCTTGACTTTGACATTGAACAGCGCCTCAACCGCATCACGGATTGCGGGCTTTGTCGCATCAATGGCCACCTCAAAAACAACGGCATTGGCTTCAGAAGCCATGGTCGCTTTTTCGGTAATCAATGGACGACGAACAACGTCATAATGCTCCGGCTTGATATCGCTCATGCCGAGGCTCCTTTCTTGGGTTCACTCGCCAAACGAGCGGTCAACGCTTCGATACCGGCGCGTGTGACGACCAGCGTATCCTTGAGCATGATGTCATAAACATTCGCCCCAGCACTCGGCAGTACATCAACATTGGCTAGATTTTGAGCGGCACGTAGAAAACCCGCATCTACTTCATCACCAGCGATGAACAGCGCCTTGCGGACGCCAAGCTTTGCGAGATGCTCCTTGAGCGACTTGGTCTTACCGTCTTCAAGCTTTGCATCGTCGATGACGATCAAGCGGTCGGACGAAGCCTTGTCGGACAAGGCCATTTTCAGGCCAAGCGTACGAACTTTTTTAGGCAGATCATGTGCGTGACTGCGTGGTGTCGGTCCTTTATAGACACCACCGCCCCGGAAGATCGGCGCACCACGGGAACCGTGGCGTGCGCCCCCGGTGCCTTTTTGGCGATAGATCTTCTTGGTCGAATAGGACACATCGGAACGGCCCTTGGTCGAGTGCGTACCTGCTTGCTTACGTGCAAGCTGCCACCGAACAACACGGTGCAGAATGTCTGCACGAGGCTCAATGCCGAAGATAGCATCATCCAGTTCGATATCGCCGGATGCGGATGCATCAAGGGTCAGGACATCGTGTTTCATCCTTTATTCCCTTCATCGGTATCGGACGCACCATCGGCAGCATCACTCTCAGAAGAAGCATCAGCTTCCATCGCAGCCTGTTCGGCGGCAGCGGCGGCTTCGCGTGCTGCTTCCTCCTCGGCTGCTGCGGCGGCAGCGGCTTCCTCGGCGGCTTTCTCGGCTTCCTTGGCGGCGGAACGGAGGGCACCCGGATAAAGGACGGCCTCACTTTGATCTTTTTTCACAGCATCACGAATGATGACCCAGCCACCTTTAGCACCGGGGACAGCACCCCGAACCATAACGAGGCCGCGATCAACATCGGTACGTTCGACGCGCAAGTTTTGGGTCGTCACACGGGCAGCACCCATATGACCGGCCATCTTCTTGCCCTTAAACACCTTGCCCGGAAACTGACATTGGCCAGTAGAACCGTGCGAACGGTGACTAATCGAAACACCGTGTGTCGCGCGAAGGCCGCCAAAGTTGTGGCGCTTCATCGCACCAGCAAAGCCCTTACCAATGGACGTACCGACAACGTCGACAAGCTGTCCTTCAAAGAAATGGCTGGCAATGATCTCTTCGCCCACGTCGATGAGGTTATCCTCGGTGACACGGAATTCTGTGACTTTACGTTTCGGCTCGACCTTAGCGACAGTAAAGTGACCGCGCATTGGCTTGGTCACATTCTTCGCTTTTACCGCTCCAGCTCCGAGCTGCACGGCTGTATAGCCGTCGCGCTCGTTCGTGCGCTGTGCCACGACCTGTACGTTGTCCATGCTGAGGACTGTGACGGGCACCTGCCTGCCATCCTCCATGAACAACCGGGTCATGCCCAGTTTCCGCGCGATTACGCCTGTGCGCATATCGCCCTCTCCCTCAAAGCTTGATTTCGACATCGACACCGGCCGCAAGGTCGAGCTTCATTAGCGCATCGACGGTTTGCGGGGTCGGGTCAACGATGTCGAGAAGACGCTTATGCGTCCTGATCTCGAATTGCTCGCGGCTCTTCTTGTCGATATGGGGCGACCGTAGAACCGTGAAACGCTCAATCCGCGTCGGCAAGGGGATCGGACCTCTAACCTGGGCGCCTGTGCGTTTGGCTGTGTTAACGATTTCCGCCGCCGAACTATCGAGCGTACGGTGGTCGAAAGCCTTCAGCCGAATGCGAATATTCTGTCCCTGCATGGGAACGCCTCTTGCCAATCAAAAGAAAAGAAAGAAGCCGGGAAACTATCATCCCGGCTTCTGATGGATCGAGTGTATTACTCGATGATTTTTGCGACGACGCCTGCGCCGACCGTACGTCCACCTTCACGGATGGCGAAGCGAAGCTTCTCTTCCATCGCGATTGGGTTGATGAGCGTAACAGTCATCTTCACGTTATCACCGGGCATGACCATTTCCGTACCTTCGGGCAAGTCCACCGAACCGGTGATGTCCGTGGTGCGGAAGTAGAATTGTGGGCGATAGTTTGTGAAGAATGGCGTATGGCGACCGCCTTCTTCCTTATTCAGGATGTAGGCTTCAGCCTCGAACTTCGTGTGTGGCGTGACGGAACCGGGCTTGCAGAGAATCTGCCCGCGCTCAATACCTTCACGGTCAACACCACGGAGCAGAACGCCCACGTTATCGCCTGCTTGACCTTGATCGAGAAGCTTCTTGAACATCTCAACGCCGGTACAGGTGGTTTTCTTCGTGTCGCGGATACCGACGATTTCGATTTCCTCACCGACTTTAACGACACCACGCTCGACACGGCCCGTGGCAACTGTACCACGACCAGAAATCGAGAAGACGCCTTCGACGGGCATCAGGAACGGCTGATCAATGGGGCGCTCTGGGGTCGGGATGTAGCTGTCGACCGCTTCCATCAGCTCAGCAATTTTGTCTTTACCAATGTTATCGTCGCGATCTTCAAGAGCGGCGAGAGCCGAACCTGAGATGATAGGGATATCATCGCCGGGGAATTCGTATGAGGAAAGCAGCTCACGCACTTCCATCTCGACAAGCTCCAGAAGCTCCTCGTCATCGACCTGATCGACTTTGTTCAGGAAAACGACCAGCGCAGGAACACCAACCTGACGGGCAAGCAGGATGTGCTCACGGGTCTGGGGCATCGGGCCATCTGCTGCGTTCACGACGAGGATAGCGCCGTCCATCTGCGCTGCACCCGTGATCATGTTTTTCACATAGTCAGCGTGGCCGGGGCAATCGACGTGGGCGTAGTGACGGTTTGGCGTCTCATACTCGACATGCGCGGTCGAGATGGTGATGCCACGCGCTTTTTCTTCAGGCGCCGCGTCAATCTGGTCATACGCTTTAAACTCGCCGAACTGTTTGGTGATCGCAGCGGTCAGCGTGGTTTTACCGTGGTCAACATGGCCAATGGTGCCGACATTGACGTGCGGTTTAGTGCGTTCAAACTTTTCCTTAGCCATCTCTGGTCTCCGTAGTGTGTCCGCCCCGGATGGGCATCGGATCAAACATCTTCATTGTCCAAACAGTCTTCAAGACTGCGGTTGGACCGTATTACCTATCGTTCGCGCAACCTGCTCAGCCAATCCAATGGCCAGAACATTAATGCGAGTTCCGACATTCTCTCTGGCCGTACCACCACTTCTGACAGGTATCGCCGATGCGAGAACCTGACTCGTAGCCACGTCAGTTACAGTCAACGTTCCGTTTATAATGGGCGTTCCAGCAAAGGCACCGATCAAAAACATCGCCCCAACCGACGGAACGTAAGCCTGAGTTACAGTTACACTGGCATCCACTTTTCGGCTGCCACTATATTTGGCCAACTCATCGGCCAACGCTTTCTCAACAAGCGTCTTCACCTCGGCATCCGTGTAATCAACGCCACGTAGGGTTTCACCAATAGGTAAAACCTCAACCGTAACGTCACGCACAGAAACAGTGCTAAGTTGCTGTGGCGATGGACCTGACACACAAGCTCCAAGAGCAAGCGCAGCAAACGCACCGAGCAACAACCGACGTGTTATATGAAAGCTGCCGATCATCTTCAGCCCTGATATTTCGTCTGGATTTCCTCGGCGAGTGCCTGCGGAACCGGTTCATAATGGTCGAATTGCATCGAGAAGTTCGCCCGACCCTGAGACATGGAGCGCAGGGTGTTGATGTAGCCAAACATGTTAGCCAGCGGCACGAAGGCGTCGATCACGATGGCATTGCCCCGTGTGTCCTGCCCCTGAACCTGACCACGACGGGAGGTCAGATCACCAATAATGCCGCCCGTATATTCTTCAGGCGTCAGAACTTCAACTTTCATCATCGGTTCAAGTAGTTTCGGGTTCGCCGCCTTAATACCCTCACGCATACCAGCGCGTGCGGCGATCTCGAAGGCGAGGACCGAGGAGTCAACGTCGTGGAAAGCACCATCGACAAGCTGAACCTTGAAGTCGATAACGGGGAAGCCAGCAAGCGGGCCGCTATCCATAACCGACAAAATACCCTTCTCGACGCCGGGGATGTATTCTTTCGGAACCGCACCACCGACGATCTTACTCTCGAAGCTATAACCTTCGCCCGGTTCTGTCGGTTCGATGATCAGCTTAACGCGCGCAAACTGGCCCGTACCACCCGATTGTTTCTTATGGGTGTAATCCAATTCATGCAGCTTTGTGATCGTCTCACGATAAGCAACCTGTGGCGCGCCGATATTCGCCTCAACCTTGAATTCACGCTTTAGACGATCAACAAGGATGTCAAGGTGAAGCTCTCCCATCCCTTTCATAATCGTCTGACCCGATTCGAGATCAGTTTCGACGCGGAAGGATGGATCTTCAGCGGCAAGACGGGCAAGACCTGTTGACATCTTCTCTTGGTCAGCCTTGGTTTTTGGCTCAACCGCAATCTCGATAACAGGATCGGGGAAGGTCATGGTTTCAAGAACGACGGGCTTCTGGATATCGCAGAGCGAGTCACCTGTCGTTGTATCTTTCAGACCCGCCAAGGCGATGATGTCGCCTGCGAATGCTTCCTGAATTTCGTCCTGCTTATTCGAGTGCATCATGACCATACGGCCAACACGCTCTTTTTTGCCTTTGGTCGAGTTCAGTAGCGAGTCGCCTTTGTTGACCTTACCCGAATAGATGCGCGTAAAGGTCAGCGTACCCATAAACGGATCGTTCATAATCTTAAAGGCGAGGCCGGAGAACGGCTCCTCGTCATCGGCATGACGTTCAATATTGCGGGTTTCCGTCTCATCACCCGGCGCGAAGCCCGTGTAGGCAGGCACGTCTAGGGGACCGGGGAGGAAATCTACCACGGCATTGAGCATGGGCTGCACGCCCTTGTTCTTGAACGCCGAACCACAGATGACTGGTACGAAGGAAAGCGACAGAGTGCCCTTGCGGAGCAGCTCGATTAGCTTCTCATTCGATGGCTCCTCACCCTCAAGGAAAGCCTCCATCGCGTCGTCGTCCATTTCGACGGCGTTCTCGATCATCGTAGCGCGCCATTCATCGGCGGTATCTTTCAGCTCATCGCGAATAGGGCGGAGCTGCCAAGATGCACCGAGATCTTCACCTTCCCAAACCCATTCCTGCATCGTGATCAGATCAACCATGCCTTCGAGTTCGGTTTCGGAACCGATTGGGATTTGAACGGGCACGGGCGTCGCGCCAGTACGGTCTTTGATCATCTTCACACAGTTGAAGAAATCTGCGCCGGTCTTATCCATCTTATTAACGAAAACGATGCGCGGGACTTTATAGCGATCAGCCTGACGCCACACTGTTTCGGTCTGAGGTTCAACACCTGCATTGGCATCAAGAACACAGACAGCACCGTCTAGAACCGCAAGCGAACGCTCGACTTCAATCGTGAAATCAACGTGACCCGGCGTGTCGATGATGTTGAAGCGGTATTTAGGCGATTGAGCGGTCGAACCGTCCTCGGTACGCTCCCAGAATGTCGTGGTTGCAGCGGAGGTGATCGTAATGCCACGCTCCTGCTCCTGCTCCATCCAATCCATGGTGGCCGCACCGTCATGCACTTCGCCAATTTTATGCGACTTGCCAGTATAAAACAGAACGCGCTCGGTCGTCGTCGTCTTACCGGCGTCAATATGCGCCATGATTCCGAAGTTCCGGTAGCGTTCTAGTGGATATTCGCGGGCCATGTCAGATTACCTTGACGTAAGCGTGGATCAGGACGGGTTTACCAGCGGAAGTGCGAGAAGGCTTTGTTAGCATCAGCCATCTTATGCGTATCTTCGCGCTTCTTAACGGCAGAACCACGGTTGTTGATTGCATCGACCAACTCACCAGAGAGACGGTCGATCATAGTATTTTCAGACCGAGCACGGGCCGCTTTGATGAGCCAGCGAATCGCGAGTGCTTCGCGGCGCTCCGGGCGAACATCGACAGGCACCTGATAGGTAGCACCACCAACACGACGGGAACGGACTTCCACGGCGGGCTTGATATTGTCGAGCGCCTCGCGGAACACCTCGATAGGGTCGCGACGGGTCTTTTCTTCTACGATGTCAAGAGCACCGTAAACGATGGTCTCGGCATTGGACTTCTTACCATCGTACATGAGGTTGTTCATGAACTTGGTCAAAACGGTATCGCCGAACTTTGGGTCGGGCAGGACTTCGCGTTTCTCGGCGCGGTGACGACGGGACATATCTGCTCTTCCTTACTTCGGACGCTTAGCGCCATATTTTGAACGGCGCTGCTTACGGTCTTTGACACCCTGAGTATCGAGCACGCCGCGAAGAACGTGGTAACGAACACCGGGAAGGTCTTTCACGCGGCCACCACGGATAAGAACAACAGAGTGTTCCTGAAGGTTGTGACCTTCACCGGGGATGTAGCTGATGACCTCATAGCCGTTGGTCAGGCGAACCTTCGCAACACGGCGCAATGCCGAGTTCGGCTTTTTCGGGGTCGTCGTGTAGACGCGGGTGCACACGCCACGCTTCTGCGGGCACTCCTCGAGGTGAACCGATTTGCTGCGCTTAATCTTGGGTTTGCGCGGCTTGCGGATAAGCTGTTGTATCGTCGGCATTCAGGCAGCCCTACTCACGGTGAACGGGTCGTCAAATTCGGTTTCGACAACAAGCAGCGCCTCGGATCGGCACAAGCGCCTTCCCGAAGCCGAAACAGAGGATCGGGGCGTTCGCCCGGATCATGCCTACCCGCGTCTGGAGTCTTACTCCACGGCACATCTCGCCTTGGAGTTCGCGGAACCTACTTATGCGTACCGTTCGCGTCAACCCCGTATTCAGGGAGTTTTACGGATTCTTTTGCGCAGGTGCAGCATTTTGCCAAGTGTTTGTCATAAAAGAAAAAAAGCCGCCCTCTATGGGGCGACTTTTTGATTTTAATGCATCGTATAAAGTTTAGAGCGCCGCTTCGAGCTTTGGCATCGCGTCGAAAAGGTCGGCTACGAGGCCGTAATCGGCGACCTGGAAGATCGGTGCTTCCTCGTCCTTGTTGATCGCGACGATGACTTTCGAATCCTTCATCCCCGCAAGGTGCTGGATCGCGCCGGAGATACCAACGGCGATGTACAGTTCAGGAGCGACGACCTTGCCGGTCTGGCCCACCTGATAGTCGTTGGGCGCGTAACCCGAATCGACCGCTGCACGGGACGCACCGACGGCGGCACCGATCTTGTCGGCGACCTTTTCGATGATCTCGAAATTTTCCTTTGACCCCATGCCACGACCACCGGAAATGATGCGCTTGGCGGAGGTGAGTTCGGGGCGGTCACTCTCGACCACCTTATCCTCGACCCATTCGGAGAGGCCGGGATTTGCGGCAGCAGCGATTTCCTCAATGGATGCAGAACCACCCTCCCCCGCCGCATCGAAGCTGGCACCGCGCACGGTGATGACTTTCTTGGCGTCGGAAGATTTGACGGTCGCCATCGCATTGCCCGCATAGATAGGCCGCTCGAAGGTATCTGGCCCATGCACGCCAGAGATATCGGAGATAACCATAGCATCGAGCAGAGCCGCGACACGAGGCATCACGTTCTTGCCGCTGGTGGTGGCGGGCGCGACGATGTGGTCGTAATCGCCAGCAAGACCAACAATCAGGGCGGCGAGAGGCTCGGCCATATCATGCCCGTATGAAGCATCCTTGGCGCAAAGAACCTTGGCCACACCGTCAAGCTTGGCAGCCTGCTCGGCGACTGCACCACAATCGGACCCAGCGCAGAGAACATGGATATCACCACCCATTGCCTGTGCGGCAGTTACGGTCTTCGCAGTTGCATCGTTCAGCGACTCATTGTCGTGTTCGGCGAGAAGAAGAACAGCCATATTAGAGCACTCCCGCTTCGGTTTTGAGTTTCTCGACCAGCTCATCGACCGAGCCGACGATCACACCAGCCTTACGGGCGGGCGGCTCTTCGACTTTTTCGATGGTCAGGCGCGGGGTGATATCGACGCCGTAATCGGCGGGCGTCTTCGTCTCCATCGGTTTTTTCTTGGCCTTCATAATATTCGGTAGCGATGCATAGCGCGGCTCGTTCAGGCGCAGGTCGACAGTCATCACGCAGGGCATGTTGACAGAGATGACCTGAAGACCGCCGTCAACCTCACGAGTGACCTTGGCCTTGTCGCCTTCGATAGCAATTTCAGAGGCAAAGGTCGCCTGTGGCCAGCCCATGAGAGCGGAGAGCATCTGGCCAGTGGCGTTCATGTCATTGTCGATCGCCTGCTTGCCCAAGAGGACCAGACCGGGCTGCTCCTCATCAACGATGGCTTTGAGGATTTTAGCAACCGCAAGCGGCTCGATATCGTTTTCGACGTTATCGGTGGCCTCGACCAGAATCGCACGGTCAGCCCCCATGGCGAGGGCGTTGCGCAGGGTTTCTTGTGATTTAGTGACGCCGATAGAGACGACGACCACTTCCTCAGCCTGTCCCGCTTCTTTGAGGCGGATCGCCTGTTCGACGGAAATTTCGTCGAAAGGATTCATCGACATCTTCACATTGGCCAGATCGACGCCCGACTGGTCCGCCTTGACGCGCACCTTTACGTTATAGTCGATCACCCGCTTTACGGGCACGAGTATCTTCATCACCATACCTCCCAAGACCCGCGCACGGCGAGTTTATCTACGTCCTTGCTTCGCATACCGCCCCACGTCCTCGGACACCAGAGGCAAAAGCGACGCGGGCTGTCTCGGATGCGTCATTTCGGCGGTGGCGGATATGCGACGTGGGCGCGAGCATAAACATTCGGATCGTAGGATCGTTTCCATCCGCTTTTGCCTGTCGCGCATCGTGACGGCGTTCGCGATAGAAAGATATGCCCCAGATCAGAGCTAGCAAGGCAAGATGTGCAGGAAGATATAAAAACATGTAGAGAACGACGATCATCCCCGGCACAGGCGCGGCCCCGTCGACCGGCTGCAATATCGCGAGAACGCCGATGATCAGGATAACGGCGACATTCAGCACAAAACAGAAGTGACGCCGATCACGCCAGATAGCCTGATACCCGCCGATGATGAGGGCCGCGAGCGGCAGGCCGGGGATGATGAGGATATCCGACAGCCAGTCGAGGAAGGGATTAGACATGGTGAAAAGACCTATCGGTTTGCCCCTTCCCCTCATCGAATGCGTTGCATTCGCCGCTTCCCTGAGGTTAGCGGTTCGCTCCGGGAACCCACAGCACATCGGCCTTGCCGTCATCATTGGCGATGCGGCTGGCGACGAAGAGCCAGTCGCTTAGACGATTGGCGTAGCGGATGGCGTCGGGGTTGATGTCTTCCTGTGTGGAGAGTTCGACGATGCCGCGCTCGGCGCGGCGGGAGACTGTGCGGCACAGGTGCAGCGCCGCCGACAGAGCCGAGCCGCCGGGGAGGACGAAGGAGCGGAGCGGTTCCAGCCGCTCGTTCATGGCGTCGATTTCGGCTTCGAGGCGCTCGGTCTGGGCGGGCGTCATACGGAGCGGCGTGTATTCGGCCTCGGCGTCCTTGGCCATATCAGGGCGGCAGAGATCGGCCCCAAGATCGAACAGGTCATTCTGGATGCGCGATAGGGCCGCATCCATCTCACCGGTCGCATGCTGGCGAGCGAGGCCGATGGTGGCGTTCGTCTCATCGGTGCCGCCATAGGCATCGACGCGGGGCGCGAATTTGGGCACGCGCTCGCCATTACCGAGGGCCGTTTCGCCCTTGTCGCCGGTTTTCGTGTAAATTTTCGAGAGGACGACCATTTTGGCTCCGATCAGGTGAGAGTCGCGAGCCACGTCACGAGGACGATCAAGGCCACGGCGAGGAATTGCAGGCCAACACGCCAGCGCATCATGCGATTGGACAGGCGGGCGCTGGCCGTATCCGACTTGCCGATGGTGCCCATGCCACGCCCCAAGACGACGACCACGGCGGCCATTACGAGCAGGGCTAGGGCGAGAATTATTTTTGTCATGACAAAGTATTTAAACCGATAGTTGGGTGCAACAAACCATCAAGAACTGCGGCGCATGACCGCATCGAACATGCGGGTAGGAAGCAGCCGCTTGAGCGTACCGGCGATATAGGTGGGTGTGGTAACGTAATAGCGTGGCTTTGGTCGGGGTGATTCGAGGGCATGGATCAACTTTCGCAGCACAGATTCGGGGCCAAGCTCAAAACGGTCTTTTGAGGATTCAGGATCGTAGAGTCGCGGCTCCAGCGTCTCGCCGTAATAATCATCCCATGGCGAATGCTCGCGGATCGGCTTGATCCATTTTTCGTAATGGGCGCGAGCGTTTTCGCGGATTTTGCTGGTAACGGGGCCGGGTTCGATCAAGACCATGTGGATGCCCGTACCATGCAGCTCTATGCGTAGGGTATCGGTCAGACCCTCCAGCGCGAATTTGGTGCTGTTATACGCGCCGCGCGTTCTGAGGGCGGCGAAACCAAGGACGGAGGAATTCTGGACGATGCGCCCTGCGCCCGCCTCACGCATGACCGGAATCGCGCGACAGGTGAGCGTATGCCAGCCAAAGAAATTGGCCTCGAATATCTGGCGCAAGGCATCGGTCGAGAGGTCTTCTGTCATGCCGGGGATGCCGTAAGCCCCATTGTTGAACAGGGCATCAAGGCGGTTTTCAGTGAGGTCAAACGCCTCGTCGAAACCGGTATGGATGCTGGCCTCGTCTTCGTAGTCGATCAGGACACATTCCAAACCCTCGGCACGCAGACGCTCAACATCAGCAGCACGGCGGCAGGAAGCGATAACACGCCAGCCGCGCACCTTTAGCCCATGGGCGCAAGTGTAACCGATACCAGAGGAACAGCCGGTGATGAGGATGGTCTTGCGGTCGGGCATGGGAGTCCTGTCGCGAGTAATGGAAAACACGCGAAGATTGCGCCAGTGGCGGATGCGGCGCAAGGGAGGCATTTGAGAAACATGCTGGCCACCCTATTCCTATTTGCAGCATACGGCATGTTAATCAGCTCAGATATGCAATATGCAACATATTACATATACTAGAAAGTGAGTAATAACGGGTTGTATTCAGGAGGATGTTCGGTCGGGTATCGGTGTTATTTAGCGGCATTCGGGAAGAAGAGTTGCTGGCCATCGCGGGTATGGGCGGCGATGGCGGATTGACCGATTGGCGAGATGATCCAATCTATGAAGGATTGCGCTGCATCTGCTTTTATCAATGGGCATTTTGCCGGATTTACGAGGATAATGCCGTATTGATTGAACAAGGCTTCATCGCCCTCGAACAAAATGCGCATATCGCCCTTATTAGCAAAAGCAATCCATGTGGCCCGGTCGGTGAGGGTGTAAGCGCCCATGCCGGTCGCAATATTGAGGGTTGCGCCCATACCGGAGCCGGTTTCGCGATACCATGCGCCGCTGGCATCACTGGGATCGGTCGTGGTGGTGGCCCAGAGAGCGCGCTCTTTCTTATGCGTACCGCTGTCATCGCCGCGTGAGGCAAAGAGGGCGCGGGCGGTGGCGATGGCATCAAGGGCCGCACTGATGGTATCAGCATCTTTCGCGTTTGCCGGATCATCGCTTGGGCCAACAAGAACGAAATCATTATACATTACGTCACTGCGCGATACACCATACCCTTCGGAAACAAAAGCTTCTTCGGCAGCTTTCGCATGGACCAACAACACGTCACCATCGCAATTGCGGGCATTACGCAAGGCTTGGCCGGTGCCAACGGCAACGACGCGAATTTCGGTGTCATCTACTTTCGCGTATTCAGGCAAGATCGCATCATACAGACCTGAATTTGCGGTTGATGTCGTGGATTGCACGATGATGAAATCATCCGCGACAGCCGGGGTGGCGAGCGTGGCGGCAACAAGAAGAGAGGTCAGGCGCATCGACTATCCTGCGTCAGAGAAGAAGCTTACCGGCCAAGTATGCCTGCGCTTCGGGCGATTTCTGGGCGAGCATGAAATCACTGGCGGGCGCAGCCTCGACCAGCGTGCCTTTGTGCATGAAGCGGACGTGATCGGCAAGGCGGGTTGCCTGTCCCCGGTCATGGGTGACGATAACGACCGCCGCCCCTTTCGCTGCTGTATCGCGGATCAGGGTTTCGATAGCATCGGTTGCCTGTGGGTCGAGGCTGGCGGTTGGCTCATCAAGGAGGAGAAGTTTGGGTTTGGCGGCAAGTGCGCGGACCATGGCGACACGCTGTTGTTCACCACCAGAGAGCGCGCGCGCGGGGCTATCGGCGATGGGACCAAGGCGTCCGAATTCCAGCAATTCAGCAATGCGAACCTTTCGCCGGGCGCGAGGCACGCCATAAAGGGCGAGGGCATGGGCGAGGTTTGCACGGACAGTGCGGCGTAGGAGAACCGGTTTCTGAAAAACGAGAGCGATATCCTGCTTACCAGTGAAATCATGGCGGCAAGCCCCCCTATCTGGCGCGACCAGACCAGCCATAATACGCAAACTGAGGCTTTTGCCTGCACCGTTCGGCCCCATGATTGCGGTAATGCCCTGTGCGGGGACATCGAGATCGAGGCTATCGACAACCATGCGCCCGCCCCGGCACAGGCTGATATTATCGAGACGCAGGGCGAGCGGTGGGGGAGCGGATTTGACCAATCTAAGCATAGGCCGCTCTTTCAGACGCCGACCGTGCGCCCATCAGCAAAGCATTGATAACGATAGACAGGATCATCAGGATGATACCAAGGCCCAACGCAACGGCGAGTTCGCCCTTCGATGTCTCCAACGCGATTGCCGTGGTCATCACACGGGTAACATGATCAATATTACCACCAACGATCATCACCGCGCCGACCTCGGCCAGCGCGCGGCCCAATCCGGCCAATGCGGCGGTCATAAGCGCGAAGCGGCCATCCCAAAGCAGCGTCCCTATGCGTGCGGCACGGCCCGCGCCCATCGAGCGGAGCGTTTCGTGGTATTCGGTATCGAGATCGGCGACGATCTGACGGGTTAGCGCGGCGACGATGGGGGTGACGAGGATCGTCTGGGCGATAATCATGGCCGTGGGGGTGTAGAGCAGGCCCAGCGCGCCGAAGGGTCCAGCCCGTGACAGCATCAGATAGACACCAAGTCCAACCACCACGGGAGGCAGGCCCATGAGCGCATTGATAAGGACCGTGAGCGTTGTGCGAAACGGAAACCGGCCCACCGCCAGAGCGGCACCCAACGGAAAACCGATGATGCAGGCCAACGCGACGGCGCTGAGGGTGACGCGCAACGACAGGAGAACAATCTCCATCAAATCGGCATCGAAACCAACAATCAGGGCAAAAGCCGCCGCAAAGGCATCGCCAAACCCCTGCATCATAAGTGTCCTTGCATCATGGGGACAGAGTTACAGGTAGCGAGCGCGTCGCACAATGCCGCTCAATACCCCAGATGGCAGGCCACGCCTTCGGCGATACGGTCGGGATTATCCTCGTATTTGAAATATGTGATAAAATTCGCGTCCTTGCCGAGCAAGTAGATAAAGCTGGAATGGTCCATCGAATAACCATCGGGGAAGTCTTGATCGGGGCGTTCGGCGTAATAGACGCGGTATTGTTTGGCCACCGCCTTGATTTCCTCGGCGGTGCCGGTCAGACCCACCATAGAATCGTGAAAATAAGGGACGTATTCGGCGAGGACTTTGGGGGTGTCGCGCTTAGGGTCGATGGTAATCAGGGCGGTGTTGACGGTCATGTCGGTCTTCTCAGACACGATATCCGCCGCCGCCGCAATATCCGCTAATTCGGTAGGGCAGATATCGGGGCAGGTCGCAAAGCCAAAATACAGGAGTGTCGGCTGGCCCGCGAAATCAGTATCGCTCATGCGTTGGCCGGTATGGGTGGTCAGGGTGAATGGACCGCCGATATCGGCCCCCACCAGACCGCCGGGGCAATCGCGCGCGCCCGGCGCGTAGCCTCCGGCTGCAAAATACCCGGCCGTTCCAACAACCGCGACCGTGATCGCCGTGCCAATTGTGAGAAGTGCGCGGGTTGCGAGAGCCATGTAGAAAACCTCCGAAATACGATTACTCGCTTTATTATCGCGCCCTAATGCAACGATACAACGGGACATCTCGTCACTTTTGCGGGACGCATAATCTTGGGATGCTATTTGATAATGGAATTCTGAGGAGCAACCAATGCCGATGACCCCCATGGCAGGCGACGAAGCGGCTCTAGGCGAGCATTTTGCGCTAGGGATGCGCAAACGGCATTGGCTGCGCGCGAAAACGCTACGCAATATTCGGTGGATCGCGCTTACGGGTCAGTTCTTGACCCTGATGGTGACGCGCTATGGCCTCGGCTATGAATTACCGATGGGACCATGCTTGGCGGTGATCCTTGCATCGGTGTGGTTCAACGTCATCACAATGCTAACGATGGCGCCCAATGCGCGTTTGTCAGAGCGTACCGCGCTGCTCTGGATACTGTTCGACATGGCACAGCTTGGGCTGTTGTTGGGGCTGACAGGGGGAGTGGGCAACCCATTCTCACTACTGTTCATCGCCCCAGCCACAGTTGCCGCCGCCGCACTCAACCGACAGAGTGCGCAGCTTGTGGTCGGGATTGCGCTGTTGTCGATCTTCGTGCTGGAGTTGGCGCATCTACCTCTGGTCCATGAGACGAACGGCAAATTGGAACTACCAGACACCTACTTGTTAGGGATTGGCTGCGCGCTGATTATCGGGGTCGGGTTCATCGCAATCTATGTTCGGCGCGTGGCGGATGAAGCATTTGGGATGTCTCAGGCATTGGCGGCGACGCAATTGGCACTGGCGCGGGAGCAGCGGTTATCGGCCTTGGGCACGATGGCCGCCGCCGCCGCACATGAATTGGGTTCTCCGCTGGCGACCATTGCCCTGACAGCGCGGGAGATGGAGCGCGACCATGAGCGGGGAGGGATAGATGCAGACGATCTCGCCCTCATCCGGGAGCAGACGACACGGTGCCGCACGATCCTATCGGATATGGCGAGTATTCGCAGTCAGGACATGGAGCATATCCGCACTGCACCGCTGTTGTCGGTACTAGAAGAGGCGGCGGGACCGCATGAGCATACCGGCAAGCGCATTGAATATTTCGTCAATGGGGAAATCGTGGCCGGTAGCGCCCTGCCCTCACCAACCTTTCCACGCCGACCGGAAATTATCCATGCATTACGCAATCTAATCCAGAATGCGGTGGATTTCGCCCGCTCGGTTGTGTGGATCGAGATCGTGGAAACAGAGGATCGGCTGGCAATCCGTATTCAGGATGACGGGCCGGGCTTTTCATCGGAAGTCACATCGCGGCTGGGCGATCCGTTCCTGACGACACGGAAGGGAGTTCGTGCGCGCGATGGGGGGTATGAAGGGATGGGATTGGGGCTTTTCATCGCCAAAACCCTGTTGGAACGGCGCGGCGCGGAGATCACCTTTTCCAACCAGAGATTGAGTGAAACTGCCCTACCCGGCGCACTGGTAGAAATATGGTGGAACAAGAATGTGTTGCTACCCGCTTCCGAACACCCTGATGTGACGAACACACCTACAGCGTTAGGGAATTTTGGCTGGTAATAGTGTGGACTGACGGTTATTTAGACGGCGCACGACCAACGGTGAACCGGACGGTATGATACGCACAAGCCTTTCTAATCAGACGCTGTTTTGCTCTGTCCCCGCATTGTTAACGCCCTGCACTGCATGGGCGGCGGAAGAGGTTGTGGCACAGGCGCAGGCATTCCCGCCCCTATGGGGTGTGGCCGCATTGGCGCTGGCGGCGGTGGGTATTGGCGGCTCGCTTTATGCGCTGAAGGCCGCGCAAGGCTCGCGCGCGATGGAAACGGAAATCGATCGTAGCGAAGAAGCCCGACTGAGTTCAGAAGAAGCACTAAACGCGCTGCTGCTGGACCGGGCGGATGGGGCGGCAATTTGGTCGGGCAATATGCTGCATGTGACGGCGGGCCATGCGCGCATTCTTGAGAGCTTGCACGATAGCGGAGATTTTACGGCGGTGGCGCGGGCATTGGTGCGCGAGGACTGCGTACATGACCTCGCAAGCCAACTGACAGCCTTGATCGAGGACGGCACACCATTCGAGAGCCGTTTCATAGGAACCGACAACCAACAACGACTGTTTTCCGGCGTAACGCTAGGCGCACGGGCGCTGATCACCTTGATCGACGCGAAAGGATCGCAAGAAAACCTCCCCCGCATGAGCGACAGGCTCGTCGCAGCAGAAGAAAATGTCCGAACGTTGGAAGAAGGCTTTGCCAATGCCCCAATCTACGCATGGCGGCGCGACACGGCAGGGCGACTTGACTGGGTAAATCGGCGCTATGTCGAGGGGGTCGAAGCACCAAGCATAGAGACGGTGCTGACCTGCCAAATCGAATTACTGAGTGGCGAGAATGCGCAGGCGATACGGGCACAGGCACAACGCGCACGCGAAAGCGGCGCAGAAGTCTCCCACCGCCATACGGGTGTAATTGATGGCGTTCGCAAAACGCTAACAATCTACGAAACCGCCTATCAGGGTGGAACCTTCGGCTATGCAGTCGATATCAGCACACAGGCCAGCGCCTCGGAAGCCCTCGTCCAACAAATGCGCGCTAATGAGGAGACGTTAGATCGGCTACATCGCGGTGTAGCGGTTTTTCAACCCGATACGCGGCTCAGTTTTGCCAATGAGACACTGACTAAACTATGGGGTCTGGATGCGGCATGGCTGGAAGGGCATCCGTCCTTGCGCGAAATCCTCAACAATCTACGCGAAAAAAACCGCGTACCACATACGCGCAATTTTCATGCGTGGCGCGACGAATTCATCACGGCGTGTAATGATGTAAACGACCCTGTGGAACGACAATGGCACCTGCCCGATGGGACGGCCCTGCATGTTCTGGCTCAACCACATCCAATGGGCGGGTTCATGCTATTGTTCGAGGATGTGACCGACCATTACGCGATGCGGCGCGATGCGGCCACGGTATCGGCGGTCTACCACGCGACGTTCTCTAGCCTCGGCGAAGGGGTGATCGTCTTTGGGTTGGATGGGCGTAGCCGCCTTGCCAATACGGCTTTTCAGGAAATGTGGGGGTTATCCGCCGAAGAGCTGGAATCCGCGCATATCACCGATATTGGACGGAAATGCGCCCGCCTCTTCCCCAGCCGTACGGTATGGGCAAAGGCGGTTGGACATGTCTCGGCCACGGGCGGCACGCGCGAGGTTTGGGAAGAGACGCTTGAACGGACCGATGGCAGCGTCATCCATATGTTCACCGCACCACTGCCCGATGGGGCGACGATGTTCGCTTTCCGTGATGTAACCGATTCATTCCACAAAGAACGTATGCTGACGGAGCAGTATGAGAAACTCGAAGAGATATCCGCACTGAAAGGGCAATTCTTGTCGAGCATCCATGGTGCGTCGCATGAGCTGAAAATCCCGCTGAATACGATCATCGGGTTTTCAGACCTGTTACGACAGGAAATGCGCGGCAAGCTGAACGAACGCCAGCACGAGTTCGTGGACAATATCTCGCAAGCATCGAACGAATTGCGCCAATTGATCGGTGGCATCATTGATCTGGCAATGTTGGAATCCGAGTTTTTCGAGTTCTGTATTGAAGCCATCGAGATCCAGCCAATGCTGGTATCGGTGACGGAATTTATCCGCCGAAATTCTGGCGACGGTGCGCAGATGGTATTGGATTGTCCCGAAGGGATCGGGACGATGCCGGGGGATGCGCCGCGTTTTCGCGAGGTGATCCATACCTTGGTCAATGCCTTACGCAACGAAGCAGCGGCTACGGATACGCTGGAGGTTGGTGTGCGACATCGTCCAGACCATGTGGCGATATGGATCGGATGCCGGGATTCGGTGATACCACTATCTATCCGCGATATCTTTGGGCGCAATGATCTGAGCAGTTCGATCCCGCAATTACGGCGCGTGGAGCTAGGCATCACGCTGGTACGGCAATTCGTGGAACGACAGGGCGGTCGCATCGCCATCGAAACGGGCGAAGGGCAGACGCGCGAAGCGATTGTGTGCCACTTCTTGCGCGATGCGGATGCAGTACGCGCGGCCATCAACCATGAGCGCGAGTCGGGCCATCCGCACGCCGCTGAATAGCGTGGAAACGCGGTTTTCGCTCACCTTGCCCGATGAGCGCGCAACGATTGCCGCCGGGATGCTACTATCGACGGTGGTACGGCCCGGTGACGTAATCCTGCTATCGGGCGATCTAGGGGCAGGCAAATCGACGCTGGCGCGGGCGATTATCCGCGAATTGCTCGGCTATGATGAACCAATCCCAAGCCCAACCTACACGATCACGGCAGAATACGAGACGGAGCGGGGGCGGATCGTCCATGCGGATCTGTACCGGCTGTCCGGGCCAGAGGAATTGGACGAAATCGGGCTGATCGAGGGATTTGCCGACGCGATTACACTGGTGGAATGGCCGGATCGGCTGGGCGATCTTGCCCCGGTGGATCGGCTGGAGATTACGCTCGAACACGATGGCGACGGGCGCAAGCTTGAGGCGGTTGGCGAGGGCCGTTTGATCCGCGCATTGTCGAAGCCACGGGAGGATCGCTTTGCGGCGTTTCTGGAAAGGGCGGGGGTTGCGGACCCAACGCCTGTGCCCGGCGATGCGTCTAACCGGCGGTACTATCATGTGGGCGGTCATATCGCGATGGATGCGCCCTATGCGCTGGGCGAGGATGTACGGCCTTTTGTGGCGGTGACGGAGCGGTTACGGGCGCGAGGATTGAGCGCGCCGGAGATTCTGGCGCGCGATATGCCGCTGGGTTTTCTGTTGCTCGAAAATCTTGGTAATGGCCTCTTTGCGCGGCTTTGTGCGGATGATCCGGCGATGGAATGCCCGCTCTATGAGGCGGCGGTGGATGTGCTGCACGCGCTATCGGCAGAGCCGGGGGATGCGGTGCCGCCCTATGATATGGCGGTGATGGAGCGCGAGGGGGCGCTACTGACAGAATGGTGGTGCCCTGCCGCCGGTGCGGGGGCATCCGCCGACCGGGATGCGGAATGGCGGGGGCTACTGCGCGAGGCGATGGGCGCAGTGGCCGAGGACCGGTCTGCGCTGGTTTTGCGGGATTATCATGCCGAGAATTTACTGTGGTTGCCGGAACGTGCGGGGGATGCGCGGGTTGGATTGTTGGACTATCAGGACGCGCTAATCGGGCATCCGGCCTATGATCTAATGTCATTGCTGGAGGATGCGCGGCGCGATGTATCGCCGGGACTAGCGGAGGCGATGATTGCGCGGTATTTGGCGCGTCGGGGCGATCTGAATGCGGTGGATTTTCAGCGGGAATACGATTTACTAGGCGCGCAGAGAAACGCGAAGATCGTGGGTATTTTTGCGCGGTTATGCCTGCGAGATGGGAAGCCACGCTATTTGTCGATGATCCCGCGTGTCTGGGCGCATTTGATGCGTGACGTGGCCGATATGCCAGCTTTGCGGGGTTTCATTGAGCGTCATGTACCACAGCCGACGCCGGATGTGCTGGCGCGGATTGTAGCGGAGCATGGTACATGAAAGCGATGATCCTTGCCGCTGGGCTGGGTACGCGGATGCGGCACCTGACCGCCGACCGACCTAAGCCGATGGTGCCGGTGCTGGGGCGGACGCTGATCGACCGGACACTTGACCGGGTGGCGGAAGCGGGGATCGGGGAGGCGGTGGTGAACCTACATTATCGGCCTGAAATGCTACGCGCGCATCTGGCGGAACGGGCAGTGGTATTCTCGGATGAAACGAGTGAATTGCTGGAGACGGGAGGCGGGGTGGCCAAGGCACTGCCGCTGCTCGGCGATGGGCCTCTCATGGTGGTGAACAGTGATAATGTGTGGATCGGCGAGGATGCGCTGGTGCCGCTGGTTGAGGCATGGGATGCGGCGCGGATGGATGCGCTATTGCTGCTGGTGCCTGTGGCGAGGGCGGTGGGGTATTCGCGAGCGGGGGATTTCTCGCTCGATAATGAACGATTGGTGCGGCGAGGGGAGGCGGCGAGCGCGCCATATGTCTTTACCGGGGCGCAAATCCTATCCCCTGCCCTGTTCGGTGATGTTCCCAAGGGGCCGTTTTCGTTGAACCTCGTCTGGGACCGCGCGATTACGGCGGGGCGGGCGTTTGGCATCCTGCATCCCGGCGGCTGGTGCGATGTGGGCACACCGGAGGGGCTGAACGAAGCCGAGGAAGCGTTACGATGATGTTCGAGGCGCAGGACGGGCCGCGCGTCTTCAATATTCCGATGGGTTCACCTTTTGCCGAGGCGCTGGCCGATGGGGTGTTTGCACGGCTACCCGCTGGCGATCCGCTGGCATTGGCGCGGATCACGATCTATGCGCCCACAAGGCGAGGGGCGCGGGCGATATCGGATGCGATGGTGGCGCGGGCGGGGGGTAAACCGATCCTTGCGCCGCGCGTGATGACGCTGGGCGATCTGGAGGCGATGGGCGGGGTCGATGCGGGTTTGCCCTCGGCGATTGCGCCGACCGCACGGCTACTGACATTAACACGGCTGGTGCGGGGGATGTCGAAGGTCGCACCGCAACTGGCGCAGGAGGCAACGGCGGTGGCGCTGGCGACCGACCTAACGCAATTGATGGATCAAGCGCATGAGGAGCGGTTGTCGCTGGATGCGTTGGAGCACCTGTCGCCCGAGGACCATGCGGAGCACTGGTCGAAGACGCTGGATTTCCTGAATATCCTTCGCAATGCGTGGCCCGCTTATCTGAAAGCCAACAAATTGATGGACCCCGTGGCGCGGCGGGCGGAGATCATTACGCGGCAGATTGCGGCTTGGCAGATGGAGCCGCCGACGAACCCAGTGATCGTGGCCGGATCGACGGGTAGCAAGGGGATCAGTGGCGAGTTGATTGCGGCGGTCGCACACCTGCCGCAGGGAGCCGTGATCCTGCCCGGCGTAGACAGGCATCTGGATTTTGAGACTTTTGCGGGCCTACGCGATGGGGTGGAACGGGCGGGCGCGCCGGACCATCCGCAAGCGGGGCTGTCGCGATTACTAGAGCGGATAGGGGCACGCGACGGGGCGCTGTCGCGTGACGATATCCCCGATTGGGCGGGCGAGCGGGGGCCACGAGCGCGGTTTATCAGCGTGGCGATGCGCCCTGCCCCGGTAACGGATAGCTGGCTGGGTGAGCGGAAATGGGTACGCGACAACGCCGCCGAGGCGATGGGCGGGGTGGCACTGGTCGAAGCGGAGACGCCGCAGGACGAAGCGATCAGCATTGCAGTCGCCATCCGCGAGACGCTGGCCACGCCGGACAAGACCGTGGCGCTGGTGACAACCGACCGAACGCTGGCGCGGCGGGTATCGGCGGCATTGCTGCGCTGGGGCTTGCGGGCGGATGATTCTGGCGGGGTGCCGCTGGGTCTGACACCGCCGGGGATTTTTCTGTCGCTGCTGGCGGATGAGGTTTTCTGTGGCGAGCAGGTGTTATCGGGCGATCCGGTGCGGTTCCTCGCATTGCTGAAGAACCCCTTGTGCAAGCTGGGTTTCAAAGCCGCCGAGCACCTACGCCATGTGCGGACCATCGAGAAACACGCCCTACGCGCGGATGGACGGGAGCATCAGCCGACTGGGGCCAATCTGGACGCGATTGCCATTGTGCTGACCAAACGAGAGGATGCCGAGGCACTCGAATGGCTGGCGCGATTGCGGGCGGTGCTGGAGCCGTTCCATGCACTACGCGGGTGCGATATCGGATTCGGGGAAGCCATTGCACGGCTGCGCGAAGCGGCGGAGGCGATTGCGGCGACCCATGACGGAACCGAGGAACTTTGGGCGCAGGCGAGTGGTAAAGAAGCACTGGCCTTCATGAACGATCTAAAAGAGCACGCCGACAAGTTAGGAGAAGTGGATTCGGGGGCCGTGCCGATGCTGCTGGGCGGGTTGATGGCAGGGCGCAGCGCCCGCGCACCCTATGGCCAGCATCCGCGCATCAGCATCTACGGCACGATGGAAGCGCGGACCCAGCGGGCGGATCGGATGATCCTAGGCGGGCTGAACGAGAATAGCTGGCCCAGCCTACCCGACCCCGACCCATGGATGAGTCGGGCAATGCGGCGGGCCTTTGGCCTGCCCGCGCTGGAACGGCGGCTGGGCCTGTCGGCGCATGATTTTCAACAGGCGATATCGGCGCGCGACGTAATCCTAACACGGGCGAGCAAACAAGATGGCGCACCGACCGTACCATCACGGTGGCTGCAACGGATGGTCACGCTATTGGGCGAGGGGCCGGATAAGGGCTATGCGCCCGACGTGCTGGCCCGGATGCGGATGGATGGGGCGCGTTACCTACGCCGGGCGATGAGCCTTGCGGAACCAGAGGGGGAGGTGCGGCCCTGCAACCGCCCCCGCCCAACACCGCCGGTGGATGTTCGGCCCACGCGCCTGTCGGTGACGGAGGTGGAGACGTTGATCCGCGATCCGTATGCGATCTATGCGAGGCATGTATTGCGGTTCTATCCAGTCGAATCGCTGATACCGGAACCGGATGCACGAACGCGCGGGAATATCATGCATTCCATCGTCGAGCATTTCGTGCGCGAAACGCAACATTCGTGGCCGGTGGCGGATCCCGTCGCCCTCTTCGCACAGCTAACCGAGAAAGGGTTGGCGGAGATCGACAACTGGCCGAGTTATCAAGCGTTCTACCGCGCGCGGGCCAAGCGGGTGGGGCCAGCCTTTGTGACGGGGGAGACGGCGCGGCGCGATGATTTGCAAACGCCCGTGCTGCTGGAAGCGAAGGGCAGCCATACTTTCGATGTACCGGGGCTAGGGCCGTTCGAGCTACGCGCCGTGGTCGACCGGATCGATCTGACGACCGAGGCGACCTATGCCGTCTACGACTACAAGGGCGCAAGCGGGCCAACCAATGCGCAGGTGCAGAACGGCTGGGCACAACAATTGCCGCTTCAGGGGGCAATGGTGGCGGCGGGGGCATTCGACGTAACGGCGCGACCCGTAAGCGGGCTGATCTATATCAAGCTGAAAGGCGGCAAGGACGCGGTCGAAGAGGTGCCCGTTAAGGAACCGGCTACACTGGTCGCGAACGCATTCGACCGACTGACCAAGCTGCTGGGCAAATATGCGCAAGAGAAACAGCCCTATGTCTCACAAGCGATGCCGGAAACAGTGATCTGGGAAGGCGATTACGACCATCTCGCGCGGGTCGGCGAATGGGAGGAGAGCGAGTGAGCGATCCAAACAAGGCGCAGGCCGCAGCCTCCGACCCCGCCGCCTCCGCATGGGTGACGCTCAACTGTCTTTGGTCCGGGTTGCTATTTTTTGGTGCTGTTCCTCTGCAGCACCA
>CALFVD010000018.1 GCA_937928005.1 uncultured Neomegalonema sp. | reverse complement strand
GCGCCGCCACGAACCGCAGCAGCACCTTCCGATTGATCTCGATAACGATGTCCCAGTCCATTCGCGCTATACCTCCGTGAAAAACAAATCACGAACATCAACACGCATTATAGGCAAAAAGTCAACCGCGCGCTGCACACCACGCTCCCCTCACCTATCTATGAAATATGCCACATATTCCATAGATAGGTGAGCGTGGATAATGAAAGCCATGCCAAACGCACCAATATTAGAGTTCACTCGACCTGCAATCGCCCCATCGCCCAATCCGCCGCTTCGCGGATTAGGTCGGACGGATCGCTACGCAAGGCATCCACCGCCGGTATCAGCGTGGCATCCCCGGAATTACCGCTCGCAATCAATACGTTGCGCAAAAATCGCGCACGCCCGATCCGCTTGACGGGCGAGGCCGTGAACAGCGCGCGAAAAGCGGCATCATCCAGCGCCAACAAATCGGCCAGCTTCGGCGATTTCAGCGCCTCGCGGGCGTGGTAATCCGCGTTCTGCGCTTGCTGTGCAAATTTGTTCCACGGGCAAACGGCCAAACAATCATCGCAGCCATAGATCCGATTGCCCATCGCCGCGCGAAACTCATGCGGAATCGGCCCCTTATGCTCGATGGTCAGGTACGAGATACAGCGCCGCGCATCCAGCCGATAGGGCGCGATAAACGCCGCCGTGGGGCATATATCGAGGCACGCCCGGCACGATCCGCAATTATCGCCCCCCGCTTCGTCCTTCGGCAAATCCATCGTCGTGAAGATCGCCGCCAGAAACGCCCATGACCCCACATCGCGGCTGACCAGATTGGTATGCTTGCCCTGCCAGCCTAGGCCCGCCGCCTGCGCCAGCGGCTTCTCCATCACCGGCGCGGTATCGACAAAGACTTTCACGTCCTCCCCCGTCTCCTCCACGATCCAGCGCGCCAGCCGTTTCAGCCGTTTTTTGATCCGATCATGGTAATCGCGATTGCGGGCATAGACGCTGATGCTTGCCCGGTCGGCTTGGGCGAGCGTGGCCAGCGGGTCGTCCTCTGGTCCATAATTCTCCGCCAGCATAATGACGGAGCGGCATTCCGGCCAAAGCACGGTCGCATCCGCCCGCCAGTCGATCCGCTCGGCCATCCACCCCATTTCGCCATGATACCCCTCTGCCACCCATCCCCGCATCCGCTCCCCCGCAGGGCGCATAGCGGCGGGGTCGGCGATGCCAATCGCAGCAAACCCCTCATCGCGGGCGCGGATATCAAGAGCGGGGCGCATAGATGAATGTCCTCTGACCGTTGGCGTAAGATATCATCAACTTACTCTAAAACGAGACATTTGCAGCCCCGACTAGAGAACGGGTAATAATAAGCACTGCACCTGTACTAAAATATAACACGTCAAAATTAAAAGTATTAATCTGGACCGATTGAAATATTCTGCTACTAATTGAATTTAGGCAATTCAAAGCAACTAGAAGCTGCTGGCAAAAAGCCAATCGAAATGCGTGTGTGTTCCACACCCACTTCGTTGAATTGCCCGTAGAATGTGGGGCGTATATCTATGGTTGAATTACTTGTTTACACACTGTCTGCAATAAAAGAACGTTTCGGCCTCCGCTTTTGCCGCAGATTGCTCGCTATGCTGGGTGCCTGTGCCATGATGACCGGCTTTTCTGCTCCGGCTATTGCCGCCGGGGTCAGCTATGAAATTTGCATCGATGTGCAAAATGTCTCGGAAGCCGGAACCGATAACGACGGCGTCTATGTCGTTCTCAACGGTAGTAATGGCAATGTCACCCCGGCGTTTAAGGTCGATAACATGCCTAGCCGGGATGATCTAAACCGCAACACGCGCAGTTGCTTTCAACATGCCGTCGACGGCACATCCGTGACCGATGTGGGCTTTGTAAAGCAGATCAACATCGAACAGCGGGATAATGATGATATGTGCGTAAGTGGCGCTCTCGTCACGCGAAAGGTCTACGGCCAGCCAAAAAGCAAGAGCGTGTTCCGAAAGAACATCTGTCTCGGGGACGATGCCGCCACCCGCAGTGACTGGCTCGTTACGTCTTCGCAGGCGCCACAGCTGCGCGTCCTGCGGTCAGTCGGTAGCTGGGATCATGTCTGCACGAATCTCTGTCGGCACAAGATTTCTACGGAACTGACGAATTCCAAGACCAACGCGAAGGAGAACAGCACGTCGGTAACCAACGCCCTATCGAAAACCGCCGAGGTTGGTTTTTCAAAAGGTCCAGTATCGGCATCGGGCAGCGTGACCCAGAGCGAGGAGCGCACCGCCGCTAACACAACCCGTCAGGAATTGTCACGGGCGAACACGCGCGGAAGTGAAGTGGATATTACCTTCAGCCCTGCCGAAATGGCCGAATTCGGCTTCAATTCGGTCTATCGCTGGAAGACCGAGACGACCATGAGCAACGGGACGTCTTATACCCTCAAAACCGCGCATTTCACCTGCACAAAGGGCGGTGAACCTAACTATATGGCCGGTAGTCCCAAGGATTACGGGTCATGCACGACCAAGGTAGTGGCCGCCGCCCCTGCCCCAGCGCCCGCTGCCCCGGCGCCCGCCCCTGTCACCCCAGCGCCTGCCGCGCCTGCGGCACCGGCCCCTCAATCGGAGGCTGCGCAACTGGCTGCGATGATGGGGATCACCGAGGCGCAGTTGACGACGCAGGTCGCCACGCTTCAGTCACAGGGTTTCGGCAACGACGCCATCGAACTGGTCATCGGGAACGAGATCGCCAAGCGCAACGGCCAATTCTCGCTGAATGACGACGAGTTGAGAACCCGCCTCGCGGGCATGGGCTATACATCGATGCAGCCCCAAGCCCCCGCTGCACCCGCCGCGCCAGCACCAACGCCAGCACCAGCGGCCCCGTCTGGTCCGGTTCCCGTCTCCGCAAAGCTCGCGCTTCAGTCCGACCGCCTGCCGATGAGCCGTACTGACCCGGCCCACACCGTTCACGGCCTCGATATCTTCCCGGCGATCTATCTGACGGTACAGACATCGGATGGGGTGACAGATAATGGGTTTAGCTACAAAGAGGCGAACGCCCAGAACGTCGTATTCGATGATGTAAGCGGCGATCCCTACGATCTGATCAAGGTGGTCTATTGGGATGTTGACGCGAACAATCCGGGTTTGGGCAAATATGCCGCGCAACTGACCACAACCGGAAACGGCGTCGGCAACGCCATGCTCTTGGTTTCGTTCAAGAATGCGCCCGGCGTCCGGTCGTCGGTGCCGGTAACGGTGGTCAGCAACTCAAACTGAGCCGTGCTTTCTGAAGGAGCGGGCCGTCAGGTTCGCTCCTTTTCCTGCGCTTTGTGAAAGAGAAATCATGGAAACCGAAGCGCCCTTATGGGTTATCCTGCTCACCGCGATCATGGCGTTCGGCGTCCCGTTGCTGTTCCTCTCGTTCGGGATATGGATGTTCACAAAAACGCGCCGCTTCATGGCGAATGCACAACAGATCAACGCGACGGTCGTGGATATCGGAGAAAATCGTCGTTTCGATGAAGGCGTTATGCATACCGATTATCTACCCGTCTACGAATACCGCTCGATGACGGGAGGCATGGAACGGGCGACAGCGTTCCGATCAGTGAATGCAAGGCCCGATATCGGCGACCAACATGCCATCCTGATCAATCCGAACGAGCCGGGTGTCGCCCGATATTCGGCTTGGGCGGGCTATGCTTTCGCCGCTTTTGGCATCGGGATCGGCGCACCGACGCTAATCGCCGTCATTCGCCACTTTTGAGCGGGGTACAGCGTGCCGGATGGGCATATTGTCCACTGATCAAAATTGTCGCGATGCCGGTATTCGTGTCCACCGTCACTGATATATCCGCCAGATAATCGGGATCGGTTGAAAATGGCAGGGCCGAGCCGGTGACAACCTGAAAACGTCCTGACTGCATCGACGCCGACGGTACACCTTCCCAACACCCGGAATAAGCGCAGGCACTTATCTCCGAAGGGCTGATTGTAACGCTCATTGGCGTATGGCCGTCAGATACGCTGCACTCTTCCGCCGTACATGCAATTTCAACGGCAACATTACGGCATGTCCAACCGTCGCTTGCCTCCTCGGCCATCACTGGCATGGCTAAAATAAGTGATGCGGATGCTGCCAGAAATACTCTCATCGGAACCCTTTCGGTAAAAATTCAAAAATCCACATTCCCATAGTGATCCGCCGGGGGCAGGCCGGGGACGTGGTCGGCCAGCAGCGGGCGAAAAGCGGGGCGACTCTTGATCCTTGCATACCAGTTTTTCGCCGCTGGATATTCGGCCCAGTTCACTGCCCCGATATAATCGAGACAACTCAGATGCGCAGCGGCGGCAAAATCGGCCAGTGTCAGCGTTTCCCCCGCCAGCCAATGCCGGTGATAGGCCAATTGCCCCACATATTCGAGGTGATGGCGCAGGTTCGCGGCCCCCACCCGGATAAACGCGCTATCCGGCTCCCCATCGCGTTTCAGCCGCCGCATGACCTTTTCCACCAACAATGTCTCGGTCACATCGGCCCGAAACCGCCCATCAAACCACGCCACGATTCGGCGCACCTCGGCCCGCTCGGCCAAACCTTTGGGCAGCAGCGGGGTCTGGCGATACGCTTCCTCCAGATACTCGCATATCGCGTTGGAATCGACGATGGTCACGCCATTCTCTTCCACCAAAACCGGCGTCTCGCCCGCCGGATTGCGGCGGATCAGGTCGGGCGGGCGGTCCCACGGGCGCGTATCGATCAGATCAACGCCGATGCCCTTTTCGGCCATCGACAGGCGCACCTTGCGGCACCATGGGGAGAGGGGGAAGGCGTAGAGCCGTCTCGTCACGGCGCGTCTCCGATCATTGGGAAGCATAAGGAATAGATCATTTCATAGGCCAGCGGAATCGGAAAGAACTGTCCTTCGACCGACAGATGATAAAGATAATCCGCAAAGCGGTTATGTCTGGAGGATAAGGTGATGAGTGGCGAGACAAGCCTTGATGCATTGCTACGAACGCTGAAGGCGATACTGGTCGATGATGTCTACGTCTTCGCCACCGTTCCCGAAGGGGCCGTGCCCGCCATGCTATCGCCCCGCATGATGTTTCGCGAGGCCGAAGGCGTCACGCTGATCCTGACCCGCGACGAGGCCATTGCCCATGGCCTACCCTTTGAATTCCCTAGTCGCATGATCACGCTCGATATCCATTCGTCGCTGGAAGCGGTCGGCTTCATGGCCCGCATCGCGACCGAACTTGCGCGCGAGGGCATGGGCGTCAATCCGGTCGCGGGATTCTACCACGACCATCTCTTCGTGCCGGAAGGGCGCGAACAAGATGCCTTGCGCATCCTGAAACGCATCGCGGAGGATAGCGCGTGATCGTCGCGATGCCATGACCCCCCGCCCCCTCTGGCTAATCGCCGCGCCCTTCGTCTTCCTCGTCCTGTGGTCGGGCGGTTACGCCGTGGCGAAGGTGGCCCTGCAATACACCCAACCCATGACCCTGCTGGTGATCCGCTTTGCCTGTGCCGTGGCGCTGATGGGCGTGTTGTTCGCCGTGCTCAGACCCCCGCTCCCCACCACGCGGGCCGATTGGGGCCACCTGATCGTCGTCGGTTTCCTGATCCAGAGCGTCTATTTCGGCCTCAGCTACATCGCCTTTGGGCTGGGCGTCGCGGCGGGGACGATGGCGCTGATCATGTCGTTCCAGCCGATCCTCGTGGCCCTCGTCGCCCCGCGCTGGACGGGCGAGGCGGTCGGCCTCTCCCGCTGGGGCGGGCTAGTTCTCGCGCTGGCGGGAACGGTACTGGTCATCGCTTCGCGGGCGACGGTCGAGCCGCCGTCATGGGCCGGATTCGCCTTCGCGGCGGTCGCGCTCTGCGGCATCACGGGCGGTACGTTATGGGAGAAACGCTTCGGCCTCTCGCACCATCCGGTCACGACCCATCTGATAGGGTATGGTGCCGGATTGCTCGGCATCCTGCCCCTAATGCTCGCGACCGAGGAGATGACGGTTGAGTGGACCGGCCCCTTCGTCGCCGCGCTGGCCTATCTCGTCATCGGCAATTCCCTGATCGCCTTCGGCCTCCTGCTCGCCATGATCCGCGCAGGCGAAGTCGCTAAGGTTTCCGCGCTATTGTTCCTCGTCCCGCCGGGCGCGGCCCTCATTGCATGGGCCTTGATCGGCGAAGAAATGCCCCCGCTGGCATGGCTGGGGATGGGAATTGCAGGGGTGGGCGTGTGGATCGCGGTGCGGCGGGTTGGAAAACGGAGTGAAGCATGACAGCTTGCCCCATGCGCATCCTCGCCCTTCTCCTCCTGCTGCTGCCCCTCCCTGCCCGCGCCAGCGAATGCGTGCTCGCGCTCGTGCTCTCCTCCGACACCTCCTCCTCCATCGACGCAGATGAATACGCGGCACAGATGGATGGGCTGGCCGGGGCGTTCCGCACGCGGCTCCTGACCGATGCCCTGCTCGGCAATCCCGGCATCCATGTCGAGGCGACGGTCGTGCATTGGAGTGGCTACGATCATCAGGAACAGGTGGTCCCGTGGACCGCGCTGACCTCCGCGCAGGCTGTCGAGGGTTTCGCCCGTCGCATCGAGCGCGTCCCCCGCCGCCATGACGATCAGCCGACGGCGCTGGGCAAGGGGCTGGAGTTCTCTGCCAACCTCCTGCGTAGCCGCCGCTGTGGGCGGCATCTGATCGACCTAACCGGCGATGGGATCAATAACTGGCGCGTCGGCCCGGACTATTTCGCCGAGCGCGGCCATTTCGACGGCATCACCATCAACGGCTTGGTCATCAGGGGTGCGACCCCCGACCCCGAACCCTATTTCCGCGAACAGGTCGCGCGCGGCCCCGGCTCCTTCGTCATGGCCGTGGATGGCTACGCGCAATACGCCGAAGCGATCCTCGAAAAACTCCTGCGCGAAGTCGCCCCGCGTTATACCATGCGGTGATCTACTCCCCTTCCGTAGTCAACCCTTCCAGACCCGCGATCATCGCATGGATCGCGGCCTCCGCTGCCGCCAGCGCCTCCGTATCCCGCGACCGCGCAACGATGGTCACGCCCCATCCGCCCCCCGGTTTCAGGCGCGGATACGACCCCACCGACACCCCCGGATGCGCCTCGGCAACGGCGGTCAACGGCCCGCCCAGCACCCCTTCGGGATAGGGGCAGGGGATCGATACATCATGCATCTTCGGTCCGGTCCCGATCATGTCGCGCACATTCTCGATCATCGCCGCAAAGACCTGCGGCACCCCCGCCATGACGAACACATTGTTCAGCCGAAACCCCGGCGCCCCGCTGACCGGATTGTCGATCAACGTCGCGCCATCCGGTATCCGCGCCATGCGCAGCCGCGCATCGGTGAGGTCCGCCCCCTCGCCATAGCGTTCCACGAGGATCGCGCGGGCATCGTCGCGGATGCCGATGGGCGTATCGAAGGCCGCCGCCACCGCTTCGGCGGTGATATCATCATGGGTCGGCCCGATACCGCCGGAAGTAAAGACATAGGTATAGCGCGCCGACAGCGCCTTGACGGTTTCGATGATCTCGTCCGCCTCATCGCGGATCGCGCGCCCCTCGCACAGGTCGATCCCTGCCTCGCCCAACATCTTCGCCACGACCTGCGTATTGGCGTCTTTCGTGCGGCCAGAGAGGACTTCATCCCCGATGACGAGCATGGCGGCGGTGGGCGTATCGGTCATAGTGGCGCTCCTGTGACTATCGGTTCCTATCTAGGATATTTCATGCGAAAAACCGATATGGATTTACGAATGATAGCGACCGGCCTCATGGCCGTGGTGGTGGCGCTCTATGTCGTGGTGGGTTTTGGCTGGTGGGCCTATGCCGAGACGCGCTTGCTCTATCACCCGACCGATGACCCGATGGCGCAATGCCCCTTGCCCGAGGGGGTTGACCTTGTGGCGCTGGGTAGTGAGCGGGGGCTGTTCACGCCCGCCGGTTCCGACACGCTGGTCGTGTTCTACCATGGCAATGGCAGCCGCGCTTGCAACTGGCGTTTTCTGGGGCCAAACCACCTCAAACCGTTAGGGATCGACACGCTGGTGGTTGAATATCCCGGCTATGCCGATGACCCACGCAGCCCCTCAAAAGCGGGCCTGCACGCGGCGGCGGAGGCCGCCCATGCATGGGCGGCGGGGCGCTATGGCCGCGTTATCGCCTTTGGCAATTCCATCGGCACTGGCCCCGCGTCGCACCATGCGGGTCTGGGCGATGTGGACCAACTGGTCCTATTCGCGCCGTTCGATTCGATGCTGGCTCTGCTGCGCGGTAAGGGCTTTGTCTATCCGCGTTTCGTATTGTCGAATGATTACGATGTGGCCGAGGCGATTGGCGACAAGAAACCGGAAGTCGTGATCGTGCATGGGGCGACTGACACGCTCATTCCGGCCTCCCACAGCGCCGCATTAGAAGCGGACCTGACCGCGAAGGGAATGTCGGTCAAGCGCATCCTCCTCCCCGGAATCGGCCATAGCGGCCTGTTCGACGATGCATTCTTCAACCCCTTTCTCGCGCAGCACGTCGTGAAATGAAGATGCCCGACATCCTGTCACCTCAGGGGAAGCCCGGCTCGCATCCCCGGCCTTGCGCCGGGGTCTCGCCGGGCATGGCACCGATTATCGAGGCCCCGCATCGGGTGCGGGGCTGCGCGCCATCGGCGGCACGCGCCGATACTTGGAAAGCGCCATGAAGATGCCCGACACCCTGCTCCGGGGGCGTCTACTGCGCCGCTACAAGCGGTTTCTCGCCGATATTCTGCTGGATGACGGGCGCGAGATCATCGCCCATTGTCCCAATCCCGGTTCGATGATGGGCCTGAAAGACGAGGGGATGACCGTTTGGATCGCCCCTGCCGCCAACCCCAAGGCAAAGCTCGCATGGCGCTGGTGCTATGCCCGCCGGGATGACGGCATCCTTGCGGGCATCGACACGAACGCCCCGAACCGACTGGTCAAGGAGGCGCTGGCGGCGGGGCGCATCGCTGAAGTCGCGGCTTATCCAAACGCACGCCCAGAAGTGAAATACCGCGAGGGAAGCCGCGTCGATTTCCTGCTCACGGGTAACGGGATGCCCGATTGCTATCTCGAAGTGAAGAATGTCCACCTGATGCGCCATACGGGGTTGGTCGAGTTCCCCGACAGCGTGACGGCGCGCGGGGCCAAGCATATGGGCGACCTCGCCGCAATGCGCGCGACCGGCGCACGGGCGGTGGTGTTGTTCTGCATCCAGATGACCGGCGCCGACCGTTTTGCCCTCGCCGATGATCTCGACCCCGGCTATGCACGGGCCTTCGATGCCGCCCGTGCGGTGGGTGTAGAGGCGCTGGCCTATGCCTGCCGGATTGATGACCCCGATGCAGCGAATGGGGAGATTGTGCTGGACCGGCGCATCCCGTTGGAGCGTTATAGCCATTTGCGATAAACCTGAGCCATATTTTACGCCAAGAGCCGCGCAAAATATGGCGCTTGATGATTCAGGATAATCGCAATTCGCTTTAGACCCCCGTCACCACCTTGATCGGCCCATCCTTATGCCCCTCCACGATCTGCGTGACATACGGATTAGCCGCCGCCGCAATATCCCCCGTCGCCCCGCCCCAGATAATCCCGCCGTCATGCAGCATGTAGAGATCGTCATAGGCTTCGCGCGCCGATGTCATATCGCTGGTGATCGACAGCACGGTCGCCCCGGTCTCGTTGATGCACTCGTCGATCAGGCGGTTGATGATCGTCGTCGTGATTGGGTCTAACCCCGCCGTTGGCTCATCAAGCAGCAGCAGCGAAGGGTCGCCCGCCATGGCCCGCGCGATGCCGACACGTTTTTGCATCCCGCCCGATAATTCGGCGGGATAGAGGTCGGCGGTATCGGCGGGTAGGTTGACCATCCCCAACTTCTCGATGGCGATCCGGCGCGCTTCGGTATTCGACATGCCCCGGTTTTGCAGCAATCGAAAGGCGACGTTGCGCCAGACCGGCAGGCCATCAAACAGCCCACCTTGCTGAAAGAGAACGCCGACCGACTGCATCAGCGTGGTGTGATCCCGGCTTCCTGCGCGCCCCACGCTCTGACCGTCGATTTTGATGATGCCTGCATCTGGGCGATAGATGCCGGATAGGCATTTCATCAAGACGGTCTTGCCCGAAGCCGCCGCCCCGATCAGTACGGATTTGCGGCCCCGCGTAATCTGTAGATCAATGCCATCCAACACCGATACCGCGCCAAAGGACTTGCGCAATCCGGCAACGGAAACAATTGGGTCGGTCATTATGGTCTCTCGCAGCAATATATTTCCTCATTCCCTATCACGGGTGCGAGGGAACTGCGGCGAAAAACTGCCAAGAGTATCAGCGCAAAGTCGCGCTGGCGGGGCCGAATTTGGTGTTGGCGGTGATCTTCAACGGAATCCACCGCCCGTTTGTGCCTTTCACGGTCGCACTAAAGGGCCATGTGCGTCGTTCCGGCGTCATGTATTTACTCTTGAACCCGCTCACCCGCTCATAAAGGCCCGTACAAGTCACGGTGCTGCCTCTCGCCGCCCCCTGTTGCCCCGTCAGGCTGACGCGGTGACGCTTTGATCCGTCAAACACGTCAAAGCTCAGGTCGCAGGGTTTTGAACGTGGGGTCATAAGGATCGTGACGGCGCTGGCCGGATCGACCGCCCCCACCGCCCCCTCTACCCCAATCGTATAGGATCGCTTGCGCAGGGGCGGGTTCGCATTGACGGCGACGGGGACGCCTGCCTCGTCGAAGTTAATGGCGATGCTACGGTTTGACTTGCGGTCGGCATAGTGAAACACCGACTGGCGTGGACGTAGCCGCCCACCATCATTAATACCCGCCGCCTCGGCGCTGGCATCACCGTGGAAGATCATGCGCAGGATCGGCACCATCGAAAAATTGGCCCGAACGCTGTAATCTGCGGCATTCTCATTGAGTATGAACTTGATCTTGCCGAGCGGAATCCCCGCGACGGAGGTCGAGTATTTCAGCACATCCTCGGCCATAGCGGGCACCATGGCGACCGGCGTGGCGAGGAGAGCGATGATGAGTGTGGCTTTTTTCATGTCATACACCCTCTCGGATCATTGCGTCACTGCTATGGCAAGTGTGTCCATCTTTGTGGCAAGGCAAATATCCAGTTCGCTTAATCCATCACAATCATGGGTGATGAGCGTGACCGAAACCCGATTATAGACATTCGACCATTCGGGATGGTGGTTCAGTTTTTCGGCCACCAGCGCGGCAGAAGTCATCCAACCAAACGCGCTCACGAAGCTACGAAACTTATAATCCTTACGGATCGCATCGCGCCCCTCGACCATGGCCCAGCCCTTTGCCAACAACGGGGCGAGGGCGTCTGCGCGGGTGGCAGGGTCTAGCGGCGGCGTCCTCATGCTGCCGTCTCCCGGCTAAAAACTGCCTCAAATTCAGCGCGTAACGCCATATCCACCTCCTCCATCGTGGCGGTGATCCCCAGATCCATCAAACTGGTCACGCCATGCTCGGCGATGCCGCAGGGGATGATCCCGGTATAATGCGACAGGTCCGGCTCTACATTCAGCGAAATGCCGTGCATACTGACCCAATGGCGCACGCGCACCCCTAGCGCGGCTATCTTATCCTCACGCTGGGGGGCACCGATATCGGTGCGCCGTACCCAGACGCCTGCGCGCCCTTCGCGCCGCTCACCCGTCACCGAAAACCGGGCGAGGGAGCGGATAATCCATTCTTCCAGATCACGCACATAGCGGCGCACATCACCCCCCCGCGCGCGCAGGTCTAGCATCACATATCCGATGCGTTGGCCGGGTCCGTGATAGGTGTATTCCCCTCCCCGCCCTGTCTTGTGAACCTCGAAACGGTCGGGGGTGATTAGGTCGGCGGGGTCGGCGCTCGTCCCGGCGGTATAAAGCGCGGGATGCTCTAACAGCCAAACACATTCCCCGGCCTCGCCCGCGCGAATTGCCCGCACCCGCGCCTCCATGAAGGCCAACGCCTGTGGGTAGGGCACCGGCGCATCGGAATACCGCCATTGGACAGGGAATTGCGTCATGGCCCCAACCTAGCGCATGGCGAGGAAGGGGCAAAGACTTGCAGGCGGGGAAAAATTGATGGTCGATCACGAAGCCATCGGCTTTGGGCACCCACGATCATCCACACACGACCGCCGCCACATACACAAACTCGCTACATACCAACGAGCTTCGGATCAACCATGGGGAGAATATGACATGAGATGTGATATATTCTCTATCCCCAAATGGGGACAATTTATAAGCATTAAATAATTTGCCAATCGGCCTTCTACAAAGGCTTGCAAGATATCCAATGTTTTACGGATTGATGGTCATACAATTCGCCGTAGTATTTTCTGCATACGTTTTATATTTTGCCATTATCGCCATAGGGTTGAGTTACGCTGGTGGCTCGTAAGGCAAACCGGCGGCGGCGGCCATGATATTGGTCCATTGCGTGAAGATATGATAATGCCCAAAATTAGATAATTCGTGCAATTGACTATCGGGTAGATGTTCGGCCAGCAGGCGCGCACCGGGAATCGGCGCAACATTGTCATCCGTGCCGTGGAATATTATGACTGGCAGGCGGATATTCGCCACGTCAAAATCCCATCCCTGCGCGTTCAGGATATTCTCCTCGACCATGCCATCCATGGTGATTGCCGTACGTTCCGCCAGCATCGTATGCGTCCGCTGGCGCGTCATGGGGCTAGAGAGGATATCGATATCCGATGCGCTGATCGAACGGGCGACATGGCGGTCGAAATACCGGTCGGTATTCTGCAACACGCTGCGGATGAGAAACGGCAAGATCTGGCGTAGCATATTGGGCCAGCGCCGCCCGATCACACCCGAAAGCTGATAAAACAGGTCCAGATCACGCCAGTTCGGATGCCGGTATTGTGGATAGGCAGGCGATGACAGGACAGCACGGTCCATTCTGTGCTGTAGCTCATGGGTAATGGCCAGCGCGGCCCCGGACCCGAAGGAATAAGACAGGGTCGAAAACCGCTTGAGGCCCAACTGATCACAAAGTTCTTCGATATCGGGGGCATATTCGCGCAGGCTACTGACGTTCCGCATGGTGGAGCGGAACCCACCGGGGCGACAGATCGTAATAAAGCGTAGCTTATGCCGCGTCAGAAAGGGCAGATAACGGTCTGGCGCGCCGACCACATCGACGGATGACCCTGACAGTGCATCGAAATACAAAATCGGATACCCGTCTTCTGGTCCCAATGAGAAATATTCGAGTATGCGCCCATCGCGCAGGGTGATGAGGCGGCGGATTTTCGGCGCGTCCATCGCCTCCGGCGTGCGCCGCTTGAGGAAGGCAGCGGGGCTGGCCGCAATCCGCTGGAACAGGTCGGCCTGACTGGTCGTGCCAGTCTTGCCGAAGATGCGTTTCAGATAGGTACGCCCGCTCTCATAGCTGATATCGAGCGCGCCCGACGCCTCGCGCAAATCGTCGCTCTCACGCAACGCCTTGATCAGCGCCACTTCCCGCTCGGTCAGTAGGGTATCGGCGGCAAAAGCACGCAACGCATCGCTGTCATCGGGGTTAAAGGTCAGCAAAACCCCCGCTGCCCGCGCCGGAAACCCCATGCTGGTGGCGATTTCACGGGGTAGCAACAATGCATTGGAAGTGGGCGCGCCATCCTTGCCATTGAGGATCAGATTCTTGCTCTCGCCGGTCGTATTCGCATGACGAACCCAGCGCGCAACGGTTCCCTCCTCGCCCGTTTCGGCGGCAATAAGGGGCATCGTATTACCAATGCGCGCAATCGCTGCTCCATTGGCTTCCTTGGCGTGGTTCTCCAAAATCACCGTGCCATTATCGTCCATCACCGCAATGCCCACCGCCAGCGCGTCAATGACACTGGTAAGCTGTTGCTCCTTCTCCTGAAGCGACACGATACGTTCAGAGATGTGCATGGCGCGGGTGAAATGCTGCGCGGTATCGCTCAACTCCGCCGCCGGATCGCCTTTCCCGGCCTGTTCGAGTTGCTGGAGTTGATCCGTCAACTCGATGATCAGTTCCGGCCATAACGAATTGTCGAGCGACGCCTCATAGACGAGATGCGTTAGCCTGTCCGTGCCATCATCGGGCTTTGTGGGGATAGAATCTTTGGGGATCATCGCCACTTCTCGCTAGAGTTGTTTCAATAATCTCCTATCAATCGATTAAAATCAAGCTGTGCCCTCTATCACTGCGGCCTCAATTAAGGGGCGTTTCAGCGTCATTGGGTCAAAAAGCTTCCTTGTAGAGTTCTGACTTTGATGGGGGTGTGGCGGCGCAGGGTAGGTCATCCGCGTCTTCCGGGCGGCTTGCGGCGCTGATTGAGGGGACAGTGGTCCCGGCTTCATCGCCAGAGAACAGGCCGGACACGCCGCCATCGAGGGAGATACCGATTTCCTCGCCCAGTTTCTTGAGCGCGGGAAGCTGAACGGACATCGACCCAATCGCATCGACCGCCTGAGTAATCGGGCTTGATGCGCCCGCCCCATGGCCGTTGACGGCATGGGCGCCGTTGGCCGTTGAGCCGCCACCCAGACCCGTAACGTGATGAATCTTGATCGAATCGATCTTCTGGGCGGGTTTGACCATCTCGGCAACAATCTTAGGTAGAGCCTCCAATCGCGCGATCTGAACCTTCAGCGCCGCGATTTCGGCGGACATGGCGTTTTCCGCATCGACGAGGGCGCGCATCCCTTCGGCCTCGGCCAGCTTATCGGCCTTCTTCGCTTCGGCGCGGATGGTCAGGCTGTCGGCTTCGGCATTGGCCTCCTCGCGCATCGCCTCGGCGCGGTCAACGGCGGCGTCCTTCTCGGCGGTGGCGGCGAGACGGATTTGCGTGGCCGCGCGTTCGGCCTCACGCTCAGCCTCGATCACAGCGATCTGTTTGGAGCGTTCAGCCTGCGCCACTTCGCGGGCGGTGGTGATGGCTTCCGATGCTTTCATCGCTTCGGCGCGGGCGATGTCGGCGGAGGCGCGGGCACGGCTTTCTTCCTCTGATTTCGTGGCAACGACGATCTGGCGTTCCTGATCGGCGACTTCGATCTGACGTTCCTTGGCGATTTCTGCTGCCCGGATTGCTTCCTCACGTTCGATTTCGGCGGCGCGGATCTGACGTTCCTTGAGGATGCGGGCTTGTTCTGCCCCACGCTCCGAATCCTGACGCCGCAGCGCAATTTCGGCTTCCTGAGCGGCGCGCAGGGTCTCAAGCTCCAACGTCTGCGCGATTTCCGCTTCCTGTTCCTCGCGGTCGATCTCCAGTTTGCGCTTGGCCGCCTCCATCGCGGATTGGCGCACGGCGGTATCGGCCTCGGCATCAATCAGGGCGCGTCGCTTCTTGGAATGGGCGATCACTTCGGCCAATTGCCGCATCCCTACCGCGTTGAAAGCGTTGTTCTCATCGAGGCTCTCGAATGGTGTCTGGTCGAGTGCGGTTAGCGATACTGATTCCAGTTCCAACCCGTTCTTGAGCAGGTCTTCGGAGACGGCATTTTGCACCTCCTGCACAAAATCCGAGCGGTTCTCATGCAACTGATCCATTGTCATCTTCGCCGCGACCGAGCGCAGCCCGTCAACCAGCTTGCCCTCGATCATCTCGCGCAGCTCGTTCACATCAAAGGTGCGGTCGCCTAGCGTCTGTGCGGCGCGCGCGATGCCCTCTTCGGTCGCATTGACCGAGACATAGAACTCCACGCCCACATCCACGCGCATCCGGTCTTTGGTGATCAGCGAGGCTTCGTTGGAGCGATTCACCTCCAACCGCAGCGTCTTCATGTTTACGAGGCTAATCTCATGCAGCAGCGGAATCACCACCGTACCGCCATCCATCACGACCTTGCGGCCCCCGGCCCCCGTCTTCACGAGGCTGATCTCACGGGTTGCCCGCTGATAAAGCCGCGCCATGACAAGGCCAGTGAAGATCAGAAGGGCAAGAATCGCAATGACGGGAATCGCAAGGGAGAAGAGGATATCGAGCATGGGGGTCTCTCTGTTAGGGCGCATCGCTTAGGGCGAGGGCGCGCAACTGGCCGTCGCGCTGGCGGATAATGGCGATTTCGGTGCCTTGGGGCAGGGTGGCGGCATCGTCGAGCGGCTCGACCTGCGTGTAATGGATATTGCCGTGACCGTCGGTAAAGCGGGCCTGTGCAGGGTTGCCCCGACGCGCGGTCCCAACCGTGATGACCCCTCGCCGCCCGCCATAGGAGCGGGTGGAGATGGCCGTGCTCTCAAATTTCGGGATGAGTCGGCCCAATAGGCGGGCAAAGCGCGAGCTGATGGCAAGGGCGGGAATCACTGCGATGATAGCGGCAATACCAGCGGGAAGCGGTACGCCCAAGACGGCAACGACGGCGGCTTGCAACGCAAACCCCGTAAGACCAAAAGCGGTCAGGAAGGCCGCAACCCAGATGGCGACGGGTACATGCCCGATACCGAGCCAACTCAGCAGATTACCCGGTGTTTCGGGCGTGTCTGTGGCCTCGGCATCGATCTCCGTATCCGGCTCGAAATCCGGTTCAATATCGACGTCGCCCTCGTCCATCGTCATGCTCAGGCCCAACGCCATCAGCACAACCTCCAAGACCACCAGCCCCAGCACGAGCGCCAGTGCCAACGCAAAGGGGCGCAGATCAGGGGAAAGCAACAGATCAAGGGTCACAGGGCAGCGTTCCTCATGGCAACACGAAATGCGTGCCATAAGTGTATGCTGAACGGTATGAACGCAGGATTGACGCGCCTCTTGCGAGACGTGAAAATTACGCCGAAACTACCCCCGGTTCTACCGCGACCGCCTCGATCTCTTCGCTAGGCTCGACCGCGCGCAGGTCGGTGAATTGTAGGCGGGCGAGGCGGGCATAGAGGCCGCCTTGATCGACCAATTCATCATGGGTGCCGGT
>CALFVD010000017.1 GCA_937928005.1 uncultured Neomegalonema sp. | reverse complement strand
ATGCCGGAACGTACGGAGCGATTGCGCGAGCGGCTCACGAATGTTCAGGCCAAACACAAGGTACGCGGTTTGCCGATCTTCGATGCTGCGGGTAATCCGGCGAGCCTGCTGCTTGATGATGCGGCGGAGGAGCCGAGCGTTGCGGGAAGCGTGGCGACCCTACGCCATGCCCTCACGCTGATTGGGGCGGGAGAGAATCGTGATACCCGCATTTTCGTGCGCCTGCCCGTCGATGCCATAGGCCAGAGCGGTCTTGCGGAAGCTGTCGCGCCCTTGGTTGATAAGGCAGGTGATGCCTTGTCGCGCATTGCTGTAATTGTGCCGCAGGCGGCCCTGCGCGAAGGCACCCCTGATGCGCTTGCGGCGCTGGCCAATGCGGGCGCGCGGCTTGGTCTGGAACAGATTACCGATTGGTCCGCTGATCTGGGCGCGCTGGCGGAGCAGGGATTGCGCTATATCGCCGTCGATGGCCCGGCCATGGCGCGCAGTGCAAAATCCCAGAAAGGCGACCCGACACGGTTGAAAACGGTGCTGGCTGCGCGCGGTATCGACCTAATTGCTGCCAATGTCGAGACTCGCATGCAGCTCGACTCGGTTGGCACGCTGATCCCCGACTTCCTCGCCGGTTCTGGCCTTGGCGAGCCGACTTTGATGGATGTCTCCGCATGAGCGACCGCCTTCCCGAACCAGAAGATTGCCCCGTCTCCGCCACCGTTATGTGGATCAACTGGGTTGGTGTCGCCTGTATGATCCTCGCCGCCTGTGTGCTGCGACAGATGCCGGATGTGCCGCCGCTGGCCGCGACTATGATCGTGGCCGGGTCATTCGCGCTGCCCTTGATCGTGTTGGAGGCAATCTTGCTGCGCGGCAAGCGCGCGCCGCAACGCCCGGAGGATATGGTTCCCGGTGGGCCGGGGCTGATCGGCGATACGGTCCATTATTCGGCAGAGGGTGTCGATTGGCATAAGCGCCGTGAAACCAGCATGGGCCGCTTTATCACCAAGATGATTGGCCTTTGGACAACATTGGGCGTTATCGCACTCGTTTATTCGGTCGTGCCGGAATATTCCGCAGCCCTGTTCGATCCGTTCTGGTCGATGCTTGATTATGCGATCCCTGCCTTCTTGCTGATATCCCCCGCTTATTTCTGGTGGATGGATGGGCGGATGGCCCGGCCCGAAGATGGGTATTGGCATGTCGGTGCGTTGGTCATGGGCTGGTCGGATCGGGTGAACCTTGCCAAGATACGTCAGCACGCGCTGGGATGGCTGGTCAAAGCGTTCTTCCTGCCGCTGATGTTCGCGTATTTCCACGGCAATATCATCAATTTCAGGACGGCGGATTTCTCGTCGCTCGACCTGATGGGATGGCATCATTTCTTCTACAACTTGCTGATCCTTGTCGATCTGGGATGTATCGTCGTTGGCTATGCGATGACGGTTCGGCTGTTTGATAATCATATCCGCTCGACCGAGCCGACCTTTGCCGGGTGGTTGCCCGCTGTGATCTGTTATCAGCCGTTCTGGGGGCTGATCGGGCCGCAATATTTTGCGTATCGCACGGATATGGATTGGGCGTCGTTACTGGCCCCGTATCCAGCGTTGCAGATCGTGTTTTCGTTCATCATCCTTGGGTTGATGGCGATCTATACATGGGCGTCGGTCAGCTTTGGGCTGCGGTTCTCGAATCTGACCCATCGCGGGATTATCACGAATGGGCCGTATCGCTGGTCGAAGCATCCGGCGTATCTGTCGAAGAACCTTAGTTGGTGGTTTGAGGCGTTGCCCTTCATCGCACCCTTCGTCTTTGGGTTCAGGGGTGCGGGGTGGAATGGGCATTGGGTCGGGGCGGCAAAGCATACCATCCGCCTGCTGGGTGTGAACCTGATCTATTACCTACGCGCCCGAACAGAGGAACGGCACCTATCGCATGATCCTGTCTATGTGCGCTATGCCCTATGGATGGAGCGCCATGGTATTATGGCATGGACCCAGCGCCTAATCGCTTTCGTTCGCTATGCACCGCCGCGTGACCGGGTGGAGGATATAGATGTGGATGTGGAAGATACCGATCCGAGGCCGTAGGGATTTTTTGAAGCGCAAACCCGGTGTCTGTTTTTGCTAGAAAACGCTCTGACCGGCCCTTTACTCGCATCCGATGACGGGCGAAAGTGCGGCGAATCCCCTTAACTGGAGCCGCCCTGTGTCCGCATCGCCCCTCGACATTATCCTGCATAACTACCCCCAATCCCCGGTTGCCGAAAAAGCGCGTGTTGCCTTTGGCATCAAGGGGTTGGCCTGGCGGTCGGTTGAGATCCCGCGTATTCCGCCCAAACCGATGTTGACGGTGCTGACCGGGGGGTATCGTCGGACGCCCGTGGTGCAGATCGGCGCGGATATCTACTGCGATTCGCAATGTATCCTGCGGGAGCTGGAGCGGCGCTATCCCAGGCCGACCTACTTTCCGACCGAGGATTCGGGCCTGCTGTGGTGCCTTAGCCGATGGACGGATGGCGCATTGTTCGATCTCAGCGTTCGAATCGTGCTTGGCTCGGCGGGCGATGGGCTGCCGCCGGAATTCGCCGAAGATCGTGGGCGGCTCTATTTCGGGCCAGATTGGGCGGCGGGCCTGAAACAGGCGAATAGTGAATTGCCGCATCTCGCCGCGCAGATGCGCGCGCCCCTGCATTGGCTGAACGAGCAACTCGGCGATGGTCGCCGGTTCATCACGGGCGATGCCCCCGCCGCCATTGATGCGCAGTTTTATCATGCGGTCTGGTTCATTCGAGGGCGGTGGGATCGTGGCCCCGCCTTCCTGTCTGAATTCGCACAGATCGAAGGATGGGAGGCGAATGTTGCCGCTATCGGCCATGGTAATATGACGCCGATGAGCGCCGAAGAGGCCGTCGCGATTGCACAGGCCAGCGAGCCAATCGCGGTGGATGGCACTGATCCCGTTGATCCGCAGGGGTTGACGCCGGGTATGGCGGTGACGGTCTCGCCTGACCTCGATGGGGGCGAGCAGCCGGTTGAGGGTGTGCTTGCCTGTGCGACGGTCGATACTGTTACGATCCGGCGCAGCGATCCGGGTGTTGGGAATGTTCATGTGCATTTCCCGCGCGCAGGTTATCGCGTGGAAGTCGGGTAGGAACCGACGATCCTTCATCTGGCCCAACCCTTGCTCAACCTCCGATATGGATATTCGGTTCGAGTTCACCGGGGCAGAGCGCGATAATGCGCTGGCGGCCCTTGCCACACGGGACAGGCGTGATGCGGTCTTGATGTTGGCGGTCATGGTCGGGGGGGCGGCTCTCTCGCTCGTCTGGCCCTTTGCTATCGACATGCCCAGCGCCACCCGCGCTACAGTGGGCGCGCTTGGATCAGCCCTTGTCTTCTGCCTCGTGCGGCAGGCGATGGAGACGGGTGAGAAGTTTCGCCGCTACCGCGCGGGTCTGCCCATTGATCCGGGCTATATGCGCGGGTTGGAGCCGGGGGCGCGAACCGTGACACTGACGCTCGATGGCATTTGTGAGCGCGGCCCGTTTGGTAAGCGGCAATTCACTTGGGGCGCGGTGGCCGATGTGATCGAGGATGAGCACCTCGCCGCCCTCATCATCTCGCCGACCGAATGTGTGGTTATTCCCAAATGGGTGTTGGCCAAGGCCGGATATCGTGACCTCGAAGTCATCGCTACATTGGTCAGGAACGCCCACGCGGATTGATAAAGCGAATTGCGATTATTCTGAATCACCAAGCGCCATATTTTGCGCGGCTCTTGGCGTGAAATATGGCTCAGGTTTATCGCAAATCGCTATAGTCCCGGTATTCTCGGGTGTGAAAAGAAGCACCGCGCGGTTGACATTCTTGTTTTGATCTGCGTTGATGTTCCTGATTTGTTTATCAGGAGCTTACATGAACGACTGGGGCCGCTGCATCGACGTTAATCGCAAGGATCTGCTGCCGATGGTGGCGGGGATTCTGGCGATGTTGGGCGATGGGGGGACGGTTCGGCGGTTTGTGTATCTGGCGATTCTGGCGGTGCTGCGCCCGGCGGAATCGATTCTGCGGCGGCTGATTGCGATTGCGGCGAAGGATATCGTCGTGAAACCGCGC
>CALFVD010000016.1 GCA_937928005.1 uncultured Neomegalonema sp. | reverse complement strand
GGGGCAGTCTTGGCGGCGTGGCAAGGCGGACCCGCGAGACGATTGCACTATGCGAGGCAGCGGGGTTTGACCGGGTAATCGTCGAAACCGTGGGCGTCGGGCAATCTGAAATCGCAGTATCGCGCATTACCGATATTTTCGTGCTGCTGCTCGCCCCTGCGGGCGGTGACGAATTGCAGGGCGTCAAGCGCGGTATTATGGAAATGGCCGACCTGATCGTGGTCAATAAAGCCGATGGCGACCTTGCCGCGACCGCACAGCGCACTCGATCAGACTATGCCGCTGCTTTGCGCCTGATGCGCCGAAAAGAAGGCGATGCGCAGGGGTTTCCGATGGCCGTGACAGCATCCTCCATCGAAGGGCGCGGCATTGCGGAAATCGCTGACCTGATCGAGGGATTAGCTGACGCACGCCACGCCTCCGGCTACCAAGACCGACACCGGCGGAAACAAGCGATTTCATGGATGGAAACCGCCCTCGATGCGCAATTACAGCACGTCTTTAGCAAGGCCGTTAGTAATGAGGCCGTGATACAGGCGAAAGCAGAGGTAGAAACCGGCAATCTCTCACCAGAAGCCGCCGCCAACCATCTGATCAATCTATTTCGCAAGGCGATGAAAGCCTAGAGATACGCAATCGAGCCGGGACAGAAATTGCGCTTAAACTGCACATTTCTCAATGCTCTATAGCTCAATCGGATTAGGTATCACGGCGACCTCAAAAACTGCGCCATATGCCGAAAAAGAACCCGCGCTCTTCCACGATATTTTGGCCCGCGATGGTTGCAATCCCGCCTATCTGCGCAGACCATTGATCATCAAAACGATAGACGAGGCTGGGCGACAACTTGTGTTCACGGGATTGCAAAAAACCACCCGTCGCCCTACCGACTGAAACGCTATTGAAACTCTGAACCAACGCAAGGATTGATGGTGTCACGTCAATCCCACTCGTCAGATCAAAGCGCAATTCATCCGCCGGATCACCAAAGCGGAAACGATAGCCGAGTTGCATATCCGTAAAGGCGTGGTGCCCAAAAACCGGAAAACCACGCCCGAACAACAATCTACCGTCTAATTCCCATTCGGTATCCCCACCATTTGCAGGAGCCAGCCTATCGGATGCACCCGGCATTCGCGCCGATCCCTGCACCGAAAAAACCGATGTTTCCCCCTGCCAAAGCCGGACCCGTACACCCGCATCGATACGGCCAAGCCCCCTCACTTCCTCGCCACGGGCCGGGCCGGTTTTTTTGTGTCGCCATTCGGGTTGCGCGACGATGGTTGCCCAATCTGTAAGACCGTATTCGAGATAGAGCCGCACTTCGGTCTTGCGGAAATCTGTGGCGCGACTGGTGCTACCATCTTCAAGGAATCGAGTATTCGCCTTGCTATGGGCAAAGGTTGCGATGGCGATGCCGTTGCCCTCCTGCTGTGTCCATGCTCCCGCAAGGGCATCATGCGGCGCGAGCGCCAGAAACGTGGTGAATAACCCTTTCCAAAACACCATATCCGCACCCGCTCGATTTGATCGGATGAAAGGATTGGTTCAATTTTGAGACAATGCAACCCTGAATGTATCAATTTCGGACAACTTTATCTCGAAGGGTTCCCAATCATCGCGCTCATCGATAGCGGCCCAGATACTTTCGATCTCTTCGTAAAGCAGATCACATGGCGTTTCGATATCCGCAAGCCGTTCAGGCCGGTCTGGCGCATATGACGAGAGAAGCGCATTCCAATCGGCGTCTTCCGAACAACTTTTGCCACCAAAACACGCAAAGAAAAACGGCTCCCACGGTACTTTAGTTCGCTCTAACATCGAAAAAGTGGCACGCACAAAATCCAGATCGCGTGCAGGATCATTGCTCGGCAAGATGCCCAGCCGCGCGAAAATCGCCGCACTCAACGCCGATTGATAGGCGTCCTCAAACCCCTGCAACGCTTCGACCAGCGCATCCTCAGATGTAATAATCGACAAGGCTGAGGCCAGCGCGCGACAATTCCAGAATGCGGCTTCAGGTTGCCGACCATAGGCATAAAGTCCTGAATGATCAAAATAAGCAGCGGTAAAACCCGGTTCAAAATGCGGCAAGAAGCGATAGGGACCGTAATCAAAGCTCTCGCCCATCACCGTGACATTATCGGTATTCAACACCCCATGAACAAACCCCGCCGCCATCCATTGCGCCGTAAGTGTCGCCATATTGCGCACCGCATGGGTCAAAAGCGCAATCGCCCGATCCTGCGCAGCGGCGATATTGGGAATGTAATGCTCGGCGGCGTGATCCACTAATTCTTGAATCGCTTCCGCATCGCGGTGGAAGGCATGGCGCTGAAACATGCCAAATCGTAGGTGACTATGCGATAAGCGCACCAACACGGCGGAGCGGGTTGGCGATGGTTCATCTCCGCGCATGAGTGGCTCGCCTGTCTCGATCAAACTGAATGTCTTCGAGGTCAAAACACCCCGCGCCTCCAGCATCGCCGTCGCCAACACCTCGCGCACGCCACCTTTGAGCGTCAGCCGCCCATCACCGGCGCGCGAATAGGGTGTCTGCCCGCTGCCCTTGGTTGATAAATCCAAGAGCCTACCGTCTTGCGCATAAAGCTGCGCAAATAGGAAACCGCGCCCGTCACCAAGGTCAGGATTATAATGCCGGAACTGATGCCCATGGTAGCGCAGCGCGTGCGGTTGCTCCATGCCATTCGGCAACGGCTCAAAACGTCCGAAATGATTGATCCATTCAGTATCATCAAGGGTCGCCAACCCAACCGTTGTCGCCGCCCGGTTATTGCGAAACCGCAAGATATGCTTGGGAAACTCTGCTGCCGTTACCGGATCGGAAAAACTGCTACCGAGGCCCACGAACGCGCGCGATGGATGATAATGATCGCTAATTGGCACAGCAGCCTCCCAGAAGAATGGACCTGACCTCCCTATCCCGATATTTTCACGCTGTCCTGCGGTTTTCCCCCTTGCAAAGCTAACGAGCCATGGGTAGTAGAACTCAACCGCGCGCTGGTAGCTCAGTTGGATAGAGCACTTGACTACGAATCAAGGGGTCGGGGGTTCGAATCCTCCCCGGCGCGCCAATTAACAAGTGGATATGTCGAGAGCTGAAGATATCTTGGAGCGTTCTCCGAAAGATTGTTCTTTCCGGTAAAACGAAATTCAGCTACGAACGGATTGTTATACACTACCTTCCGAGCTTTATATCCTCCGGTAAACCTGCGATGATTTAGTCTTTAGCGGTGCAAAGATGACCACCGCAATGCTCGACCAGTTCGCATCACTGCGAGATCATCGAAACTGGCAATGAAAGCTGGCGCTTCAAGACATGCGCCTAATCACCAAAAAAAATCAAACTTGCATTTGTGGCGCATGCTGATGAGATATGTGCATGCGGTGGACTTCGCGCCGGGGTCTCGCTGGCTCGCGTGATTACCGTTCCTTACGATACGGCACGCCCAGCGCACGCGGCGGCATGGCTTTGCCGAAAAACCCGGCCAGCAAAATCACCGTCGCGACATAGGGCAGTACCAGCACCACCTCAATGGGAACTTCCCCGACCAGCGGCAGTGCAACGCCCTGTATCCGCGCCGCCCCCGCTTCCAAGAAGCCAAATAACAGGCAGGCGAAGAATACGCTCCATGGACGCCATTTGCCGAAGATCATCGCGGCCAGCGCGATATAACCCTTGCCCGCGCTCATCTCACGCACGAAGCCTGCGCCATGGGCAATTGACAGGAACGCCCCGGCAATACCGCATAGCAACCCCGCGATAATGACCGCGCGATAGCGCAGCCATGTCACCGAAATCCCTGCGCTATCCACCGCCACCGGCATCTCACCCACCGCGCGTAGCCGCAAGCCAAACCGCGTGCGCCATAACAGCCACCAGACGAACGGCACCGCCAGCACGGCGAGATAGACCGGCAGCGTATGGCCGGATACCAGCTCACGCCAGAACGGCCCGAACCACGGGACATCCGCAAGGCTTTCACTCCCCGGCAGCTTGATCGACGGGAACCGCGCTTCGCGTGGCAGTGACGGCGTCTGCCCACCCTGACGGAACAGCGCAACCCCAGCAACGACCGTCAGCCCGGAGGCGAGGATATTGATCGCGATGCCCGAAATAATCTGTTCGCCCTTATGCGTGATGCAGGCAAAGCCATGCACCAGCGACAAAAATACAGAGATACCAAGCGCCGCCAACAACCCCACCCATGCCGATCCAGTAAGCGCGGCGGCGGCAGCGGCGGCAAAGGCCGACGCCAGCAATTTGCCCTCAAGCCCGATATCGATCACCCCTGCCCGCTCACTGACCAACCCGGCCATTGCGCACAGGATCAGCGGCGTGGCGACCCGCAGCGTCGAATCTAGGATCAGCATCAGATCGAGCCACGTCATGCGCCGCCCTCCCGACCCAGAAGGCGTGATATCCATGGCACGAACATCAACGCCAGCGCACCGGAGAACAAGATGATAAGTCCCTGTATCAGCAGCACCATTTCCCGTGTGATGGTCGTGAACTCGAAATCCAACTCCGTACCGCCCTGAAACAACGCTCCGAACAGGAACGCCGCCAGCACGATCCCCACTGGATGCCCGCGCCCCATCAGCGCCACGGCGATGCCTGTAAAACCAAAGCCAGAGGGGAAGTTCAGAACCACCTTACCCTGCGCCCCCAGCAACGTGTTGATTGCCATCAGCCCCGCAAGCGCACCACTAATCGCCATCGCCGCGACGATCATGCGCGCAACCGGAATGCCCGCATAGACCGCCGCCGGTTCCGATTGCCCCATCGCCCGCAGGGCATAGCCCCAGCGCGTGCGCCAGATCAGCACCCACACCCCGAAACAGGCCAGCAAGGCAATCGGAAAGGCCAGATTGAGTGGTGACGAGGCGATATCGAAGCCCATCGCGTTCAAGATATCGTGGATAAACGGCAGGCGCGCGGCCTCGGCCACTTCGCGGCTTTCGGGGTTTGACTGCCCCGACCGCATCAGCGGTCCGGCCAGCACCGCAACCATCAGGCCCGCTCCGATAAAATTGAACATGATCGTCGTTATAACGATATGGCTACCTCGATACGCCTGTAGGAGCGCGGGGATCAGCGCCCACAGCGCACCAAACGCCGCCGCTCCCGCTATCGCCAGCGGAATCAGTAATGGTCCCGGCATCCAGCTATCGAGGGCCAAACAGACAAGCAGCGCGCCCAAACCGCCCAAGTAAGCCTGTCCCTCACCCCCAATATTGAACAATCGCGCGTGGAAAGCGACGGCGACGGCCAACCCGGTAAAGATGAAATTCGTCGTGTAATAAAGGGTATAGCCCAGCGCGCCCTCATAGACGAACGCCCCCTCGATCATCACCCGCATCGCATGGAGCGGGTTCTCGCCAATCGCCAACACCACAAGACCCGCTACGCCCAACGCAAGGGCGAGGTTAAGTAGCGGGATCAGCACGTAATCGGCCCATGCGGGAAGGCGGGTCATGCGGCGCTGTCCTCCGCGACACCCGCCATCATCATCCCGATGCGCCGGGTATCGGCCTTTGCGCGCGGCACCTCTCCCACGACCCGCCCCGCATTCATCACCATGATACGATCCGACAGGGCGAGGATTTCGTCGAGTTCGACCGACACCAGCAAAATCGCGCATCCGGCGGCCTTGCGCGCCATGATCTCGGCATGGATGAAGGCAATACCACCGATATCGACCCCGCGTGTCGGCTGTCCGATCAGCATGATGCGCGGCTCCGGCTCAATCTCACGGGCCATGACCAGCTTTTGCTGGTTGCCGCCAGAAAATCCGGCAGCACGTTGGCGGGGATCGCCTGGGCGCACATCGAAGCGGGCCATCAATGCCGCGCAATGCGCGTGCATCGCTTTCGGGTCGAGCAACCGCCCATCCCCCGTTCGCGGCCCGTCATGGTAGCCCAGCACAGAATTCTCTGCGGCATCGAAGGGCAGGATCAACCCGCGCTGATGCCTGTCTTCGGGGACATGGGCAAGCCCCAGCCGCCGCATTTGCGCTGGGTCCGCAGGGGATTGTGCGGCAACCTCCCGCGAACCGATAACGATACGCCCCGCCTGCACAGGCACAATCCCCGCCAGAATGTCGAGCAATTCGGATTGTCCATTGCCCGACACCCCCGCCAGCCCCAGTATTTCGCCGTTCCGCAGATCGAGCGACACATCGCTCAACCGCGCAACGCCGCCCGCATCATGCCATGTCAGCCCATGGGCAGACATGGCGACCGGCCCCGGCACCGCATCGATGCGATCCACCTCAAACGAGACGGTTCGCCCGACCATCAGCTCGGCGATTTCTTCGCGGGTTGTCTCCGCCGTGCGGCGATGGGCAACCATCTTGCCGCGCCGCATGACCGAGACATTATCCGTCACATCCATGATCTCACGCAGTTTATGGGTGATAAGCAGAACCGTGACACCCTGCGCTCGTAAACCGCGTAAGATATCGAAGAACCGATCCGTCTCGGCGGGCGTCAACACCCCCGTCGGCTCATCGAGGATCAGGATACGCGCTCCCCGTCGCAGCGCCTTGAGTATCTCGACCCGCTGCTGCATCCCAACGGGTAGATCGCCGACCACCGCATCCGGGTCCACGTCGAGCGCGTAATCGCGCTCCAACCGCAGAAGCTCCGCCCGTGTCGCCGCCTTCCCGTCGCGCAAAAGCGCTCCGCCTTCCGCGCCGAGCATAACATTCTCAAGCACAGTGAAATCGGGGATGAGCATGAAATGCTGATGCACCATCCCGATCCCATGGGCGATGGCCTGCGCGCTATCGGCAATCGTAACGGGCGCGCCGTCGACCTCCATCATCCCACTATCGGCGCTGTAGAACCCATAGAGGATCGATACGAGAGTCGATTTCCCCGCGCCATTCTCGCCCACAATCCCGTGGATGGTGCCGGAGGCAACCTCCAAGTCGACGGTATCATTGGCGATTACCGGGCCAAAACGCTTGGTAATGCCGGTAAGGCGAACGGCGGGGGTCGTCATCAATGCGGACAGTCGCTCGTATCCTCGTAATTATGGACCTTAACGTCCCCTGCTATGATCGCCTTGCGCGCCGCCGCTACGGCCTTGCGGATTTCATCCGTCAACAGGTCTTCGTTGTTCTTATCGACTGCCCAATCCACACCGTCCTCGGCAAGCCCCAGAATATTGACGCCCGGCTCAAACTTACCGTCTTTTGCGGATTTCAGCGTATCATAAGCGGCCACATCGACCCGCTTGACCATCGAGGTCAGCACGTTGCCGGGGGCGAGGCCGTTCTGGTTGCTATCCACGCCAATGGCCAGTTTCTCGGCATCCGCCATTGCGCGGATTACGCCTAGGCCCGTACCGCCCGCCGCGTGGTAGACGACATCCGCGCCCCGGTCGATTTGGCTTTGCGCCAGTTCCGCACCTTTAGTCGGATCGTTCCAAGCCGATGGTGTCGTGCCTGTCATATTCTGCAAAACGGTCGCGTCCTCGACCGTATCTTTGACACCCTGCACGTAGCCGCAGGCGAATTTGCGGATCAGCGGGATATCCATGCCACCAATAAAACCGACCTTGCCCGTCTCGCTCTTGAGCGCAGCGGCAACCCCGACCAGATAGCTACCCTCATGCTCTTTAAAGGCGTATTGGCGCAGATTGGGCCGATCTAGCCAGCTTACGTCAATAATGGCGAAATCAACGTCTGGATTGGCCTCGGCCACCTTGTCGATGGCATCCGCCTGCGCGAAACCCACGCCCAGTACGACAGTTGCGCCCTTGCGCACCATGCGGCGCATCGCCTGTTCGCGCTGAGTCTCGTTCGTGACCTCGAATTCCATAACCTCCGCGCCGGTTTCGTCCATGAATTTCTTCACGCCATTCCAAACGCCTTCATTAAAGCTTTTATCGAACTTGCCACCCATATCGAAAATAACGGCAGGCTTGAAATCCTCGGCATAGGCGGAGGTGGCGATGAGGGCGGCGGCGACACCGCCGAGCAGATGCTTGAGCATGGGATTACTCCATTAGATGATTAGGATTTCAGGCCAATTTCGCGTAAGCGTTCGGTGAGAAAGTCGCCCGCTGTCATATCTGGTTTCAGCGTGACTTCGGGGCGTGGGTGAAGGAACATGGGCATCGACAAGCGAGCGACATTGCGCCCCTGTGGCGGATTCACGACGCGGTGGACGGTGGCGGGGTAGTAGCCGCCCGATGCCATATCGAGCATATCGCCCGCATTAATCGCCATCATTCCCGGATCGCAAGGGACCGCGTGCCACTCGCCGCCGGTATCTTTCGCCTCCAGCCCCGCCTCGGTTCCGGCGAGCAGACAGGTGACAAGGTTGATATCGCCATGCGCCGCAGCCCGCACGGCCCCCGGCTCCGGCGCTTTGGCGAGAGGCGGGTAATGCAAAATACGCAGAAGATTGGACTCGCTGCCCGCGATCATATCGGGGAAAGGTTCGCTCAGTCGTGCTGTCACATCGGCGGGGCTATGCGCCTGCAACCAAGATAACAGGGTCGCCCCAACCTCGACCAGATCAGCGTGGAGCGCGCGGGTTTCTTCTTCCAATTCCGGCGGCACGCGGCCCTTGGGGAAGACATGGTAGAATTCCTTCAAGTCCTTGACCGCGCTGTCCTTCGCGTTCTCAGATCGGAATGGAAAAAACCCGTCCTGCGCGCCATCCTTAACCGCCCAATCCTGCTTTGCTTCATCACCGAAGAATGCGGCCCATGATGCATAGGCGCTGGCCATGCGTTCTGGCCCGATGGGATGGTCGGTTAACACCGCAAAGCCCGTCTCATGCAGCGAATGCGCGAATGCAGCGGGGGATTCAGGATTTGTGTAAGACAGGGTTGCAATCTCAAACATGGCAGGCCGACTCCTCCGCACAGGCAGAGCACAGCTTACCGATCATACCCGCTACGGCAAGCGCCCCGATGCAAGCCTGTCACGAAACCGCGCAAGCACCGCATCGGCATCAGCACTGAGACAGATACCGACCGGCGCGCCGCGCTCACCCTCCCGCGTGCGCCCTATTGCCTCCCCTTCCAGCGTGACCGTGAGGGGGGCGGTTTCGACACCGAATGGGGCCATATCAAGCGCAGCGATTACCGCCGTGGGGTCATGCAGATGGCACCCGTCGATCCCTTCAGTTTCCTTATGGAACGCAAAATAGAACTCGGCGGCTTTCGTCAGGAATGCCCCGCAAATTGGCGACCGCTGCATCATTGGAGCGAGATCGGCGGCGGTACAGACGATCCGCTCGGTAATATCCAACCCGACGAGCGTGAGGGGCCAATCCGCCGACAGCACCGCCTGTGCCGCATGGGGGTCTTGCCAGATATTCGCCTCCGCGTATTCGTTGACGTTGCCCTTGCAGCGCACAGCCCCACCCATCACCACGACTCGCGCGACCTTCTCTGCGATATCCGGGGCCGCCTTCAGCGCCATTGCAATATTGGTCAGCGGCCCGACAGGGACGAGCGTAATCTCACCCGGACGCGCGCGAACCATATCGATAATGAATTCATGCGCGGGGCGCGGGTCAGTTTTACGCGCGGGCGGCGGCAAGTGAGCCTCGCCAAACCCTTCGACCCCATGCACGAAATCGGGATGCGGATGCGGTTCCTGCACCATTGGCCGTGCCGCCCCCGCCGCCACGGGGATATCCACCCCGGCCAGTTCCAACAAGGCGAGCGTATTGCGGGTTGCGGTCGTTACCGGCACGTTCCCGAACACGGTCGTCAATCCCACAAGATCGACCGCTGGGTCAGACAGCGCGTAAAGGATCGCCATAGCGTCATCAATGCCTGGATCGGTATCAATAATCATCGGGATGGGCTGGTTCATCGCTGGTCCTCCAGAAAAGCATCGACCTCGGCACGCATCGGGATCGCAGCAGACGCCCCCTCTCGCATAACCGATAACGCGGCGGCGGCGGCGGCATGGCGTAACGCATCCGCAGGCGGCAACCCTCCATCCAGCCCCGCAAGCGCATAACCAAGAAACGTATCGCCCGCCCCGGTCGTATCGACCGGCTCAACCGCAAAGGCGGGTACGGTGGTCGCGCCATGGGCATCCCGCCACAATGCCCCCCGTGCGCCGAGCGTCATCAGCAAAGACGGCACCGGCAGACTCTCGACCGCGACATTCAGATATGCAGCAAGCGCCATCGCCTCGCCTTCATTGACCGCCAGCAAATCAAGATAAGGCAATAGTGGAGCCGTCGCCGCAGCATCAAAAGGCGCAGCCACATGCACAGTGCGCAAGCCGCGTCGTTTGGCCTCCATCGTGCTGCTCCGCACCGCATTCGTCTCGTTCTGCGTCAGCCACCAATCACCGGGACGGGCCGCATCCACCGCCGCCATAACCGTATCCTCCGGTATCGCCCGGTTCGCGCCGCCATGGATGACGATGACGTTCTCCCCCGCTTCATCGACATAGATCACGGCATGCCCCGTCGCCGCCTCGACACGCGCGACTTGCGATAGGTCCAGCCCTGCTGCCTCCAACCGCTCGCGCACCCATGCCCCATCTTGTCCAACGGCTCCAATAAGGCGCAGATCACCCCCCGCGCGCACCGCTGCAATCGCTTGGTTGGTGCCTTTACCACCCAGCCCCACCGCGTAGGACGTATCGCTGAGCGTCTCTCCCGCTACCGGCAGATGAGGCACGCGGTAGACATGATCGACGTTGATCGAGCCGAGACAATGGATGGTCATGCGGCAATCGCCTCCATAAAATCATTCAAGAGAGTTGGATCGAGTTGCCCATCCCTGCGCAAGCCTGAACAGATATCCAGACCGGCTGGCCGCACCTCGGCAAGAGCCTGCGCAGCATTCAGGGGCGTCAACCCACCCGCAAGATACACGGGTAATGGCGAAGCGTCACAGAACGCGCGGCTAATGTGCCAATCATGCACCCGGCCCGTCCCTCCTAACTCGCCCGCCTCAGGACGACCTGAATCGAGCAAGAAGGCGTCGCAATATTCTGCATGACTATCGATCATGTCGGTCTTAGATGGCCCAGTAATATGTACAACCTGCATATAATGTAGTCCCGATCCGGCAAGCGCCTTCGCTTCCTCCACCGAAATCTCGTTGACGACCTGAACCGCCGAAACACCAACCCGCACAGCATCGCGAACGATGGCCTCTGCCGATATGGAACTGGTTAATAATATCGGTGTTGCCAAGCCGCTCGTGGCCATTGCGATTGCGGCAGCAGTATCCAAATCGAGGATGCCCGGCCCGCTTGGCATCGGGCCGACGAGGCCCAGAAAATCTGCACCAGCTATTGACGCCATGCGCGCCTCTTCAGCCGAAGCGATGCAACATATCTTGATGCGAAGGCCATTCTTCATACCGATCATGGAGCGGGCATAGGCTCAATCTGTCAAGCAAGGTGGGCCATAATCGCCCATCATCATGTGGCGCTGACTGGTCGCCGTAGCGCGCGCCTAGCCCTACGCCAGCCCCCGACCAGCATCGCAGCCAAACCACCACCAAACACAAATCCAATAAAGGCGTATACTGCCCCTTCGGTCGTTGCTGGGACGGCGGGGCGATATGCCTGCATCGTTCCTTCAAAAAGCGATGTGTCGCGGTATTTTAAGAATAATCCGGGCCGCTCCATCGCCGAAGCATCAACCAACGCTTGACGATGGGCGGCTATCCGCTCGAATCGTACCAGCGCCGTTTCCATCGAAACGCCGCGCTTGTTCAAAAACACATCCTGCGACGCCTCATAGCGTAACAGCGCCGCCTCACGCGATAACCCTTCGCTGGCCGCGTCCTCATCGAATGCCACGACCACGCGCATCAATTCCTGCACCGCGCCACCAAGGCGCTGCTGATATTGTTGCATGATTTCGGGAGCCTGCGAGACAATGACGGCCCCGCCAAGGCCCGCAACGATGATGAGAATGCGCGCTATCATTTCCTGTATCTCCATGAGGTCAGGCACATTTAATGTGACCTTCCACCCTCGTCTTTTCAAGATACGCTTTACCTAACGCCGTCGAAACCAGCGCGAAATGCGGGGCCAATGCCTGTGGCTCAGTCGATTCCATGTGGCTACCGATCCATGCGAGCAAGGCGAGACGGCGCAGCATGATGAAGGTGTCAATCATTGCCGCATCTTCATCCGGCATCGACCTCACCCGCCGATAACCAGTCAGCCATGCAGCTTTCAGCCGTGGCACTGCTGGGTCATCCTCCACAAAGCTGATGGCGGCGGCAAAATCATATCCGAACCAGCCAAAGCCGCAATCATCGAAATCGATCAGGTGCAACCGATCCTCGTCGATCAGCACATTCGCCAGCCGCAAATCCGCATGGATCAATCCGTACCGATCCGCCCCTTTGCCATAGGTCAACAAGCGCGACGTTACGATAGCTTCGACCTGTTCAAGAACGCCGCGCATATCCGCCGTCACATTCGGAGCGGCACGCCAATCGCCCCATGTTGCGGCGGGGCCAAATACCGCCGCCTCATCCCACGCCATACGCTCGAACCCATCCGGGCGCGTCCACCCTTGTACATGATCGTGCAGGCGCGCTGTCTGCTCGCCCAGCGCCTCAAATGCGGGCGTAAGATCGCCCCCCGCATCGGGATGCCGCCCCGGCAAATGCTCGAAGAGAACCGCATGTCGCTCGTCACCAGCGGCGAACGCAATCCGCTGTACCGCCATCCCATCACGCCCGATTATCGCGCGCGGCGTACTCAGCGCGGTATCGGCGCGAATCGCGTTGAGCCATTCCAGCTCTGACAAGATCGCCGCGACGCTATGATATCCGGGACGGTGCAGCCGCAAGATCGCCCGCCACGTCCCCGCCGCCACCTGATAGGTCAGATTTTCGGACACATTGATGAGCGTTGCTTTGGCCCCGGTAGGAAGATCCCAACACGCCAGCATTTCTGGCGATAATTCAGCAACGGGGGTATGCATCGGGCGCACTCGGTTAAATTAATGCGGCCTTATGGCGAAACCCGCGCGCCCGATCAATGGTGCAATTACGCCCGGCGCAACATCGCCATCCATAGGCCACCGCCGATCAGCAATGTCCCGCTGATCCGCTCGACCAGCATCACACGCCCGCGCGTCAGCAATCGACCAGCCCGACCGGCCAGCAGTGCGTAGCCGATATCGCAGGTGGTCGCGATGAGCATGAAAACACCACCCAACACCATCGTTTGCCAGAACGTGCTGCCCGCCGGGTCCACGAATTGCGGCACGATCGCGCCGAGCAGCAGCATGACTTTCGGGTTCGACCAGATCACCAGCACCCCTTGCCAGAAATATCCGCCACGCGGAGCTTTGGCCTCGCCCGTGCCGATTTCACCACCCGACCGCCACAGCTTCACGCCCAACCAAATCAGATATGCCGCCCCCACCATCTTCACGATGAAGAACCATTCGGCCATCAACGCGACCACCGTCTCCAGCCCCAGCGCAACGATTACCACCATCGGCAGCAGCCCCGCCTGCGTCCCGGCAATGTTCAACAGCCCCGCCTGCGACCCATCACGCAGCGAATTGGCGACAATTACCGTCACCGTTGGTCCCGGCACGATGGCAATCAGGAAGCTCGTCAAGGCAAAGGCCAACAGAACGGCGGTGGTCATGGTCATTACTCTTTCTACTGGGGCTAAGAATTGAACAGGCCACCATAGGCCAATAAACACCAGAAGATGCCTATGACGAAGACTGCGATACCGACATATGTAATCATCGATTGCCCCATGGAGTCGCCCCATGCCGCAATACCAGCCCCGGTGACGAGAGTAAGAACTGGCGCGAGCAGCTCAAACAGAAAGCGCAGCACAGTTTTCATTAGATACTCCGACCATTTGCTACGGCTTAAATTTTCTGAGCAAAACCAGTTCCTAGTTTTGCTAAAAACACTCGTTATGCACAACATCGAACACGCCAACGCAAAAGTCCAATCACCCCTTGAATGCGCTCCAGTTTAGCTGCAATGACGGTGAAAGGCCCGCGACAAACCGGAGAAAATCATGCGCCCCGTTACCGCCCTACTCATGTCTGCCATGATTATACTTCCCGCCCAAGCGGCAGAGCGTAAGCTCACGGGAGCGGAGATACTCGACCTACTGCCCACCATCACCGCAAAGGGCGAGAATACGAAGCAGACATTCGAGAAACGTGGCCTGACGGAATATCACGACAGCCGAGGGCCAAGCATCGGTTATTGGCAGACACGCGGCGACCAGTATTGCTCAAAATGGCCTCCATCGGAAATGTGGGTTTGCTATGATATTCTCGTCGATGACGAAGACGCCACGCGGCTGATCTGGATGGGCGATAGTGGGAACCCAACCATAAACTGGATCGAACCGCTAGAAACCGACTGACTGATACCCCAGCAATTTGAACGCGATATACGCACCCTTTCCTCTCTCTCAAGAAGAAGGATAGGGTTAACTATTAGCTGATTCAGCGTTTGAGGTATTTGCGAATGACCAAAGCATATGAAGACCTACGCTCTGCGCGCTGGTTGGCGCAGGATACGACGCAGCGTAGCTGGAACCATCGCTCACGGATCATGCAGATGGGATACGGCGCGGAAGACTGGACCGGCAAGCCTGTCATCGCGATTATCAATACGTGGTCGGATATCAACCAATGCCACGCCCATTTTCGCCAGCGGGTCGAGGATGTGAAGCGCGGTGTCTATCAGGCGGGCGGCTTTCCTCTCGAATTGCCCGCTATTTCGCTGTCGGAACCCATCGTAAAACCCTCCACGATGCTGTACCGCAATCTGCTCGCCATCGAGACTGAGGAATTGCTGCGCTCGCACCCGGTCGATGCCGCCGTGCTTATGGGCGGTTGCGATAAGACCACCCCCGGCCTCATTATGGGCGCAACCAGCATGGATGTACCCTGCATTTTCCTGCCCGCTGGTCCCATGCTGCGCGGCAACTATCGGGGCGAGCCTCTCGGTTCCGGCTCTGATGTATGGAAGCATTGGGATCAGGTACGCGCGGGTGATCTGAGCATGGATGACTGGCAAGAGGTGATGGGCGGCATCGCGCGATCCTATGGCCATTGCATGACGATGGGTACGGCCAGCACCATGACCGGCATCGCCGATGCGCTGGGTATGACACTGCCCGGCACCTCCTCGATCCCAGCGGCGGATGCGAACCATATCCGCATGGCGGCGGCCTGTGGGCGACGGATCGTGGAGATGACATGGGAAGACCTCAAACCCTCCGACATCTTGACCCGTGCCAGTTTCGAGAATTGTATCAAGGTCGCGATGGCGATGGGGTGTTCAACCAACGCGATCATCCATGTCATCGTGATGGCGCGGCGCGCGGGCGTTGACATCGGGCTGGACGATTTCGAGAAGGCCAGCCGCCAGGTGCCCGTCATCGCCAATGTCCGCCCCTCTGGCGCATCGTATCTGATGGAAGATTTCTACTATGCGGGTGGGTTTCGCGGATTGATGAAGCGCCTTGAAGACCGCCTCGATCTTGATGCCATCACGGTCATGGGCCGCCCATGGGGCGAGGCGCTAGCGGGGGCAGAAATCCATAATGACGACGTAATCCGTCCCCTCTCGAAACCGATCTATGCCGAGGGTGCGCTTGCCGTCCTCAAGGGCAATCTTGCGCCGGGGGGGTGCGTCATCAAGCCCAGCGCCTGTGATCCGAAGTTCCTCAAGCATAGCGGCCCTGCGGTCGTCTTTGACAGCTATGAGGAAATGAAGGATTGGGCCGATGATGAGAGTATCGACGTAACACCCGATCATGTCATGGTGCTGCGCAATGCGGGGCCGGTCGGTGGGCCGGGGATGCCGGAATGGGGGATGCTACCGATCCCTAAAGTCCTGCTCAAACAGGGTATTCGCGATATGGTGAGGATTTCCGACGCACGGATGAGCGGCACCAGCTACGGTGCCTGTATCCTGCATGTCGCGCCCGAAAGCTTTATCGGGGGGCCGCTTGCGCTTGTGGAAACCGGCGATATCATCAGTGTCGACGTGGACGCCCGCACCATCGCCCTCGATGTGGCCGACGATGTGCTACAGGCGCGCCGCACCGCATGGACCCCGCCACCGCCCCGCTATACGCGCGGCTATGGCTGGATGGTCGCCCAGCATATCCAACAGGCCGACAAAGGATGCGACTTCGATTATCTCGAACGCTCCTTTGGTGGGGAAACGCCGGAACCGGCGATCTGGTAAGGCGGGGCCAGTTATCCCGCTCGCCATTCCTTGCCCGGCACGGCCCCTAACAGAGCGCGGGTATATTCATGCTGCGGGTCGCGGAAGATTTCGGCTGTCGGGCCGGTCTCGACCACCACGCCGCTACGCATCACCGCCAGACGGTCACAGACCTGTGCCGCAACGCGCAAATCATGGGTGATGAAGATCATAGATAGCGTCATGCGCTCGCGGATTTCATCCAGTAATTCGAGAATCTGCGCCTGAATCGAGACATCAAGCGCAGAGACCGGCTCATCCGCCACCAACACATCGGGGTTGAGCGCAAGCGCGCGGGCGATGCCGATGCGTTGGCGCTGACCGCCCGAAAACTCATGCGGATAGCGGTCATAGGCCCGTTCATCCAGCCCGACAATGGACAGTAATTCGCGCGTGCGCTCCTGCGCTTCGGCCTTGGGAACCCCTTGGATCATCGGCCCTTGCGCAATAATCTTGCCGACCTTTGTGCGCGGGTTGAGCGAAGCGAAGGGGTCTTGGAACACCATCTGGATACGGGCACGGTATGGGCGCATCTCGGCCCGGCCCAGCGGACGCAGATCAGTGCCGTTGAGGAGGATTTTCCCCTCCTCCGCATCGACCAATCGCACGATACAGCGGGCGACGGTCGATTTGCCCGACCCGCTTTCGCCCACGATACCCAATGTTTCGCCCTTACGCAGCTCCAGAGTCACGTCCTTTGCCGCGTGGACGATGCGTTCCTTTGCGCCGAAGCCGAGAAGGCCACCGCCGCTGCGAAATGTCTTGGTCAGGTTTTCGATCTGCAAAACCGGCTCTGCCGCCTGTACTCGTGGGGGGCGGGGGGTAAGGCTGGGTACGGATTCGATCAGGTTTTGCGTGTATGGGTGCTGTGGATTGTTCAGCACTTCCGCCGCCGTTCCCGCCTCGACCATGATCCCACCCTGCATCACGGCAACCCGGTCAGCGATATCCGCGACCACGCCGAAATCATGGGTGATGAAGAGGACACCTGTATTATGGGCTTCCTGCATCTCCTTGATTAATTTCAGGATTTGCGCCTGTGCCGTCACGTCCAGCGCCGTCGTCGGTTCATCCGCAATGATGATCTTCGGGTCGAGCGCCAGCGCCATTGCAATCATGGCCCGTTGGCGTTGTCCGCCGGATAATTCATGCGGATAGGCACTCATGGTCGCCTTCGGGTCGGGAATATGCACGTCATCCAAAAGCGATAACGCCCGTTCCTGACGCTCTTTACGGCGCATTTTGGCGTGGAAGCGAAAGACCTCGTCGATCTGATCGCCAATAGTCATCACCGGGTTCAGAGCCGTCATCGGCTCCTGAAAGATCATCGCAATGTCGCTGCCCCTTATCTGGCGCAGCCGCGCATCCGAAACGGTGACGAGGTCTTCATCGCCAAAACGGATAGACCCCTGCGATACCCGCACATGGGGTTTGGGCAGTAGCCCCATGATCGAGCGCGACATCAGGGATTTGCCCGATCCGCTTTCGCCGACGATGCAGAGGATTTCGTTCGGCGCGAGGTCGAGATCGACACCCTGCACAGCATAGGGCCGCTCGGACCCCGCAGGCAGGGCCACATGCAGATCACGGATTTCCAGCAGAGGGGCGCTCATGTGCGCTCCCTCAGGCGTGGGTTCAGGGCATCGTTCAGCCCCTCCCCGACGAGGTTTATCGCCAGCACGGTGATAAGGATGGCGATACCGGGGAAGGTACACACCCACCATGCCGAGCGTAGCAGCGTACGCCCTGCCCCGATCTGGAACCCCCATGACATGATATTCGGATCGCCCAGCCCCAGAAACGCCAACCCGCTTTCGATCAGAATGGCGGTCGCCACCATCAACGAGCCGATCACGATGATAGGCGATAGGCAATTAGGCAGGATTTCGCCCATGATAATGCGAATATCGCTCATACCGAGGGTATGGCACGCCTGCACAAATTCACGGGTCTTGAGCGACAGGAACTCGCCCCGTACCAGCCGCGCCACAGCGGGCCAACTGACCACCGCAATCGCGATGACGATGCTTTCGATGGATGGCTTCATAATCGCGACCAGCAGAATCGCGAATATGAAGGACGGGATCGTCTGAAACATCTCGGTCACGCGCATCAACAGGTCATCAATCCGCCCGCCATAATATCCGGCCAGCCCCCCCATGATCGTGCCGAAGCCAACCGCAACAAAGGTAGCCATAAGCCCGATCAGCAACGAGGTCTTCGCCCCATGGGCAATGCCGGATGCCACGTCACGGCCAAGGCTGTCACTGCCCAGTAGGAACCCGTTCTCGCCGGGGGGCGACATCGACTTGCCGACCAACCGGAAGGGGTCTTCGGGGAAGAACAGGTGCGCCGTTGCCGCCATGAAGACGATCAGCAGCAGGATGACGAGGCCCAATACGGCGGAGCGGTTTCGTTTGAAGAGACGCCAGAAACTCATATCAGCCCACCTCGATGCGCGGATCGAGAGATGAATAGATGATATCGACCACCAGGTTGACCGCCACGACCAACAGCGCGGATAAGAGGAAGATACCGAGCAAGAGATTTAGGTCGCGCGAGAATAGCGCCTCAAAGGCCAGCATCCCTAGCCCCGGCCATGCAAAGACCGATTCCACGATCACCGATCCACCAATCAACGCGCCAACCTGCACCCCCGCCATCGTGACAACAGGCAGCAATGCGTTGCGCAGGACATGGACGAACATGATCCGGTTCTCGGTCAGACCTTTGGCCCGCGCTGTAGTCACGTAATCCATCCCCGCCTGCTCCAGCATCGAAGCGCGCATTAGACGGGTGTAGAGGGCGAGGTAGAACAAGGACAATGTGATCGTCGGCAATACGAGGTGATGGGCCACATCCTTGATATTGGCCCAACTCCAAGTGTCATTAAAGGCGGCGACGTTCTTCATCCCACTGGTTGGAAACCAGCCCAAATTGAGGGCGAAGATGACGATGAACATCAACCCAACCCAGAATAACGGCGTTGCATAAGTCACGAGCGCGAAGATCGAAATCAACGTGTCGCGCCATGTATTCAGGCCCGTTGCGGCCAGCAAGCCGAGGACAATGCCAAATCCAACGGCAAGTAGGATCGTGCTGACCATCAGCAGAAGCGTGGGCCAGAAGCGGTCGAGCACGAGGTCGAGGACTGGCATTTCATGCCGGAAGGAATAGCCTAGATCGAACGAGAATACGTTCTTGAGATAGACGAGTAGCTGTACGGGTAATGGCTGATCCAACCCGAATTTGGCGCGTAATTCGGCCATATATTCAGGGGTCGCGGACCCCGCCTCACCGGCGAGGACATCAACGGCATCCCCTTCCGCCATATGCAGCAGGAAGAAATTGACAATGACGATGGCGAGGACGATGGGAAGCGCCTGTAGCAGTCTTTTGAAGACATAGCGCAGGCGGCGTGCGGTGCGGCTCATACGGCCCCTGATCTTGAAAGGGAAAAACAAATACGCCGACCCCGTGGGGTCGACGCGCGGGTGGGAACACCCTTATTTGTCAAAATACGCTTGGTCGAAGGAGCCATAGGCACCAAGGGCCGAGGTATCGTGATCCTTGAGCGACGAGTCGAACACAGTCAGGAAGTTCATCTCGAACAGGTTCGCGACCGGCTTATCCGCACCGAGGATTTTTTGCACATCGGAATAGATCGCCGCGCGCTTCTTCGCATCCGGCTCCTGCGCACCCTTTACGAGTAGGGCGTCAAGTTTCGGATTGGAGTAGCGTGAGGAGTTTACGAAATGCGTGCCTTGGCGGATTTGGTCTGTGCCGTAGTGACGGTGAACGCCCAGCACCGGATCGGGCAACTGGTAGAAGTAGTTCACGTTCATGTCGAAATCGTAATCGGCATAGATGCGCTTGAGCCAAGTCGGCACGTCCTCATAGCGCAGATCGACCTTGATGCCGATATCGCCAAGAGCCTGTTTCATGTACTCGCCCGCACGGCGCCAGTCTTCGCCATAAGGGATCAGATCGAGGGTGATCGAGATATCCTCGGCACCCGCTTCCTTGAGCAGTTTCTTGGCCGCCTCGACATTCTGATCAGCCGGGTAGTTAGCGGCCTTCGCGTCATGCAGGCCGGTGGCCCCAAAATTGGACGACAACGCGCTTGTTGCGGGCTTACCGTAGCCGAACCAGATGTTGTCGATCAGGAACTGACGATCGATTGCCAGCGACACGGCCTTGCGGACGCGCGCATCATCGAAGGGTGGTTCGGTAGTGTCGAATTCGATCAACGACATTGGGTTGATCATACCGTAACCGTCTGTAGTTACGCCGATGCTATCCATCTCGCGCAGGCGAACCGCGTCGATATTGGGGATTGCGCCATAGGCACCGTAATGCACCTCGCCGTTCTCCATCGCCGCCGTGCGGGTGGAGGCATCGGGGATAAAGCGGCCCACGATGCGGTCAAGTTTTGGCAGACCCTCTTTCCAGTAATCCTCGTTTTTATCGAGGCGGATATACTGACCTTTTTTCCATTCGACGAATTTGAACGGCCCCGTTCCGACCGGATTGTTCACCAGATCGGCGGAGCGGTAATCCTCGCCTTCCAGCAGGTGCTTTGGCACGATTGGGGATTCGTATCCCGACAGGGCGCGCAGCATGTAGGGTGCTGGATTCTTGAGGTTAAAGATCGCGGTATGCGCGTCTGGTATATCGATGGATTCGACCTCGCGGAACGAGTTTGGCCCGCGCGGATGGATTTTGCTCAAAAGCTCCAAGACCGTGAATTTTACGTCCTCAGAGGTGAACGGCTCACCATCATGCCACTTCACACCCTTTTGCAGGTTGAATGTGACGGTTTTGCCATCATCACTTACGTCATAGCTTTTCGCCAGTGACGGAACAGCTTGCAAATCACTGTCGTAATCCAGCAGCCCTTCGTAGATTTTCGGCGCCATCAAGCCAATCGGGCCTGAGGTTGATAGGTATGACGCCAATGATGGCGGCTCTGGCTGTACAAGCATGACGAGCGTGCCGCCTTCGGCGCGCGCCGCCGTGGCCCCCGCTACCATCGTCGCGGCAGCAAGAGCGCCCCCGATCCATTTTCTGATATTCACTAGATTCTCCCCGGTATTCGGCGCTTTTGAGCGCGCCTGATTTTCCTTGGTGTCTGTCCGTAGGGTTGAACCTGCCTCAGTTTTTCGCGTTCCTCAACCCTGTTGTGTACCGCTTGGTATCTGGTATCGGAGTGGGAGAGCGATATGCCGCCCTCTTCTGCCGGAGCTTCACCATGACGGATAAATCCCGCGATATTCCCTTAATCGGCTACTCAGACAGATTATCGGCGAGGCCGGGGGAAAGCGTTGCCTTCAAGGTTTCAGCGACGTTTGATGGTGAGGTAGAGGCATGGCTGACCCGTTCGATCAGCGCCGATCCAAACCCTGCGGGGCCAGGGATGATCGAGGAAGACGCGGGCGCGTTCTTTGGCAAGCAACGGTTCGCCGGAAGGCATCAGCCTTTTTATCCCGGCTCCTATGCGGTGATGGCGGGTGATGTTGCGATAGCGACCAATGATGCGATTACAGTTTCAGCGGTCATCAGACCGATGCTAACGAAGGATGGCGACCAGACGGTGCTATCGGTCGGTGGATTTGCGCTGGTGATTGATGGTTCTGGGGCGGCGGCAATCCGTTGCGACGATACAAATATCAGCACGGGCGTCGCGATGGCTATACGGCAATGGTATCGGCTTACGGTGAAGCGTAGCGCAGATGGCAGTCTGACGATACGGCAAACGCCGCTGACAGCATCAAGCGGCGGCAATGGACGCGGCGAGGGGCATTATGCGGCGGCACTTGCCGGACCCATCGTTATCGGTGCGCGCCAGATTGATGGCGTACCATGCGACCATTTCAACGGGAAGATTGAGGCTCCGCACGTCAACGTGAATGGTGCAACGCTGGCGGCATGGGATTTTTCGCAAGGTATCTCGACCCTAACCGCGCAGGATACTGGGCCGCACGGGTATCATGCGCAGCTTATCAACCACCCTACCCGCGCGGTGACCGGCTCGGCATGGGATGCCTCCGAGATGTGCTGGCGGCACGCGCCGGAGCATTATGCGGCGATCCATTTCCACGAGGACGATATTTTCGACTTTGGTTGGGAAACAGATTTCACCTTCACCATCCCCGACGATATGCCATCGGGCGTCTATGTGATGCGCATCAAGGGCGGTGGTCACGAGGACGCAATGCCGTTCTGGGTCTGCGCGCCGAAGGGCAAGCCACGGGCGAAACTATGTGTTTTGATCCCAACCTTCACTTACTCAGTCTATGGCAACCATGCCCGCCCCGATTTTGAGCCGTCATGGCGCGAACGGATAGACCACTGGAACGCCTATCCTCACAATCCAGCGGAGCATACGCGCTACGGCCGGTCTACCTATAACTTCCATCCAGACGGATCGGGCATCTGTCACGCTTCGCATCGGCGGCCCCTTATAAACCTGCGCCCCGGATACCTGACCTTCGGCTATGGGGAGTGTTCGGGGCTACGCCATATGCAAGCGGATAGTCATCTGATTGCGTGGCTGCATCAACAGGGCATCAATTACGATGTCATCACTGACCGCGAATTGCACGAAGAAGGGGTGGCGGCGATTGCAGGGTATGCTTGCGTGACCACCACGACGCACCCCGAATACCACACACCCGAAACGCTCGACGCTCTCCAGCAATATCGCGATACGGGCGGAAACCTTATGTATCTGGGCGGGAATGGCTTTTACTGGCGAGTGGCAATTCATCCCGAAGATGATGGCATGATCGAAATCAGACGCGCGGAAGATGGCCTGCGCGCATGGGCGTCGGAGCCGGGGGAATACTATAACGCCTTCGATGGCGGTTATGGTGGGCTATGGCGGCGCAATGGTCGTCCACCGCAGGCATTGGCCGGGGTTGGCTTTTCGGCGCAGGGGAATTTCTATGGCTCGCCCTATCAGCGCGTCTGCACCGATCCGGCTTATGATTGGGTATTCGAGGGCGTGACCGGCGATGTCATCGGGGATTACGGCCTCAGCGGTGGCGGGGCAGCGGGGTACGAGCTAGACCGCTTCGACACGCGCCTTGGCTCGCCGGAGAACGGTACGATCCTCGCCAGCTCCACAGGCCACGGCGACACGTTTATCCTCGTACCAGAGGAGCAGCTTACCCATATCACCAACTGGGCGAACGAGCCGGTCAAAGACCTGATCCGCGCCGATATGGTGCATTTTGACGTGCCGGGGGGTGGGAGCGTCTTTTCGGTCGGGTCGATCACGTATTGTGGATCGCTGCTGCATGAGGGCGGCGAGAACGACGTATCAAGAATTACGCGGAATGTGATGCAGCGAATGATGGCATAGCTATCATCGTAACGACGATTTGATCGTAGCTACATGCAACATGTCTTCCCAATTTTCGCGCGCATCCCTACGCTGCCTCTCGTAACAGTTAAGGATGTGATATGTCCCGCCATAGCGTAGCCACAACGACACTGAGCGTACCCGAACGTGAGGCTCTTGCGGATGATATAACACTGCATACCTGTTTGCGGAATTGTATGGGAATGGCGGGGATCGCCGCAGGATGCTGCACATTAGGCACCCGTGACTACATCATCGGCCCCATCCCGGACACCGAAGCATTACTAGCGCGCCTCACGAAACTTTGGGGGCGAGAAGTTGAACATGATGAAATATTCATCGGCCACAAGGAAGGCAGCGCGCTCTTTCCCGATAAACCAGAATGGCAACGCGAAGTCTGCTACCCAGCGCTTCGCGTCAAAACCGAAGACGCATCCCTGCCATGTATCTTTTTATCTGACGAAAATCTGTGCTCTATACATGAGATTAGGTCAGTGACATGTAGTCGTTACTCCTGCGACCACCTGAAAGATTTGCTTGTCGCGATTTAAGCTACCCTCATTCTCGGAATATGACGCAGCCCCGGCCAAGGAGCCGGAGCCTTGCGGAGCAGCGGATCACTCCATCAAGGCCCCGGATCAAGTCCTACTGGATTCACACATCTCGGAGTGTCCATCCTTTTTTGAGGTTGTGATATCGGATGAGTCCGTTGAACATGACGATGGGTCCGGGTTTGCCGTAGTAGCAATTCCATCCTCCGAGCCTTGCGAAGACCCATGCTGCGAA
>CALFVD010000015.1 GCA_937928005.1 uncultured Neomegalonema sp. | reverse complement strand
GACCGACGATCCACTGGCCCGCGCGCAATATGTTGACCTGATGACATGGCTACCGGGTCGAATGTTGGTAAAGGTCGACCGGGCCAGCATGGCTTCGGGTATCGAGGTTCGTAATCCGCTGCTGGATATCGAATTGGCCGAATGGGCCGCCCGCCTGCCCACCGCCATGAAACTCGATGGTTTCTCCGGCAAGCGCGTCCTGAAATCGGCCCTGCGCCAACACGTCCCCGATACCATTCTCGACGCCAAGAAACGCGGCTTTGTCGCCCCCATCGGCGCATGGATGACCGGGCGCTACGCCGCCGAGATGGAGCGTCTAACCGAACGCTCGATCTTGTTGGAGGCGGGCTTGATCGATCACCGCGCGCTGCGTGGTTTGTGGCATTGTATGCGTGACGGGCGTGCCGATAACAGCCGCGCGCTCTGGACGATGCTGATGCTCGACCGGTTTGTCGCGCGGATCGACGATCCGGCCCGGCTGGATCGCGCAGCTTAAGGCCCAATAAACTTCGCTGGTCCATGGTGCGTTCAAACAACTTTGACCGGAGAAACCGATGAGCCTGCGCCCCTCGACTTCCATCGCCCTTGCCCTCGCCTTGTCGACCGCTATGACAACCGTGCATAGTACCATCCTCGCCCCCGCCGCACTGGCAAAAGCGGATTCGGCAACAACGGACGAGACGTTCCAACGCGCCGAAAAGATGTTCATCAATCGCAAATTTCGCGATGCCGCCATCGAGCTTAAAAACGTCCTGCGCAATAACCCCGACCACGCTGCCGCACGCCTTGTCCTCGGGAAAATCTCGTTGATCGGCGGCGATTTGGAGACGGCAGAAAAAGAAGTTGGTCGCGCCCATCTCCTTGCCCCGAATGACGAAACCTCCGTTTTGCTCGGCGAGATTCAGTTGCAGCGCGGCAAGCCTGAAAAAGCTTTGATCGCCATCGAAGGCGATGCGCAGACGACCGATATGAAGGTCCAAAAACTCGTCATTGCCGGGGCCGCGCTGGTCGAACTCAAGCGGCTGGATGAAGCCGAGGAAGCCCATCGCAAAATTCTCGCCCTCGATTCCGCCCGCGTCGAAGGGCATTTTGGGTTGGCCCGCGTTTTTGCCGCCCGCAACGACTACACCGCCGCCAACGACAAAGTGGACGAGATCGTACGCGGCAAGCCCGATTACGCGCCGGGATGGATTTTGCGTGGCGAGGTATCCTTGATTACTGGCGACAAGCACGCCGCCTTCCTGTCTTTCGATAAGGCCGTGGAGCTGAAACCCAATGATATCGGGCCTCTGATTTCCCGCTCGCGCGCCTACCTTGCCAATGGCGATATCGAAGGCGCACGCGGGGACGCCAAGCGCGTAGCGCGCATGATGCCCGACGCACCCATCCGCCATTATCTCGACGCCGCTATTGCCTTTGCGGAAGGCGATTACGAGGTCGCGAATAACAGCTTTACGCACCTGCAACGCAGCTTTGACAATTTCTCGCCTGCCGTCCTGCTTGGCGCATTGATCAAGACGCAGCGAGGCGAGCTGAATCAGGCCGATGCGTTGTTCCTGCGTTATATCTCGATGGAGCCGGATAGCCTTGATGCCCGCCGTGCCCTTGCCTCTGTCCGTCTGCGCAATGGACAACCAAGCAATGCCGTCGATATCCTCGAAAAGCTGCTCAAGGACACACCCGATGACATGGGCACGCGGCGTCGATTGGCCAGTGCGTATCTGGCATTGGAGCGTTACGACGATGCCGCCCGCAACTTTGCCGCCGTGGCCGATGCCGGGTCCGGTGGGGATGCGCAGCAAGCACGCAGCGCCTTGACCCTGCTCGATCCAAATTCCGCGAAGAGCAACCCCGAACTGGCCGATCCGGCGGTTCGTGTGGCATTGCTCAAAGCCAGCGACGCCCTGTGGACCGGCGACACGGACACAGCAGAAAGCATCCTCGGCGCGCTGGAAGGCCCATCCACCAAATCGGCGAGCGTCCTTGCTTTGCGTGGCGGAATAGCGGCGGCAAGCGGCAACCGCGACATGGCCAAGCGCCATCTCGATGCGGCCCTTGCCATCAACCCCGAACTCATCGCTGCCCATGCGGCCTATGAAACACTCGATGCAACCCCATCTTCGGCGGTTTCCCGGCTCGAACGCTTGCTCCAGTCTAATCCGGGCAGTGAATTTCTGAGCCTGCGCCTCGCACAGCGTCTTTCCGAAACTGGTCGCATGGATGCGGCCCTGACGATGATGCGTGAGCAGACGTCTCGTCTTCCCGGTTCTGCCGCGCTTTCGCGTGCTTATGTCAGCAATCTTGTCCTCTCGGAGCGTATGGATGATGCCGCCCGCGAGGCAACCCGCCTTTCGACCATTCCCAGCGCACCCCTTGGCCATCTGGCCTTTGCGGTAACAACACTGATGGACGCAAAGGCTGGTCAAGCTGCGGTAACGGCAGCGGATCGTCTGATCGCCCGCGCGCCCGGCTCGCCCCGCGCGGTTATCGTCAAGGCCGAAGCCCTCGCATCGGTGGGACAAACGCGCGAAGCTTATGCTTTGCTGCGCAAGGCTCTCAAACGCTGGCCCGATCAGGTTAGCGTGGCTGGCACCATGGCAACGCTGGCTATCGAGCGTCGCGACTCGGAGGTTGCGCAAGAGGCCGCACAAGCCATCGCCCGCACCAATCCCGGCGCTTCCGCCCGCCTCCTCGCCCATGCTGCGGGCGAATTGGGCCAGCCCATCGTTGCCGTCGATGTGCTGGAAAAATCGTTCCGCCGCAAATCGGACAGCCGCACCGCCATCGCCCTGTTCGGTGCGCGCAAGAAAGCGGGCCGCACCGACGCCGCCTATGCGGGCCTCAAGGACTGGGTTACTAGCAATCCCCGCGACCAAAGAGCGACCATCGCCTATGCCACCGCATTGATGGAGAAGGCCAGCTATGCAGAGGCCGAAACGGTCTATGCCACATTCCTCAAGCTGGAGCCGCATAACCCGGTCGCCCTCAACAACTATGCGTGGTTGCGCCACAAAGCCCAGCGCCCCGATGCCCTCGATTATGCCGAGCGGGCTTTCGAGGCAGCGGGTGGTTCGCCAGAAGTTGCCGATACCTATGGCTGGATGCTGGTCGAATACGGCAAGCTGGATCAGGGCTTGTCCCTGCTCGCCCATGCCTCGAAGGCCGCACCGAACAATCCCGAAATCGGTTATCACTACGCTGCCGCCCTCTCAAAAGCCGGACGCGGAACCGAGGCCCGCACGGTATTAACGGGCGTCTTGGACAAATCCGGCAAGTTTGAAAAGCGCGACGAAGCCGAAAACCTACTTTCCACATTGCGCTAACCGCTCCAACCTCGTCATACCCTGCGGATGTGGGGTATGACGGCAGGCGCCCACACCAAAGCGCCCCTCGCCTCATAGCGACAGCCCTCCATCCAAACCTGCGCGCTTCGCTCAAGGTGGCACTTCGGCCAGCGCCATCAGCGCCAATTCCTGGCAATCGGCCAGAACGATATCAATGGGCCGCCTCCCGCGCGCATTATATCCCGGAGGCCGCCCCGGACGCATGGGCTGTACCGGCCTCTCCATCGCCGCCAGCTTTCTCGCCAGCCGCTTTGCTTGCGCCGGAATATCCTCCAGCGCCGCCCGCAAAGCCTCTAGCCGTTGCCGCAATCGCGCCACGGAAACCGGATCATCCGGTGACATAGGAACCTTGTTCGGTGGCGCGATGTCAAACTCGTCAAACCCCCGAATATTCGGCCCAAAACCCGGCGTTTTCTGTTGTTTTGGTGGTCCCGCATAGCGGCGCGGATCGAATAGCGCGAAAGGCGGCACGCGCTTGCCTGACCCCTTCGGAATCGCCCCGGTCGGCGCATCCCGCTTCGCACGCGGCTCGACCACCAACCCAATAGCCGCAATCGCAATCAACCGCCGCGTAGCCGCCTCAGCGAGCAGCAAAGTCGCCAAAACTTCGCGATGAACGTACCGCGCAACCGTTTCACCGCATCCAATCATGTCGAACAACGCCGCCACGAACCGTAGCAACATCTTCCGATTGATCTCGATAACGACGTCCCAGTCCATTCGCGTTGCATCTCCGTGAAAAACAAATCACGAACATACAGTACGTATCACGACTAAAAAGTCAACAGCGCACGCTACCCCCGATGCCTTCACCCCCTACAAAAATCACCTCCATCAATCTACACTCATCAATATATGAAATATGCAACATATTCCATATATCGATGAAGCACCGACTACAGCTACCGTATGTCAATCCCGGAGCAAAAAGGGGCCATGTCGCGGCGTAAAACTGGGCCACTGGCGCTGTTGTGAGAAGGCCCCCGGCATGCCGGGGGCCTTCTCACTTTGATCTTTTTGGAGGGTTTAGCCTTTGCGTTGTGCCCGGCTCTGGTTCAACCGATAGCTCTCACCGTTCATCTCGAGGATGTGGACATGATGTGTCAGGCGGTCGAGGGTCGCTCCGGTGAGGCGTTCTGATCCGAAGACCTCCGTCCATTCGTCGAAAGGCAGATTGGATGTGATGATGATCGATCCGCGTTCATATCGCTGGGAGATAACTTCGAAGAGCAGTTCAGCGCCAGTTTTGGATAGCGGGACAAACCCCAGTTCATCGATGATCAGCAAATCCTGCGCTGCCAGTTGTTTCTGATGCCGCTGCAGTCGCCGTTCATCGACAGCCTCGATCATCTCATGGACCAGGGCGGCCGCCGTCGTGAAGCGAACCTTCAGGCCTTTTTGGCAGGCCGCCAGCCCGAGACCGAGGGCGATGTGGGTCTTGCCGGTTCCTGACGGTCCGAGCGCGATGACATTCTGGCGCTTGCCAACATACTCGCACCGGGCCAATTCCATCGTCAGCACCTTGTTCAGTGACGGGATCGTTTTGAAGTCGAAGCTATCAAGGCTCTTGGTGGCCGGGAACTTGGCGGCTTTGATCCGGCGTTCGATCATCCGCCGTTCGCGTTCGATCAGCTCCAACTCGCAAAGCCGCAGCAGGTATTGGACATGATCCTTGTTCTCAGCCGCGCATTGTCGGGCCAGCTTGGAATGCTCGGACTGGAACGTTGGCAGCCGCAGTTTCTTGAGATGGTACTGTAGCAGCACTTGCGGGCTGTCGGTCATGCCGCTTCGCCAGACAGGAGCGCGCAGTAACTGGCTGCCTTCGTGGTCTCGACCAACGCCTTGGGCAAAAACGGATAGAACTCCAGATCAAGTCGTGGTGGCCGTCTTTCAATCCGGCACAGAACCAGATGCTTGACCGCGTCATAACCGATCGCCCCGAGGTCGAGCGCCTGCCTGACGGCACCGTGGATATGGTCCATCTCGAACGTTTCCAGCAACCGCAACACCTGAACGTACTCGCGCTTACCCGGTTTGCCCATCCGCGCTTCCAGCAAGCGGTGCAACATGGCGAATTCATCGGGGAGGTCCCAACCTTGCAGCGGTGCGGCTTGATCCAGAGCCCCGACCTTCTGCTCCAGCAGCGGCAGGAAGTGTATGGGATCGAACACCATGTCAGCACGACCGTACGACCGGGCATGGCGGGCGATCACGTCTGTGCCGCACCCGATGACGACCTCATGGACATAGCCGCGAACTTGCACCTCGTGATGGGCAAAGGCGACAGGCACGGAATAATCGTTGGTGCGATATCGAACCATCGAGATCGACGTCGCCCGCGTACTCACCTTGTCACAAGCATCATAAGGCGTCGCCGGCAACGCCATCAGCGCATCCAGATCGCGCATCAATCGCTCGCCGATCGTCTCGGAATGGCCGCGCACGATATCATCTTGACGCTTCAGGCATTGCTGTTCCAACCAAGCGTTCAGGTCATCGAAGCTGTCAAACCGGGGCGCAGGAACCAGAAAGTTCCGGCGGCCAAAGCCGATCACCCCTTCGACGTTGCCCTTATCGTTCCCCTTGCCCGGCCTGCCGAACTTGTCTTCGAACAGGTAATGCGACTGCAGTTCGGAAAAGATCCTGGTCCGCTGCCGTTTGCCATCACCGAGGATCTTCGCCACGGCAATCGCGGTGTTGTCGTAAAGGATCGAGAGCGGTACCCCGCCAAAAAATGCGAAAGCGGCGTTATGACCATCGCAGAAGGCTTCCGTGGTCTCCGCCGGATACGCCTTCATGAAGAAGGCGTCCGAATGCGGCAACGACATCGCGAAGTAGTGCAGCTTGCATTCAATGCCGTCGATAAAACCCAGCGTCTCGCCAAAATCCACTTGGGCATGACCAGGCGCATGGGATAGCGGAACGAACACCTCCTGTGTCCGGCGCTTCTTCGCGCGCACATAGTCACTCACGATGGTGAGCTTCCCGGTGAACCCGTGCTCGTCACGAAGCCGTTCGAATATTCGCTTCGAAGTATGGCGCTGCTTCTTGATGACCCGCTTGTCGTCCTGAAGTATCTGATCGATGATACCCGTGAAAGCATCCAACTTGGGCCGCGAGGGTGATCCCGAACGCTGATACCCCGGCGGTATCGAGTGCTTCAGTATCTTCGACACAGTCTTTCGATCTATCCCGAAATGACGAGCTGCCGCCCGTGCGCTCATCCCATCCACATGGCACGCACGCCGTACCCGAGCATATAAATCCACAGAATACATCTCCCCGCCTTCAGCTCGTTGCATCAGGCGTAAAGTGGCGGAATTTTACTCCGCGACGGTCAGAATATCTGACCGCTTCCGTGGACCAGTTTGTCTCCGGGATTCACACCACCCTCTGATGCGGACGATCCGATCAGTACCGCGATCCGGGCAAAGGCAGCACCGGGCACCTTCGACCGGTTGAAGCGCCAGCCCGCCTATAACCCCCGCGAAAACACGATCGAAGAACTATTTGGCGTCGACGAGCATGGCAATTCTGTGGGCGAGCCTTAACGCACGCCGTCATCCTGACCGGGGAATCCTGAGCGATTGGCATCCCCTTCGCAATCCATGTCCTCGAAACAGCAAAGCGTCGAGAGAGGAAAACAGGCATGGAAAAGGAACGCGGAGGTACAGAACGGGCGCTTCACATCATCATGCAAGGCAAAGGCGGGGTAGGAAAATCTACGGTAGCCCGCTTCCTCGCGGAATTCCTCCTTGATCACGGTGCGCCTCCGGCTTGTTTCGATCTCGATGCGGTCAATCCGAGCTTTTCTGCGGTGAAAGCACTCAAGGCCAAGGCAAGCGACATCATGGATGGGGATTTGATCGACCCGCGCAAATTCGACGCGGTCGTCGAGGCAGTTCTCGATACGAACGACGCCGTTGTCATCGATTGCGGCGCTTCAACCTTCAATCCCATGCTCGCCTATATCGACGAGATTGATCTTTTCGCGGTCCTCGGTGATGCGGGCTTCAATGTGCATCTTCATACCGTCATTTCCGGGGGAGCTGACCTACAGGATACCGTGCAAGGATTTGCGACCCTCGCCAAACGCTTCGGCGGTGCGGCGCAGTTGGTGGTCTGGCTCAACCCGAAGAACGGGCCAATCGAGATGGCAGGCAAGCCATTCGAGAAATGGCCCGTCACCCGTGACAACCATAAGCATCTCAAGGGGTTCGTGTCGTTGCCGGTGCTCGGCTCCCGCACAGCGGCAGTCGATCTGACTGAGATGCTCTCGAAGGGCCTGACTTTCGGTGAGGCCATCGCCGCAAAAAGCCCCCTGCCCGTCATGGCCCGACATCGCCTTCGCCGGGTGCGCGATACCATCTTCTGCGATATCGATACGGTTCTCGACATGCAGACCTTGCCGAAAATCGAAGCCGCTGAATGAGACCCGTGGACGGAACGGTCTTCGACGAGAATGCGGAAATCGAAAACGCTCGCGCCTTTCTTCTGAAGGAATGCGGCGTGTCGCTTCCCCGTGACGATGCGGTGTTGCTCGTCTATCTCCTCGCCCAGCAGGGCATTCGTGACGCAATTGAAAAAGCGCAAAGCACCGGTTTGCAGAAGCCGACGATACCAGCAGGAGAGCAACAGGTCGTCTCCGCCGATCGACAGGCACTTGATGATCTGGCTATGAAGATCGGACAGCATGTTGGCGACCTTCACGCAAAGATTGGCACCATCGTTGATCTCTCCCTCGCGACCTTGATGGTCGGCGTCGAGAAAAGCATCGATATCCATCTGAACCGTATCGTTGAGGATTGTTCTGCGAAGTTCCGAGCGGAGACCGAGGCGAAGTTTCGTGCCAGGCGCTTCTGGAGCGTCATGATGCTGACCGGCGCGGTCTGTTTCGGGGCAGGCGTCGTCACTGTTCTTCTGGTCGCAAAGGCGTTCGTCTGACTCATTAAAGCCCGAAAACGGCTTTTAATCAGCATCTCATCCGACAAGCCTTTATTGAAATCTTAACGAAAACATTGAATGCTTTCGAGATGGTCTTCACGACCCGCGTCTTCATTGCCCCTTAGAGGAGGCATCGCCGATGCTGACCGCCTGGCACATGAGTGTGCGCATGGATTCCGAACTCGACCCGCATACGATGGTTGCGCTGGCTGATGCTCTGCTCTCGCTCCACGATGGTGAGACCGACTACGCGGTGCATTTTGTCGGATTGAGGCTCGACGAGGGAGCACTGACCGACACGGGAAGCCTGCGCGCTGCCTTCATTCCGAGAGCGGTTGGCTTTGCGCCGATTGCAGCTGACGCCCTTCATCGGTTGATGCGCGAGACCGAAAGCGCAGAAACCCTGGAAATCCGCCTCTTCAACCTCGATGCAGGCCGCGTGACCATCCGGCTTGCGGGCCTCGAGCTGTCGGTCGCGACAGAAATCCCCCAGACGTTACTCCTGCTCACCAGAGCTCTCGCTCAGTCCGATCTGGACGAAGAAGAAATCTGGAAGGAACTTCCCTGCATCAAATGCGGAGCAGACTCTACCCTGTCACAGGATGATCTCCCCATACGCCACGCGGTTTCCGGCTCATAATCCCATAGATCGAGGGCGCAAGGTTGAAATCGCCTTGCTCTGCCCTGCGGGTCATACCAACCAAGGCCCCACCAACGCTTATGACAGGTCGTGCCGGATGATCGCGATTTCGGTCAAGCACCAGAAGCGCCAGCGCCGCCTCGGATGGCCCTAGCAGTCGAATTGCCTTGTTCCATGCATAAGGTGAAACCCCGAGACTCGGTGCAAGGTGATTAGCGAGTTCGATTAGTACAGGCCATGAGATATCCACCTCCTCTCCCAAGGCTGATTTCCAGCCGTTTGGTGCCGCATGCCAGATTTCTGGTAGAGGGATCGCATCTACGCTGCTCTCACGTTCCACGGTGCGGTGTTTGCTGCGAGCAATGGCCTCGGTAGTATCGGGTTGCTGGTCGCTACTACTATTTATTCTAAGGCATATACGTTTCTCCGTAGGAGATGATGGATAGATTGTTGTGTCTATTAGACCGTACAATGATTCCGACTGCTCCGACTCTTGTGCATGAAAAACAGTGTTATCCCCACCCGCAGCCGCGTCCGGAGCCCCCTCAACACAATCGGCGAGGTCGGAACGAAGCAAGATCAGCGATGTCAGGATCGGCTCAAGCTCTTCTACGCACAAGCACGCGCGCAGAGGTGAGATGCCAATAGCTGAAAGCTCCGCCTCAATGTGAAGCGCCCTGCCCTCCCCCGCCGCTTCGGCAAGTCCAAGGATAATCCGGCGCTCCGAGCGTATACGGGTTTCCAGGTTGAAACAGCGCTCGTCGTGGGCGTTTCGCTCTTCAAGGCGTTTCAGAAGATCGGGCATCTCAACGCCAAAGGCGCGCCAGTCAAGCCCCGTCCGTCGCTCGGCATTGCCGTGACCACCATGACGGCGGGCATGTTTGACAGTCCGGTGTACCAGACCTGCCTCGATCAGTTGGGCCTCGTACTTCCCGATCGTCCGTTCGCATTTATCGACCTTCCGGGCATAGCCGCGAACCGAATGGAATGTCACTGGACGTCCATCGCCCCGCCAGTCCGCTTCGGTTAGGAGCCCCATCAGATCAAGCGCATAGGTCACTGCTCCATCCGAGAGACGAAGATATCGCCTCAACCGCAGCAACACCTCCCGAAAGCGCCAAAGTTCGATCTCCTGCGGCAATTTTCTGAACGTTTCGGCCTTCAGCGCATTGCACGCCTCCAATGTCGCGAGACTCGCGGTCTCGCGTGGGTTCTTTCTCATTTTTCATCTTCCTGCTCGATTCAATTGGCAGGTAGCTCAACTCTAGGCGCAAATTTCCTGTGGCGTGAAACACGCTTTTTGCTTGACCTGAACAAAGGAATATCGCTGAATCAAACTGTCAAAAGATGTACGACCTCTCCAAAGGTCGTCAGCGCTATGCCCTCGGAGCCACCCGCTTCGGGGGTTTCTTTATTGCTGGATAGGTTCTCCTGTTAAAGATATCACGACTCGCCCGAACCATATCGACCCGAACAGGTGAATGAACAACTAAACTCCTGCTATTTGTCAACTTCTTTTGAAGAACGGGACCATACTACTGACGAATAGCAAAAACTGCATGAAAAACTGCGTTTTTAAATTTGAAAAACTCGATCTTCCATATTCTCTAAGTTCGCGCTATTCCTGTTTCGTAATTGAGAAACGGGAGGACATTGTGCGCCAAGGAAGTGACCTGCTCGATATGAATGAGCGCAGTCTCGCTCAACAACAGGCAGTACGCCGTGCTACATTTTCACCGAGCGAAACGAAGACACTACGGCCCTTCTCTATCTGGGAGATGAGTCAGTTTATGTTTGGAGTGCCAGCCGACACGCTCCGGAAAAAGCTGAGTGAGACGCCGAACCTTCCACAAGGAAGCGTCGAGGATGACGGGCGCCAACGTTGGTTCTCTTTGGAGGAAATCAATGAGCTGCGCCGACGACTGAAATTCAAAGGGAAAAGGCTCACACCGGAACGCCCGCCGGGACGCGCAATTCGCATTGCAGTGTCGAACTTTAAGGGCGGTGTTGGGAAATCAGTCGTTGCCCAACACATGGCTAACGCAGCCGCTTTGGATGGATATCGCGTTTTAATGATCGATTTCGATCCACAAGCGACGATGACCCATGCAATGGGCCTTGTGGAAGTCCGGGAGGAAACGACTGTTTGGGGAATCATGTGCCGTGATTTGTGCCGCGAAGCAGATCGGATCGCTGCCAGCTACGACAACCCAGATCAGTGCCCCTACCCTTCTAGCGATGAACTTCCGGCTGATGTCCAATCTATTGGTGCTCAGCGGTTTCAAGATTTCATTCAACCGACTTGCTGGCCGACAATCGACATTATTCCCTCCTGCGCCAATGCAGCGTTTGTGGAATTTGCATCTGCGCAATATCGCGCGCTTCACAAGGCTTGGAGTTTTTTTGGCTGTGTGGCACGATATCTCGACGAACTTCCCGACGATCAATACGATTTCATTTTTTTCGACTGTCCTCCTGCAATCGGCTATCAGTCCCTCAATGCAGCTTTTGCCGCCGATATTCTCTACATCCCTTCTGGTCCAGGATATTGGGAGTATGACAGCACAACCAGTTTTCTTGGCCAATTAGGCGACGCACTGGAAGATATTTCATCCGGGTTCCAGAAGATCGCAATGGAAGCAGGAATCGCTCTTCCAAAACGGTTCCTAGACATACGCATTCTGATGACACGCTTTGAGGCGAACAATCCGCTCCATGCTGCTATGTTGGAAGCGTTCCGAAATGTTTTCGATGACGATGTATGCGACCATCCGATCGAAATGACTCGAGCGGTTGAGCAATCCGGCAGGTTTCAACGTTCGATATACGAACAAGATTATCGAGACATGACGCGCGAGACTTGGAAGCGCGCGCGAATGTCTTTTGATCAAGCATATGATGAATTGAAGGCCACAGCGCTAAAATCGTGGAAAGCCAATGCTATCGTAAGGGAGGCTAAGCGATGACACGTCGAAACAAGTTTGGGATCGAACTGGACGAGAAAGTCGGGGCGGGCTCTAATCGGAGAGACAGAAAGCCTGGTCCAATGGGCGTTGCGATACGTGACACCGCACAAAGCCTTCAGACGACAACCGAGGAAAAGGTTGAACAAAGGAGGCGCAACGCTGCGGATGCTGAAAAGTATCGCGATGCCGTCGATTCCGGTCACATCTTGCTCTCAATTCCTTTGAGTGACATCAGAACGGATGATCTTCCACGTGATCGTATCGACCTTGAAGCTGTCGCGATATCTGATGAAATGGATGAATTGAAATCGTCGATCCGCAATCGAGGGCAGCGTGATCCAATCGAGATTTATCGCGATTCTGGTGGTCGCTATCAGCTCAAATCCGGCTGGCGACGGTTGAATGCACTACGCCAACTTCGCGACGAAACTGGCGAGAAAGATTATTCAACTGCTATTGCGCGTCTGACAATCTCTGATGAGGACCGGTTGACGCTATATCTTGATATGGCAGAAGAGAACATCATCCGGGAAGATTTGACGTTTGCTGAGATGGCTCAGCTAGCGATTACCGCCGCTGTAGACCCGGCTCTAGATGAGGTTGCGGCCGATGCCATCGTCGGTAGGCTTTTCAAATCTGTCCATAAGGTCAAGCGATCTTACATCCGCTCGTTTGTTTTTCTGCTGGAAACACTTGGTGATGATCTCCAATGGCCTAAAGCTGTATCCCGCAATTTGGGCGTGGAAGCCGCCCGTGTCCTCAAAGCCGATGCCGGATTGATTACGTCATTGCGCCATGCTCTCGCACGCGCGGCGGATCCAAGTGAGCAAACAAGAATTTTAGAGGGCCTCACTGCTTCACCAAACAAATCATCTTCAACGAAAGCAAACTCAAAACCAAAGAAGAAGTTTGAGTTTCACCTTGATGGCTTAAAAGTCACCGCGCGCCGCGGTGAATGCAGAATTGTCAGCGATATCGACTATACAGAAATACCTAAAGATCGCTTGGAGAGCGCAATTTCTGCATTTAAGGCCGCGCTCGAAGAGTGACCGTTACCCGTGGGTAACGCTAGAGATCCTGCTTCAGTTATCCACGGGTAACTCACATTTTGTATCTTCAGCTCAGGATCCCACTGTTTGCCAGTATTGGCGAAGTCTTCGAGATTGCAGATAGAGGGCAGGGCGCTTTCGCGTCCTGCCCTCTTGGTAGCGGGGCGGCATCTGCCGCCCCGGAGGCCTGTCAGGCTTCCTTGTCGATGAGGCGCTCATCGGCGTCCTTCGGCTGGGGCGCCCCCGGCTGGTGCTTGGCTAGAAGAAGGAATTCGGTGGTGATGAGGTCGGTGGTGTAGACCGTGTCGCCGTCCTTCTCGTAGGAGCCGTTGCGGATACGTCCGCGGACATGGACGAGATCGCCCGGCTTCGTGTTGGCCTTGATCCACTCGATCGTGCGCTCGTTGAAGACCGTGACGGTGTTCCAGTGGGTGTTGTCGTCCCAGGAGCCGTCGTCCTGCTTGTGCCATATTAGTTCCAATGTTATCGACCTATGTAATGAAGAATTGTTTTAGTTAAGCGCAACGATAGTCATTTGATTAATTTCACTACGGCGTAATCAAGACTCGTAACACCCCTAACCCATATTTTAAAACCGGGGCCCTACGTTATTAAAACTAAAGTCATAAAGTACGAATGACAAATTGGTATAACTGGTAGGTAAGTATATTATGTAGGTAGGTAGGTAGGTAGGTAGGTAGGTAAGTATTTTGGGTTTGGGTTACCTTGGTTGCTAATTTATCAATTACGCCGCACATCTTGGACTGGTCTTCTTGAATTGTCCGTACTGCGTCCACAAGCTGACCCAAAGTTTCATTCATGTTCTTAACCGTCCTTCTAATGGAGTTAATTCCACCTACGTTTTAAAAAAAAAATTAGTTAAAAATGTATTATATATATATATGTAATTATATATATTTGCCTTGATAATTAACGAGAATGCTCAAGAGGCTCTCAAAGAAAGGTCCAGAGGTGGAATTTTTTTCAAACTCCTTCAGGAGAGCTGCTGTTTTAATGCATCGTTCCTTGTCCTCATCCTCAATTTGCTGCATTCGCTGTTGGGCCTGCTTGACCCGGTACTCATGAATTTCTGCTCTTTTCTCCAAGTCAACAGAAACTTCTTTGGCACGCAAGGTTTCTTTCTCTAATTGCCTCAAAGTCTTTAAATTTGATAGATCATCAATTGCTTGGTGTAATTCACAAACCAAGTCGTGTTTTTTTTGTGCAATTTCGCCATTTGCATCATCGGATTTAGTCTGAATGAAAAAAACGGCGATCGTAAGTAGTTTTAAAGGAAACTAAAAAAAAACTTTAATTTTTGATTGTGCAACGGCGACCGTCACTAATTTATGTTTTTTTTTTAATATTTAGGTTTTCATTTAGTTTCGTGTTAAATGTATAACCATAAAACAATAAAAATGTCCGTTCAACCGATAATGAAGATAATTTTCATTCCAGAATAAAAAAAAATACCTTTTCAAGTTCATGCAGAGTATTTTCTTTCTCTTGGATTTGCTGCAGATACTGCTTGATTTGAGCATGATTGATTGAATCGAGATCGACGGGGTCTCCCTTTTCCTTCTCTCCTCGTTCCTCGACTTCATCGTCAGTATCGTCGTCGTCGTCGTCGTCTTCTTCCTCGTCGTCTTCCTCCTCGTCCTCATCATCGTCCTCCTCTTCCTCTTCCCCTTCATCTTCATCTTCAGAATCTCCTTGACCATTTGGATGACCGCCATTTTCTTTCTCATTAGGAGCGTCTGGTTTTTCGGTATTGATGTGGTCCGCCCTTGGAGCGCCGCCATCATCGGATTGCTAGAATCAATAAAACAAATTAGTGTTAGAGCCAACATTATGTAAAAGTATGAATTTCCCTGAAATTAATATAAATAATTAAAGATTTGGGGCGACATTTTTTTATACTGCGTCGTTTTTAATTCGTTCGTTTTAGGCGCCATGTTTATTTTTAAACTGCGTCGTATTTCATTCGTTTACGGAGAAAACGTTCGTTGGTTTCAGCCATTTTTTTTTAAAAACTGCGTCGTATTTCATTCGTTTGCAGAATAAACGTTCGTTCGTTTTAGGCGCCATGTTTATTTTTAAACTGCGTCGTATTTCATTCGTTTACGGAGAAATCGTTCGTTGGTTGCAGCCATCTTTTTTTTAAAACTGCGTCGTATTTCATTCGTTTGCAGAATAAACTTTCGTTGCTTTCAGCCATTTTTTTAAAAACTGCGTCGTATTTCTTATCATACAAATGCTGTAGTCTCATTGGTTTAGAAGGGGCATCATATCAAACACAAAAAAAAAAAGCCGACTAAGAGAAAAAACATCGGATAAATTAGAATTAAATATACCTCTGAATTGTTTCCGTTCTTTTGGGCTTCTTGGTTTGAGGGAGGGTGAAATGGTTGATCTTCTTCCTCATTATTACAATCATTTTTTAATTCATTGAGTTCCTTCTGCATCTTAGCTAGTTCTTTAAGTTGACGCTCGGCAATGTTGTCTAGACTGGTATCTCGGACGGCTTCGTTGAACACATCGTCAAAGGGATCCTCCGACTCGTCCCCGGAAGTGGAAGCATTACGCCGTCGGACCTTGGATTTTTTTCGCTTCTTGTTCTTGTTC
>CALFVD010000014.1 GCA_937928005.1 uncultured Neomegalonema sp. | reverse complement strand
CTTGTAGGCGGCAGTCTCGTGAACCCATCCCGTCGCGCTCGGATCGAGCGTCATCACATCGGTATCGTTCAGCAATGCAACGCCGTCATTTGCGATAGGCTGCATCGGCCACCATGCCAGCGCAACGCCCGCGCCCAGCATAATCAGTCCCCAGAGCCAACGGTTCGGCACCGCGTCCGAGACCAACCAAGCGACCCCAACCGCCCCAACAAGGAAGGTCAGGTTTACGCGCCACAATTCCTCGACGGGATAGGAGGAATAGATGAACAGCTTCCATTTCGCATCCACATAGGGCCAGCACGCGCCGTACCATCCTTCGGGATGCGACCCGCCCTGCGCAACCGTCGTACAGACGCCGCGCTTCAATCCATCGGGATCGGTCCAGATCGCATCGATCAGCGTGAAATTGATCAACCCCCAAGCCAGCATGACGCCGCAATACAGCACCGCTGCGGTCAGGAAGATCATCAGGATCGACCCAATTGCTGCGCCAACGCTCGAAAAATCACTCATCGAGGCAAAGATGTTCTGCCGCATCCAGCCGACGAAACCAACCTCACTGGCGGGCGGCTTCAGTAGCGGCGCTTCCTCGGTACGGATATAGGCGACGCTGTTAGAGACTGTGGAATGTGTATCGCTCATGTCGGTTCCCCTACCGCTCGACCAGACGCATACGGTCGTTGAACCAGTTCATAAAGGCCGATGTGACCAGCGAAATCACCAGATAGACCATCATCGTCATGAAGATCACTTCAATCTCCTGCCCGGTCTGGGTCAGGCTGGTGCCCGCGAACACGGAAACGATATCCGGATAGGCGATGGCCACCGCCAGTGACGAGTTCTTGGTCAGGTTGAGATATTGCGAGGTCAGCGGCGGAATGATGACCCGCAAAGCCTGTGGAATGACCACGAGGCGCAGGTTCTGGCCGTTGCTCATGCCCAGCGCCTTCGACGCCTCGGTCTGCCCACCCGGCACCGCGAGAATGCCCGCGCGCACGATTTCGGCAATGAAGCTGGCAGTGTAGAGCGACAATGCCAGCACGAGCGCGATGAATTCCGGCACGATAACCGAGCCGATACCCGACTGGTAGCCGCGCCGCAGGATTGGGCCTTCATTGCGGAACTCCGGATGCTCCCATTCCAGCGGCCCGCCCATCATGTAGAAGGCGGCGAGCGTGATCCCGACGATCAAAGCCAGACCGACCCAGAAGGACGGAAACTGCTTGCCCGTCGCTTCCTGCCGTTTCTTCGCCAGCCACCCGACGATCCACGCCAGCACCATCGCGCCGAGAAAGGCCAGCAAAACCGTACCAAACCCCTCACCCGTGACCGGGAACGGCATGTAGAGACCCGTGATGTTCAGCGGGATCGTGCCCAGATCGAGACCGAACAACCCGACCGACACCCCCTCTTCCCGCTTGCCGGGCAGCAGGCGCAGCACGACGATGTAGAAGAACAGGATTTGTAGCAGCAGCGGAATGTTGCGTAGCAACTCCACATAGACCGTCGCGAAACCGCGCAGGATGACGTTCGAGGACAGGCGGAAGATGCCGATCATGAAACCGATGATCGTCGCGAAGATAACACCGACAATGGCCACCGCCAGCGTGTTGACGACCCCGACCCAGAAAATATCCAAATAGGTCGCCTTGCCGGGCCGTGCCTCGACCAGATAGGTGCCGAGTGTCGTCAGGATCTGAAAACTGCCGGCTTCGTTCAAGAACCCGAAACCGGATCTCTTGTTCTGCACCGTAAGGTTGGTGACGGTATTGTCCAGAATCCATGCAAAGAAGCCGACCACGGCCAGCAGCAGGATAATCTGAAACAACAGGCCGCGCGCCTTGGGGTCGTAGATCAGAGCGGCAAGACTGCCCTTCTCATCCGTCTCGCGCCCGATATCGTGAGCCATCGCGTATCGTCCCCCCGCAGCATTCGGTCGTCTTGGAAAAGGTCAAAAAGAAAAAGGGCCGCCCCGATGAAGGAACGGCCCGGGTCGTCTTAGCGAAGTGGCGGAGCGTACATCAGGCCGCCATCCGTCCACAGCGCGTTCACGCTGCCCTTGCGGTCAAGCTTGAGCGGCGTGTTGGCGCCGACATTGGCTTCATAGGTTTCGCCGTAATTGCCAACCTGCTCAATGATGCTTGCACACCAGCCATTCGACAGGCCGATATTCTCGCCGAACGTACCTTCGGTGCCGAGCAGACGCGCGATACCCGGATTGTCGCTGTTCATCATGCCCGCAACATTCTCGGAGGTAACGCCCATTTCTTCGGCATTGATCATGCAGTTCAGCGTCCAACGAGCGATGTTGAACCAGCCATCATCACCCTGACGGACGACAGGACCGAGTGGCTCTTTCGAGATCGTCTCAGGCAGAATCGTGTGAGCCGCAGGATCAGCAAGCTTCAGGCGCTGGGCCGCGATGCCCGATTTATCGGTCGTGTAAACATCGCAACGGCCCGAATCATAGGCGGCGACAACTTCGTCGGCCTTCTCGAAGGCGACCAGCTCAAACGACATGCTGTTCGTGCGGAAGAAATCCGTGATGTTCAGCTCGGTCGTCGTACCCGTGTTGGTGCAGATTGATGCGCCGTCGAGTTCGAGAGCGTTGGTCACGCCGAGGCTGGTCGGAACCATCATGCCCTGACCGTCATAGTAGTTGACGCCAGCGAAGTTCAGACCGAGCTGCGTGTCGCGGGTCATGGTCCAAGTCGTGTTACGCGACAGGACATCGACTTCACCGGAGGACAGCGCCGTGAAGCGTTCCTTGGCCGAAAGCGGGGTGAATTTCACGGCCTGCGCATCACCAAAGATAGCGGCGGCCATACCACGGCAGTAATCGACGTCGATACCGGTCCAGTTGCCCGCGTCATCTTTGTTCGAGAAACCGGGAAGGCCCTGCGAGACGCCACATTGGACGGAACCTTTGCCCTTAACGTCGGCGAGAGTATCGGCGGAAGCGGCGGAGACAGTCATCACCAGCCCAAGAGCGGTCAATGCGCCCATTGCGGAACGAAGTTTCATATTTAGCATCCCTGTTGACTTCATTTTTTACGTTTTTCACTCGTTATCGAGTCGATTGCCGATTGCGTTCAGCAATCGAGAACGGTGCAAATGTCTATCACCTTAAAGAATGCTTTCAACAGCCAATCAGGCTGAATTCCCTGATTATTCTGGCGAAATCATCCAGAATCCGGTTTTGTAACACAATCTCGCAACCTATGCTGATTCCACCAAACAACCTCCGGCAGTGTTACCCTTAGGGAATGTTGTCGCCTTCCGGGAGAATCCCCTCGATATGAAAGACGCGACCAAGGCAACCCATGCCGGGCGACGCCCCCATGACTTCTCTGGCGTGGTCAATCCGCCTGTGATGCATGCTTCGACGATCCTTTTTCCTACCCTCGAAGCCCTGCGCGACTCGCGCAAAGTCCGCTCTGGCGACAGTCACACCTATGGCGTCCACGGCACGACCACGACCTTTGCTTTGGAGCAAGCCATTGGCGCACTTGAAGGGGGCTACCGCACCCGACTGCAATGCTCTGGTCTGGCCGCCTGCACCCTCCCCCTTCTCGCTTATCTAAACAGCGGCGATCATCTGCTAATGCTCGATAGCGTCTATGGGCCTGTCCGCGCCTTCTGCAACGGCATGCTCCGCCGAATTGGGGTCGAGACAACCTATTATGACCCTCTGATCGGTGCCGGTATCCGCGAACTTATGCGTCCGAACACTAAGGTCGTCTGGGTCGAAAGCCCCGGCTCGTGGACCTTTGAGGTGCAGGATATCCCCGCCATCGCCGACGTGGCTCACGCCCATGGGGCGACCGTTATTATGGACAACACTTGGGCATCACCTTTATATTTCAAACCTTTCGAGCATGGTGTTGATGTCTCCTGTCAGGCCGTAACCAAATACATCTCCGGCCATTCCGACCTTGTTATGGGCAGCGTATCCTGCACCGAAGAAGCATATCCCGCCCTCCAGCGCGCCCAACAGGAGACGGGTATCTGCCCCTCACCCGACGACACGTTTCTCGCCATGCGCGGTATCCGCACGATCCACGCCCGCTTGCCTCACCATTGGGCCAGCGGCTTGCGCGTGGCCGAATGGCTGATGGGCCGCGACGAGGTTGCCCAAGTCCTACACCCTGCGATGGAGCATGACCGGGGCCACGCCCTTTGGAAGCGCGATTTCCTTGGTTCCTCCAGCCTGTTTGGCTTTGTCCTGAAACCCCAATACCGCGACGAGGAAGCACTGGCCGCGATGATGGATTCGATGCGATTGCACGGCATGGGCTTTTCGTGGGGCGGGTTCGAGAGCCTTCTGATCCCCGTCGATCCCCCCACCATCCGCACCGCCACACGCTGGCCCCGTGAAGATGTCGCCGACGGTCAACTCATGCGCATCCATGTCGGCTTGGAGGCGGTGGAAGATATCATCGACGATCTGTCCGATGGCTTCGATCGCCTGCGCGCGGCGCGTTAGAGCGATGCGCGATTAAAAGGAAGCCTGAATCACAAAAGGAGCATCAGTGGAATAGTATTGTTCATGGACCTTAAAGCGAATTGCGATTATCCTGAATTACCAAGCGCCATATTTTGCGCGGCTCTTGACGTGAAATATGGCTCAGGTTTATCGCAAATCGCTATAGTAGACGTGCTACCGGACTTGGCGTAGAGCCGGGGCATGGCACTTAAAACTGGTAAATTCGTCACCGGATCGATCTTACGTCATACCGTGGTGATGACACTCAGCTCAGGCGCGGGCCTGCTGGCTATATTCCTCGTAGACCTCGCCGACCTCTATTTTATCTCTCTATTGGGCGAGGATGCACTGGCGGCGGCAGTAGGGTATGCAGGCACGCTCTTGTTTTTCTTTACCTCCATCAGCATTGGCTTAGCCATCGCGATGGGCGCATTAACGGCCCGCGCATTGGGTCCAGGCGATGAAGAACGGGCGCGGGCGGTGGCCGGATCAATTACCGCAATTATCGTAGCGGTCGGCATCACTTCCACACTTATAATGCTGGCCTTCGCCTCGCCGCTACTGAAACTTATCGGCGCGACGGGCGTGGCCCATGATTACGCGGTTTCCTTCCTTCGAATCGCCGCCTTCGGCACACCTTTCCTGATGCTAGGTATGTGTGGCGGGGCACTACTGCGCGCCCATGGGGATGCGCGCCGTGCCATGACGACCACGCTATCGGCGGCGGCGGTTAACGCGATCCTAGACCCCTTGCTGATCTTCACGGCGGGGTTGGGATTAGAGGGTGCGGCCATTGCCACGGTCATTGCGAGGATCGTATTATTCATCGCCGCATGGCGGCCTATCATCCAACGCTATGACGCCGTGGCCTTCCCTTCTCTCGCTGGGTTGCGCAATGATACCGCCCCGGTCTTCACTATTGCTGGGCCCGCCATCCTCACCAATATTGCCACCCCTATCGGCTATGCCTTCATCACACGCATGATCGCCTCCTACGGCACACAAGCGGTCGCAGGCTATGCCGTCATTGGACGGCTGACCCCCTTCGCCTTCTGTCTTGTCTTTGGCCTATCGGGCGCGGTTGGCCCAATCATTGGTCAGAATTTTGGCGCTGGACAATTCGACCGAGTACGCGAAGCACTGCGCACCGCCTTTGGTTTCGTCGCGCTCTATGTGCTGGCGGTATCGCTGATTCTCTACATCTTTCGGCACACCATCGCTGATATGTTCAACACAACCGATGAAGCCCGCGATCTCGTATTGCTATTCTGCGGGCCGCTGGCGCTCGCCTTCTTCTTCAACGCGGTATTGTTCACCACTAATGCTGCCTTCAACAACCTCGACCGCCCCTTTTTCTCGACCTTGCTTAACTGGGGTCGTCACACCCTCGGCACCATCCCCTTCGCATGGGTCGGCGCAAGGATGATGGGGGCTGAAGGCGTTTTGATCGGTCAATATGCTGGCGGTGCGTTCTTCGCAATCCTTAGCGTCTGGATGGCTTTTCGCCTAGTTGACGGCCATGCGCGCGGCAATCCACCCCGCAATGTGACCACCTTTCTCGCCCAGAGCCGCGCCGCGCAATGGCCTTTCAGTAATTGGAGACCGTAAATGCTTCATTATGTCTTGTCAGCTACGACGGACCCCGCTAAGACGCGCCACGATGCTGCCGTAGCTCAGAGGTAGAGCACTCCCTTGGTAAGGGAGAGGTCGAGAGTTCGATTCTCTCCGGCAGCACCATAATCTTAAGAGAAACTTAGCATTATCAATGCCTTAGGTAAAAAGCACCTCTCTCTGTCCACCCAATTATCCACCCTTTGTAATTTGCTTGCATACCTTGCAACTCACTAAAGAGGAGAATTCATTGGGTAAGGCTTGTGATTACATCATTCGTCGAGCATTGATTGTTCAAGAAAGATGCGAAGCCCTTATCATAGATTGCTGACTCATAATTACCGTTGACCGTCCATCCTGTTGATGCTTCACTAACCTCACTATCAGCAAAACCATATCCCGTCGTTCGCAGCACCCTTAGTTCGTGAAGCATAGTCGTTTCTTTTTGCCCAAAATCGTTGTAGCGGATACTTTTACTCAATCCTTCTTTCCAGTAGTCAACAAACACCAGTGGTGGGTAGTTTGATTTGGATCGAGCCTGTTCAACCCATGAATTGATATGAAGGTCTGTTAGACCGGGTAGATTCAGGAATGAAGTGCAACGGTTGGATAGAAGCGCAGGCTGACGGATTTGCCAAGCTCCTTGAGGAAGGCTTCGACGGGTGACTTGAAGCCGAGGCATTTACGGGGTGTTGTGTTGATGGTCATGGCGATTTCCT
>CALFVD010000013.1 GCA_937928005.1 uncultured Neomegalonema sp. | reverse complement strand
TTACGCCGAAACTACCCCCGGTTCTACCGCGACCGCCTCGATCTCTTCGCTAGGCTCGACCGCGCGCAGGTCGGTGAATTGTAGGCGGGCGAGGCGGGCATAGAGGCCGCCTTGATCGACCAATTCATCATGGGTGCCGGTGGCAACCACGCGGCCCGCTTCCATCACGACGATCCGGTCGGCGCTTTTCACGGTGGCGAGGCGGTGGGCAATGACCAAGGTGGTGCGGCCTTTCGACAGAATCTCAAACGCATCCTGCACCGCCCGCTCGCTTTCGGCATCCAGCGCCGATGTCGCCTCGTCCAACAGTAGCACAGGCGCATCGCGCAGAATGGCGCGTGCGATAGCGATGCGTTGTTTCTGTCCCCCCGACAGCATCACGCCCCGCTCGCCGACATAGGTATCGTAACCGTTGGGCAGAGCCATAACAAAGTCATGCGCCGCCGCCGCCATTGCCGCCTCGCGCACGTCTTCGGCGCTGGCATCGGGTCGGCTAAACCGGATATTATCCAGCACGCTTGCAGCAAAGATCGCCGGTTCCTGCGGCACCACAGCAATACGCGCGCGTACAGCCTGCGGATCGGCCTCGGACAGCGCCACACCATCCATTGTAATGCGCCCTTCGGCGGGGTCATAAAAGCGTTGCAGCAAATGGAACAGGGTCGTTTTCCCCGCTCCCGATGGCCCAACAACGGCCACCGTCTCACCGGGCGCCACATGGATTGATAGGTCAGCCAACGCCTGCTCATCGGGGCGGCTAGGAAAGCTGAACGACACATTCTCAAAGGCGATATCGCCCTTTACCGTATCGGGCAGGGCAACGGGATTTGCGGGCGCGGCGATATCCGCCTCCGCATCGAGGATTTCGACCAGTCGTTCGGTCGCCCCTGCCGCCTGTTGCGCCTGCGTCCAAATCTCGGTCAATGCGCCCACCGCCCCGGCCAGCAGCACGGCATAGAGGATAAACTGCCCCAATTCGCCCGCCGTCATCGCGCCGGAGATCACGTCCCGCGCGCCAATCCACATCACGCTGACGATGCCGGTGAAAATCAGAAAGATCACCACCGCCGTCAGGGCCGAGCGCGCCACAATCCGCTTGCGCGCCGCCTCATATGATCCTTCGGTCGCGACGCCGAATTGCCCACGTACCGTGTCTTCTTGCACATAGCTTTGCACATCGCGGATGTTCAGCAACGTTTCCCCCGCGATAGCCGAGCTTTCGGCCAACCGATCCTGCGCCTCGCGCGAATACCCCCGCACCTTGCGCCCCGCGATGACGATGGGCACGATCACCAGCGGCACGGTCAGCAGAACGAGACCCGTCAGCTTGGCGCTGGTAAAAAACAGCATGATAATGCCGCCAACCAGCAGCAGCATGTTGCGCAGCGCGATGGAGACGGAGGATGATACAAGGCTTTGGATCAGCGTGGTGTCGGTCGTGATACGCGACAGCGTCTCGCCTGTGCGGATATCCTCGAAAAAACGCGGTGACATGCCGATGGCATGGTTATAGACGGCTCGGCGCAAATCCGTCACCACCCGCTCGCCTAGTCGCGACACGAAGTAAAAACGTAGCGCCGTGGCGATGGCCAGCGCCCCGGCCACCCCGATTAAGGCGACGAAATACTTGTCGATATACTCGGCTTTGTCCGGGTCAAAGCCCAGATCGATCACCCGGCGCAGGGCGATAGGCATCATCAGCATGAACCCAGCAGCGGCCAACAGCGCGATGGCCGCCGCCACGACCTGTAGCTTATAGGGCCGAAAAAACGGCAATAACCGTCGTAGCAGCGAGATATTGCGACTCTTCGCCCGTTCTTCAGTATCCCCGGCCACGTCTCGCTCCGCCCATCAATGTGTTCACTCAAAACCTAGCAAGACTTAGAACGTATCACAACGGGTCAAGGTCACCCAAAGCAAGTCACCGATACGCGAGACAATCCAAGTGATAGCGGGCACCGGCGATAGGTATGGTGCCGATGTATCTGGTTAGCCTCAGAGGGCGCACCAGCGCGAGAACGCACTCGCTGGCCCGCGCGGGCAGGGGCATCAGCGGGAGGAGAATGGCAAGGATGCGCATGGGGGGAGCGTGGCACGGATGGCGGTCATTGGCCAGATGCACGACGGCTTACAGGGCGTCGGGTCCAGATTTCTATCCCCAGAGCGATCAATAGCAGCGGTGTCCACATCATAGCCAAGCTCACGAACCAGCTTGTTCAAGGTCGCGTCTGACAAGGGCTTGTCGGAACGGGTGCTGATCCTTCGTTCGCGGTGATATACTGACCGCCACTCATCACAATTATCGACATGAATCTCATATTCACTTGAAAATGTAGCCCCACTACCCCAGCTAATCCTTGCGATGTTATCTAAGTTTGTCCGCTGTCTCCTTCCAAAGGCTTCAGTCGCATGACTCACTATGACTGCGCCGCAGCTTCCCGCATGTGCGGGTGGTTATGACTTTAGGAGACTACTACAATGGCTAACGGCACCGTTAAATGGTTCAACCCAACCAAGGGTTTCGGCTTCATCCAGCCCGAAGGCGGATCGAAGGACGTTTTCGTCCACATCAGCGCCCTTGAACGCGCGGGTTTGAACTCGCTCGATGACGGTCAGAAAGTGACCTACGACATCGAGGCAGGTCGCGATGGACGCGAATCCGCGACTAATATCGAACTCGTAGACTAACAGTATCGATTCAGAATAAGCATCGGGGCGGCTGGCAACAGCCGCCCCGATTGCATTTTGTGCGCTGGACCAAATGTCCAACTATCTCCATAGTCGAGCCTGAAAATCAGTTTCGGGAGACGATCCATGCGCAAGACCCTGCACGCCGCCGCCATTCTCACCCTCGCGGCATTCGCGCCCAGCCTCGCCACAGCCGAGGAGCGCGTGACCTTCAAATCCGCCAAGACCACCTCGTCCTACTACCAGATGGCCGTACAGATCGCCGAAGCCGTCAAGGCGGGCACCGATGGCGATATCGTCGTGACCGTCGAGGAATCCCAAGGCTCGGTCCAGAACGTCATGGAATCCGGCAAGCGCAGCGGCAATTACGTCTTCACCACGCCCCCCGTCCTCGTCAAACTCGCCCAGAACGGCAAGGCGATGTTCGAGGGTAAGGAAAACCCCAAATTCGCCGAGATCCGCGCACTCTTCCCTATCCCCTCGCTGACCATGCATTTTGTCTTGCGCGACGATAGCGGCGTGAAGGAATTTGCTGACCTCAAGGGCAAAACCATCTTGATTGGCAAGGGGTCGTTCGGTGCGAAGGAGGGCGCGAAATATCTTGGTCTTTTCGGCCTCGATGGCTCGGTTGAGCTGGCCAATGTCGAATTGAACGCCGCCGTTGCTGCCATGAAGAACAAGCAGATCGACGGTTTCGTCACCGCCGGGTCATACCCCGCGCCCAACGTGATCGAGGCCGCCGCAGGCACCGGCATCACGCTGCTCTCCATGACCGACGAGCAAGTGAAGATGACCAAGCGCACGCGCCTTGTTATTCCGGCGAGCACCTATGCGGGCGTCGATGCTGACACCGTTACCACCTCGCTACCCGTTATTGCCCACACCACCACCGAGATGAGCGACGACACCGCCTATGAGTTGGTGAAAGCATATTGGTCTCAGAAGGATACGATGGGCGAGGACGCCGCGTGGTGGAATGCGGTATCCGGCGAGATGCTGGAGAATGTCTACGGCAAGCTGCATCCCGGCGCGGTCCGCTACTACGACGAAGCCAAGATTGATATCCCTGACGCCCTGCGTTGAGGCATTATACCAAGGGCGGAGATTGACGACACTTTTCACCGCTGCCCCGGGCGAAGACCCGGATCAGGTCCGGGGCAGCGCCTGAAAAGGTCGGCAATTACCTCCGCTGGCATTAGATAGCGCTGCCCCGCACTCGATACGGGGTCTCCTTTCAACCAATACCGCTTTATGAGCGGAGGAGGCTCCGCATCGAGGGCGGGGCGGCAAGTATGACGACAGAAGATATCAAATTCTCCCACCCCGCATGGATCGCCCTTGGCATCCTCTCCATCGCTTTTCACCTGTACCTGATTTTCAGCGGGCTGATCCCCAACCTCATCACCCGCCCTCTCCACATGGCGCTCGCGCTTCCATGGGTGTTCATCTATCTCGCCAACACCCCGACGGCGAAAGCGACTGGTGCGGTCCTCGCCGCTATCGGCATCGCATCTTGCCTGTGGATTGCGCTGAACGAGGCAACCCTCGCCGACCAATACGGCTATCTCGAAGGCGATTTTCAGCTATGGCTCGCTGTCGCCCTTGTGTTGATCACGCTAGAGATGGCCCGCCGTGCGATAGGTTGGCCCCTGCCCATCATCGCCGCAATCGCGCTTGCCTACGGCCTCTACGGCCAGCACCTCCCCGGCGAATTCGGTCATCCCGGCCTGCCGGTGGGCAGCTTTCTCGGCACCATCATCGTCGCCGAGGGCGGATTATGGGGTAGCCTCACGGGCGTCTCCGTCTCCATCATCGCAATCTTCGTCATCATGGGTGCGGTGCTGAATGCGGGTGAGGCGGGGCAGGGCTTCATGAACCTCGCCTCTGCCGCCGCCGGACGCCTGACGGGCGGCGCGGCTAAAGTCTCTGTCCTTTCATCGGCCCTGTTCGGCTCGATTAGCGGCTCAGCCAGTGCCAATGTCGCATCCACTGGCGCGATAACCCTGCCCGCCATGCGCGACCTTGGTTACCCCAAGCGCCTCGCCGGGGCGGTCGAGGCCGTTGCGTCATCCGGCGGCCAGATCATGCCGCCGCTGATGGGGGCGGGAGCCTTCGTTATGGTCGAGCTGACCGGTATTCCCTACACCTCGATCATGGCCGCCGCGCTGCTGCCCGCGATCCTGTTTTTTGCCACCGTTTGGATCGGCATCGACGCCTATGCCGCCCGCCACGACCTCAAGCCTATCCCGCGCGAAAACCTGCCCACTATCCGCACGGTCGCTACAACCGGAGCCTTCTTTCTCGTCCCCTTCGCCGTGCTGCTGGAGCGGATGTTCCGGGGCGGCTTCACCCCCCAATACGCCGCCGCCAGCGCCATCCTCGCGGCCACCGCGCTACTGGCCTTCGATACCAGTTTGCGCCCCTCGGCCCGCCGCTTCGTCACCCGCGCCAAGGCCGCCGCGCTGGCCGCCGGAGAGCAAATCGCCGTCATCGCCGCCATCATCCTCTGCGCTGGCCTGATCGTCTCGGTGCTGGGGCAGACGGGCCTTGGCGTGAAGATCACCTCGCTGATCCTCTCGGCGGGGGGCGACCGCCTGTGGCCCGCGCTCCTGCTCACCGCATTGGCCTGCTTGCTGTTGGGGATGGAAGTGCCGACCACCGCCGCCTACGTCATCTGTATCTCGGTGGCCGGACCCGCATTGCAAAAACTCGGTGTCGAGCCGCTGCTCGCCCATCTTTTCGTCTTCTGGTTCGCGCTGCTCTCGACCATCACGCCCCCGGTCTGCGGCGCCGTTTTTATCGCCGCCGGGATGATTGGCGAAGACTGGCTAAAGGTCGCCCTGACCGCGATGGCGCTGGGCGTCGGCCTCTATCTCATCCCCCTCGCCATGATCGCCAACCCCGCCCTCATCGCCATGGCGGAGACGCCGGTGCGGGCGGTGTTGACGATGGTGCAGGTGGGGTTGGGGTTGGGACTGGTGAGCCACGCCCTCATCGCGCCGGGTAGGGCAGGCCGGAGGGTGGTGCTTGGGGGGGCAGGGATGGGGATGTTGTTCCTGCTAGGGCTTGTGGACATACGGGATTCCCAAAGGTTCTGAAATTTGTTTCAAACTTCAAAGAGGAGCCTTGAATGGACCATCAGCGTTTTGTGCTTTCCGACGATGCATGAATGAAGATTGCCCCGAAGTTGCCGGGCAAGAAAGGCGACAGTGGCGTGACGGCGCAAGACAATCGCCTTTTCATGGAAGCCGTGCTCTGGCATATTCGGACAGGGTTGCCGTGCCGCGATCTTCCGCCGGTTTTCGGTAAGTGGAACAGTGTCTTCCGTCGATTTCACCGATGGACAGAAAATGGGATTTTCGAGTGTCTTTTCAAAGAGGTGCTCGGCGCTTCTGATTTTGAATACGCCTTGATCGATGGCACGATTACTCAGGTCCACCAGAAGGCGGCAGGCGCAAAAGGGGGCGTCAGAATCACGCCATCGGACGCTCACGCGGGGGGTTGACGACAAAAATTGTCGCGCTGGTCGATGCGCTCGGCAACCTCGCCGATTTCGTTCTCCTTCCCGGTCAGGCCCATGCCATGATCTGAAAGGTCGCACCGCTGATCGAAGACGTCTCATTCGACGCCCTTGTCGCAGAAAAGGCCTTCGATGCCAACTGGTATCTAACCGCAACCACCATCGAACTACGATAAATGTCCACAGACCCTAATAGCTATTAGGCGCATTTTTTGAATCAGGTTTCCCGCAAAGACTCGCGTAAAACCTGACCTTTGGTGGATCAATGTTAGCGCAGTTCGATTTATAGCGATATGCGATAAACCTGAGCCATATTTTGCGCCAAGGGCCGCGCGAAACATGGCGCTTGATGCTTCAGGGTAATCGCAAATCGCTGTAAACCTAAACCTCAAACGCCTCATCGACAGGCACCTGCATCGCGTTGACGAGGCCATTGGTTTGCATCGCCATGCCAATCACGGCGAGCAATTCGCCGTATTGAGCGTCGGTCATCCCCTTCGCCCTCGCCCCCGCCGTATGGGAGTGGGTGCAATATTCGCAGCCATTGGCAGTCGAAACCGCAACGTAGAGCATTTCCTTTATCAGCGGATCGAGTGCGCCGGGTGCCATGACATCCTTCAATCGCCCCCATGTCGCCTTTAGGAGCGATGGATCGTTGGCAAGGGCGCGCCAGAAATTATTGACATAATCTGTGCCGCGCACCGCCCGAATATCTGCAAAGACCGCCGCCACTTCGGGCGACAGGTCTTCATCCGATAACAGGGCAACGGTCGCCATCTTAGAATATAGACTCTTCGCCTAGGATCTGAGCGGGCGAGAACTTGCCGAGATTACCGAGCAGTTGTTGCAGGAATGTCAGGCGTTTGCCGCGTGTGGGCGTCGTGCGGGTCACGAGATCAATGACTTGCCCATCCTCCAGCGAATAACGATTGAGATCCGTCACTACCCCATCCGCATTAAAGGATAGGACCATGACGTTCTGATTGACTGCCTTTGGCGCGAAGAAGGCCCGTGTTTCGGTAGAACGCGAGATATAGTACCATTCTTCATCCGCCTCAAAGGTGCCCGTGGTGCTAGGCCGCCCTATCTTGCTGATAATATCGGCACGACCATCCTCGCCAACCTTGATGCGCTTGACGTAGGCTTCTGCGGGAACGTAGCCGTGGGTTTGTCGGATCGGCTCACAGGCCGCGACGGCCAACCCGGCGATCAGGAGCGCGGGGATAAGGGCGCGGGTCTGCGTGGGTCTTGAGTTCGGTCGGTCCATGCTGGTACTCCTAGGCCGCATCGGGGGCCGTAAACGGCGATTTTTCGATGGCTACCGCCTTGCGGCGCATTTTTCAAGCAAAGGCACGGGTTTATGGCAGTTTCAGCACTATCCGGCGGGGGCGGCCCACGCCGTATTCCCGTTTCCGATCTGCGCAACGGGGCCGAGCAGCACGACGGCAAGGCGACCGAGGCCGAGCGTGAGGTGATCCGCGAGCGATTCGGGCTGTACGCCCTCGATGCGCTGTCATGGCAGGTGCAGAGCATGCCGTGGCGAGCTGGATTACGGCTGTCGGGGCGTATTCGGGCGAATGTTACACAGGAATGTGTGGTCACGCTGGAGCCGATGCCCGCGACCATCGACGAACCGTTCGACCGGGGCTTCCTGCCACTGGAACGGCTTTATGGTGAGGAAAAAGCGGGGTCGGAACACGAAATCGTGGCCGATTCGGAATTAGGCGAAATTCCAGAGCCGTTGACCGATCCGTTCGATCTTTTGGAGGTTATCACCGAAGAATTGGGCATTGCCCTCGACCCGTATCCCCGTAAGGAAGGGGTGGAGGAGGCCGTTTATTCGTCGATTCCCAAGGGCGCGGTGCCTATTAAAGAGGCCGATATCAAGCCTTTTGCCTCGCTTGCTGATCTCAAAAAAAAGATGGAATCATCAAACAACGAGAGCTAACGCAAAAAAGGTTGTTTTCAGGGCGGAAATCGCTATTTTCGCGACCTCAAATGCGCTGCCTTCATGCCCGCTATCTGCGGCAGGTCCGGGCAACTCGGCAACAAGGAATTCAATATGGCTGTCCCTAAGTCAAAAATCACGCGCTCCCGGCGCGGCATGCGTCGCTCGCATGATGCCCTGAAACCTCAGGCGCATCACGAATGTGATAATTGTGGCGAATTGAAACGCCCGCACCATGTTTGTGGTGCATGCGGACATTACCGTGACCGCGAAGTAATCGTGGCCGCCGAGCCGGATTACGACGACGACGAAGCGGCGTAAGCCGCGCTTTCCCCGACCTGACAGATCAGGTGTCCATGGCCCGCGAGCGAGAGAGAAGACCCGTCGATGGGCCATGAAATCACCCTCTCGATTGATGCTATGGGCGGGGATAATGCCCCCGCGAGCGTCATAGACGGCATCGCGATGCAGGCGAAACGCGACCCCGATACCCGGTTCCTGCTGCACGGCGACACCGCCGTAATCGAGCCTTTGCTTGCCAAGCGCAAGATTCTCGAAGGTCGTACTGATATCCGCCACACCGATGATGTGATCGAGATGGATGCAAAGCCCGCTGTCGCCGTACGGCGGGGGCGGCAATCCAGCTTGTGGCGGGCGCTCGAATCGGTGCGCGATGGCGAGGCTTCCGCAATGGTTTCCGCTGGGAATACCGGGGCAATGATGGCGATGGCGCTGTTTTGCCTACGCCGAGCAACGGGCGTAGACCGCCCTGCAATTGCGGCGTTATGGCCGACACGGGGGATGCGCGAGCATTGTATTGTGCTCGATATGGGCGCCGATGTGCGCGCCGATGCAGCAGATCTCGCCAAATATGCCGTGATGGGCAGCGAATATGCCCGCATTGCACTTGGGGCCGATACACCGCGCGTCGCGGTCCTGAATGTTGGCGTTGAAGAGACGAAGGGGCGACCGGAGGTCAAGGAAGCCGCTGAAATCCTACGCGAAATGGCAGGGCACAGCGATTGTGGCTTTACGTTTAATGGGTTTATCGAGGCGAACGCGATTCCGACAGGCGAGGCCGATGTGATCGTTACAGATGGTTTTACCGGCAATGTCGCGCTGAAAGCCGCCGAGGGCACCGCTCAATTCATCAGCGGTCATCTGCGCGGCGCATTCGAGCATGACTGGTCAAGCCGCCTTGCCGCCCTCTTCGCGATGGCATCCTTGCGACGGCTGAAGCGGCGAATCGATCCGCGCCGGGTGAATGGCGGTGTGTTCCTTGGGCTGGATGGCTTGGCCGTTAAGAGCCATGGTTCCGCCGATGCGACGGGTTTTGCCGCCGCTGTCGAACTGGCCGCCACCATGTCGCGCGCCGATGTTATCAAACGCATCGCCGGGCAACTCGAATTCTCACTCGAATCGATCAATGCGGTTACGGATTCGACGGATAGCGACGGAGCCAGACAATGAGTGCCCGCTCTGCGATACGCCGGGCGGTAGCATTAGGCGTCGGCTCGGCCCTACCCTCGCGCATCTTGACGAATGAAGAATTGGCGAAAACCGTCGATACAACCCACGACTGGATCGTCGAACGCACAGGCATCCACCAGCGCCATATCGCCGCCGAAGGGCAAATGACCTCTGACCTGGCAACCGATGCCGCCCGCGCCGCGCTGACAATGGCGGGAATGGATGTGGGCGATATTGACCTGATCGTGTTGGCCACAGCCACGCCAGACCAGACTTTTCCCGCCACCGCGACCCGCGTGCAACATAATTTGGGGATGAGCCACGGCTGCGCCTTTGATGTGCAGGCGGTATGCTCCGGGTTTGTCTATGCGCTGACGGTTGCGGCGCAGTTCATCGAAACCGGTAAGGCGCGAGGCGCGCTGGTGATCGGGGCCGAGACGTTTTCACGAATCTTGGATTGGTCGGATCGCTCAACCTGCGTCCTGTTTGGCGATGGTGCCGGAGCGGTCGTGCTACGCGGCGAGGATGGCACAGGCACGACCGCCGACCGGGGTGTTCTCAGCACGGAATTACGGTCGGACGGGCAACATAACGCCTCGCTCTATGTCGATGGCGGGCCGTCGACGACGGGGGTTGCCGGGCACCTACGCATGAATGGGCGCGAGGTTTTTAAACATGCCGTGCGCAATCTGGCCGAAATCGGGGAGGCGGCGCTGGCCGGGGCCGGATTAACGGCGGATGATGTGACCTGGGTCATTCCACATCAGGCGAATGCGCGGATCATTACCAGCACCGCGCAGAAAATCGGTATTCCGATGGAACAAGTGATCGTCACCGTTCAGGACCATGCCAATACCTCCGCCGCATCAATCCCGCTGGCGATGGACGTTGCGGTCCGGGACGGGCGTATCAAGCCCGGAGACCTGCTGCTGCTCGAAGCGATGGGCGGCGGGTTCACTTGGGGTGGCGCCACCATTCGGTGGTAACGAGGCGACACTCCTGTCGTGCGATACGATAGCTGCGCACTAAATGCCTTTGGCCATTGACTCTTTTCTGACTTCACGAATAGTTTGATTGGACTAATGGGGGAGGCGAGTGTCATTATGGCGTCGAAAACGATCACGCGTGCTGATCTCAGTGAAGCTGTATATCGTGAGTTAGGTCTCTCGCGGAACGAATCTGCGCAGATGGTCGAATCGGTACTGGATCATATTTCTGACGTGCTGACGAAGGGGGAGAAGGTCAAGATTTCGTCCTTCGGCACCTTTAGTGTGCGCGAGAAGGCCGGGCGGATCGGGCGAAACCCGAAAACGGGCGAGGAAGCACCGATTCACCCGCGTAGAGTGCTGGTCTTTCGGCCTTCGCATGTACTGAAAGACAAGATTAACGGCGAGACGACAAACGCCGAATGAGCGTGTCCGGTCGGGGGGCCGGGCTGGGATTGGAAACGGGGCAACGGGTGGCTGGAGCGACTGAATGACGAAATCCGAGAAAGCGTTTCGCACGATCAGCGAAGTGTCGAAGGAACTGGATGTACCCGCCCATGTGCTGCGGTTCTGGGAAACGAAGTTTCCTCAGGTCAAACCGATGAAGCGCGGTGGCGGACGCCGGTATTATCGACCGGAGGATATCTCACTGCTTCGCGGCGTTCGCGAGATGCTTCATGTCGATGGGTTTTCAATCAAGGGTGTCCAAAAAGCTCTGAAAGAACAAGGCGTTCGCGCTATTGCCGATCGTTCAGATGGTGTGCCGGTTGCGACGTCGATTGTACAGCAAGATGTTCCAATCGAGGCGGTTGCCGTGGCGACAGCGCGGGCGGATGGCGCTTTGCCTATGTCTGCCGCCGAGCGGAAGGCTCTACGCAAGGCGCTCGACGCGCTGGTAACGTTGCGCGAAAACCTCATCGCAAATGGTCGCGCAGCGGCGTGATCGGCCATTGCGCTCCGCAGCGCAGGGCGCTAAGACACCTTTATTCGGGCTATAGCGCAGCTTGGTAGCGCGTTCGTCTGGGGGACGAAAGGTCGTAGGTTCAAATCCTGCTAGCCCGACCATTTCCCACCTAGAGTCTTTTTCACGGTCATTGATCGTTCCAAAGCCTCTAGTTTTATTCTGTCGCATTTCCGCGACGCCAAATCGTTCCGGCTTGGCTGGAAAATGCTCTAGTAACTGGGTTTTGAGATGCAGGACGGCGGTTTCGGTGTTCTTCCATCCCAAGCAATCCGGTCCCTGACCGAAATCGGCGCGATTACCGCCGATACACCCTTTGCGGACGGTCAGATTCAACCCGCCAGCCTCGACCTACGCCTTGGCACGGTCGCCTATCGCATCCGGGCCAGCTTTCTACCCGGTGGTGGGAATCGGGTCGTTGATCGCCTCGCTGATTTTTCGATGCATGAGATCGATCTGACCGCCGGGGCGGTATTGGAAACCGGGTGCGTTTATCTCGTTCCATTGCAGGAACGGCTTGCCCTACCCGCCGATATCAGCGCCGCTGCAAATGCTAAAAGTTCGACCGGGCGACTCGACCTGTTCACACGGCTGATCGGGGATGGGGCGACGGAGTTTGACCGGCTCGATGCGGGGTATACTGGGCCACTCTATGCCGAGATTTCGCCGCGTACTTTCAGCGTGTTGGCGCGTACGGGGGTGCGGTTAAACCAAATCCGGTTCCGGGCGGGCGATGCCGCTTATAACGCCAGTGATCTGGCGGCGCTTCATGCTGAACATAGCCTCGTGCAGCTCGATGGCGCACCGCTGTCGATGGGCCGTGATCCCGCCGAAAGTGGGGTTAGTTTTAGCGTTGACCTGCTGGGCCATGAAGGCGGGCCAGTGGGATATCGGGCAAAACGGCACTCGGCGTTGATCGATCTGGAACGGATCGGGGCGTATGATCCGGGCGAGTTCTGGGACACGCTTTATACCGATAAGAAGGGCCGCCTGATCCTTGATCCGGGGGCATTCTACATCCTTGCGTCGCGTGAAGCGGTGCATGTGCCGCCCTGTGCCGCCGCCGAGATGGTGCCGTATTCGGCGCTCGTCGGGGAATTTCGCGTGCATTACGCAGGCTTCTTCGATCCCGGTTTCGGCCATGCGGCGGTGGGGGGCAGCGGGGCGCGCGGGGTGCTTGAAGTGAGATGTTACGAGACGCCTTTCGTGCTGGAACATGGACAGGTTGTGGGACGGTTGTTGTATGAACCGATGCAGGCGGAGCCGGATATCCTATATGGTGGGGGGCCGGTGAAATCGAATTATCAAGGGCAAGGGCTGAAGCTGTCGAAGCATTTCAGCGCCTGATACCTGCGCATCGCACATTGAGATCCCAGATCAAATCCGGGGATGCATTTCTTCTTTCTCAGAACAGATCGGCCTGATCTACGTCTGGCGCATCATCGTCGTCTTCGTCATCTTCGGGAGCCTCCCGGACGGCGAAACCGCCTTTGGGTTGGGCATCAAGAAGACCGGCGGCTTTCAGTTCTTCGATGCCCGGCAGGTCGCGCACGCTTTCCAACCCGAAATGGTCGAGAAAGGCATCGGTCGTGACGAAGGTGACGGGGCGACCGGGCGATTCGCGGCGTCGGCCCAGTCTGATCCATTCCATGTCGAGCAACAGGTCGAGCGTGCCGCGCGAGACGGCGACGCCGCGTACTTCCTCGATCTCGGCGCGGGTGGCAGGTTGGTGATAGGCGATGATCGAGAGCGTCTCGATAGCCGCGCGGGACAGCTTTTTCGTCGCTGTTTCCTCGCTGCGCAATAGGAAGCTGAGGTCTGAGGCGGTGCGGAACGCCCATTTTCCAGCAACGCGAATGAGGGTGACGCCCCGCCCCTGATAATGCGCCTCCAGACGGCGTAGCGCCTCGGCGGCGTTTGCACCACGCGGCATTCGCCGTTCCATCGCTTCGGCTGATAACGGCTCAACGGAAGAGAATAACATTGCCTCGACCATCCGTTCTTGCTCATCGAGCGATGGGGGAGCGAATTGGAGGGTTTCTTCGGCGCTCATGGGGCGGTCTTGCGCAGTTCGATGGGACCAAACGCCTCGGTCTGGCGAAGGGCGACAACACCGTCGCGGGCCAATTCGAGGGTCGCAGCGAAGGTACTGGCCATGGCGGAGCGCATGAGACGCGGCTCGCGCCAATCGTCGGGCAGGAAGGCTTCAAGCGTCGTCCAGTCGAGGGCCGTGCCGAGGGTGACACCGAGGCGGCGCAGGGCGTCTTCCATCGCGTAGATCTTCGGGCGTTCGACATGGAGCGGGGTATAAGCCGCCTTGGTTTTGCAGCGAGCGTAGCCCTGCAACAGGTCAAGGAGGGTCGCACGCCATTCGGTCTGGCGGTCAATCGTCATGGGGTCCGGTGCCCCACGCGCGAAGATGTCTTGGCCTAGCCGATCACGCGCCATGAGACGAGCGGCGGCGGCGCGCATTGCTTCCAACCGCTGAAGCTGAAACGCGAGGCGGCGAGCCATCTCATCAGCGTCGGGCGCGTCTTCATCGGCGGGGTCAGGCGGCAGCAACAGGCGCGACTTGAGGTAGGCGAGCCATGCGGCGGTGACAAGATAATCGGCGGCAATCTCAAGGCGCAGGTCGCGGGCGGCATCAATGAAGGCGAGATAGCTTTCGGCAAGTTGCAGGATCGAAACGTGGCGCAGATCAACCTTCTGCTGGCGTGCAAGCGTGAGGAGCAGGTCGAGCGGTCCCTCGAAGCCGTCGATATCGAGGAGGAGTGAGCCTTCCGCGATTTCGGCCTCAGGGGCATCAGGCATGGATGCCACCCTTATCGGCGAGGGCGGCGTAGCGAGCCTCAGAAGCAGGAATATCCGCATTGCCTTTGCGCAATGCGAGGGCAATAGCGGCGCGCTTCTCGGCGGCGGTGGTCAGGGGACGCAGGGCGTCGGCGATGGATTGCATCTCGTCCATATCGCCATTGCAATGGAGGACGAGATCACATCCGGCATCGAGGGTGCGGGTCGTACGCTCGCCGAAATCGCCGGTAAGGGCGTGCATCGATAGATCATCGCTCATCAGCAGACCGGTTAGGCCGAGCGTCTGGCGGATATAACTGATCACGATGGGCGACAGGGTCGCGCAGGCATCGAGGTCTAGCGCCGGGTAGACGATATGGGCTGTCATGGCGAGCGGGGCATCAGCGAGGGCGGCGAAGGGGCGGAAATCTGTCTCGATCAGTTCGGCGAGGGGCGTATCGACCACGGGGAGGTCGAGATGGCTGTCTGCGCCCGCGCGTCCGTGGCCGGGGACATGCTTGATAACGGGCAAGACACCCGCATCAAGCAGGCCGTCATGGACCGCCCTGCCCCGCCGGATGACGGCATCTGCATCAGTTCCAAGCGCACGGTCGCCAATGATATCATGGGCACCCGGCGCGCGGATATCGAGGAGCGGGGCGCAGTTTACATCAATACCAACATCCGCAAGTTCAGCCCCGATGAGAGCATAGCGCAGGCGCAGAGCCTCGCAGCGTTCGTCTTCGGTCAGGGTGGCGGCTTCGGCGGTGTCGAGGGCTGGCCCCCAACCGCGCCAATGGGGCGGGCGCAGGCGCGCAACCCGTCCGCCTTCCTGATCGATAAGGATGGGAGCGTCGCGCCCGACCGCTTCGCGCAGGGCGGCGGTGAGGGCGCGTACTTGATCGGGCGTGTCTATATTGCGCGCGAATAGGATGAATCCCCACGGGTCCACCTCGCGGAAGAACGAGCGCTCAGCCCCGGACAGAACGGGACCGGCGCATCCGAAGATCGCGGCGGCGGTCACGGGCGCTACGTCAGCGCCGCGTGGGCACGAAGCAATCGACGCCTCGTCCGCGAAGCTGGGCACAAAGCTGCGCCGCCGATTGAGTGGTCGGCAAAGGTCCGACGCGCAGGCGATGAAGCTCCGCCCCCTGTGCCGTACGCACGGGTAGCACCTGAAGCCCAAGGCGGCCCAACAGATCGGAATGCTGTGATTGCAATTCACGCCAACGGCCACGCACCTGATCGGGTGAAGGCATTGCGCCAAGCTGTACCTGTGCATCGCCTCTGGGCTGCGGAGGCAAGCCAGCGGGCGCGACAAGCCCGGCTCCAGCAGGCTGTGATGGAATAATCGTGGTTGCCACCGCCGCCGCCGGAGCAAGGGGACCCGTGCGCGGCTGCGTCAACGCGCTACGCCCTGCGGATGTAATCGACGGGCCAAGGTCGGGCTTGATACGCGGCATAGGCGCAACGATGCCATCACCAAAACTATCCTCGGTAAGCGGGCCGGGTGTGATAGCCGGAGCAACCACAATCGCCGTATCGGGAGCGCGGACAAGCGGCGGAACACTGACATTTGGCAGTTGCAGGCCAGTCGTCGGTGCGTTCGCATTACCAGACAGACCAGTCGTGGAAGGCAGACCCGTCGCCGATGGTACATTCAGCCCAGCAACTTGCGGCGTGCCGCCCGCTGAAACACTTGCATTTCCAGTAGTAGCAGCGTTCGGGTCGATGGTATTCGCGCGCAGTACGGCATCTTCCGTCGCCTGCGTAACACCCGCACCGCCCGAAAGCTGCAATTCAGCGGTTCGGTCGGGGGCGGCATTATCGGTGAGCGATGGTTGACCGCTGAGGGAGGGCGCGGGCTGCAATTCGTCGATGCGTAAAGCGTCCTGCTGCGCCGCCGTCACGGCCAATGTGCTGGCGGGGTCCAGTTCCCGCGCAGGCAGTTGGTCGGTGACGAGTACGCCATCCACTTCACCGGAAGGCACGCGGTCACGGCGTGCCTGATCAACCATCGCATAAGCGTCATTATCCTGATTGGCGATGGGGGTGCCGCCCTCGTCGAGGGGCACCATCTTCGCTTCCTGTGCATCAGCGCGCAGGAGGGGGGGGTCATCAACGCTGGTGCGTTGGCCCAGTTTATACGCTGCGAAGACAAGACCGCACCCAATCACCAGCGTCATCAGCACGCCAAGAATGGCCCCGCCACTGCCGCTGGTGGCCACGGCACCCCGGTCATCTTCGATGTCGTCGTAGCTGTCTCGATCTGTATTCATGGTCCTGCCCGGCGGTTATTATCTGTACACCGCACGCCGACCCGCCCGATTCGACGCGCTTTTCTGACAAAGCATTATTTTGTCAACCTTAACGCATTTCCTGCATCGGCGTCACGCCCAAGATTCGCAGACCGTTAGAAATAGTTAATGCACAGGCCCGCGCGAGGGCCAGACGGGCCAGCGTTTCGGCCTCGTCATCGTCCTTAACAAAGCGCAGCGATAAGTCGGCATTCCCGCGATTCCATAATGAATGGAACGTACTAGCAAGGTCGTAGAGGTAGAAAGCAACACGATGCGGCTCATGCGATTCCGCCGCCAGACGCATCTGACGCGGCCATTCGACGAGCTTTGTAATCAGCGCCAGATCGGCCTCATGGGTTAGGCGCGACAAATCAGCATCGGCCAGCGTGGCATCATCAGGCACCGTCAACCCCGCCTCATCGCGCGCCCGGCGCAGCAATGAGCAAACCCGCGCATGGGCGTATTGCACGTAGAAGACGGGGTTATCCTTCGACTGCTCAAGCGCCTTGTCGAAGTCGAAATCGAAGGATGCGTCGTTCTTGCGGGTGAGCATAACGAAGCGGACAACATCGGAGCCGACCTCCTCGATCAGTTCGGCAAGGGTGACGAAGGTGCCCGAACGTTTGGACATCTTCAATTCCTCGCCGCCCTTCATCAGGCGCACGAGCTGGGTGATCTTGATGTCGAGGCGGTCGGTGCCGTCGCCTAGCGCCATGCACGCCGCCTTCATACGCTTGATATAACCGCTGTGATCCGCACCGAAGACGTTGATGAGTTCGTCGGCGCGTTGCAGCTTGTCGTAGTGATAGGCGATGTCGGGGGCAAAATAGGTCCAATCGCCGTTCGACTTCTTAATGGGCCGGTCAACATCATCGCCGTATTCGGTCGATTTGAACAAGGTCTGCTCGCGCGGCTCCCAATCATCGGGCTTCTTGCCTTTGGGCGGCTCCAGTACGCCGGTGTAGATCAAACCCTTGGCATCAAGCTCGCCGATAGCTTTTTCGATCAAACCCGTGCCATAGAGCGATTTTTCCGAGAAAAAGACGTCCATGACGACACCGAGACTGGCCAGATCGGCGCGGATCAGGTCCATCATCGCATCGGTGGCGAAAGGACGGACTTCTGGGAGCCACTGTTCCTCGGGCATGTCGAGGAAGCGATCCCCGAATTCGGCCTTCATCTTTTCGCCGATGGGGCGCATGTAATCGCCGGGATAGAGACCCTCAGCGATCTCAACGTCCTGTCCATGGGCCTGCTGATAGCGGGCGAAGGCGGAACGGGCGAGGGTATCCACCTGAGAACCGCCATCATTGATGTAGTATTCGCGCGTGACCGTATAACCCGCAAATTCAAGCAAGGAGGCCAGCGCATCGCCAAAGACCGCGCCGCGCGTATGGCCCACATGCAAGGGGCCGGTCGGATTGGCCGAGACATATTCGACATTCATCGTCTTGCCAGCGCCCATATCAGAGCGCCCATAGGCATCGCCCGCGCGCAGGGCTTCGGCGACCCGTGATTGCCAGAATTCACGCGACAAGCGCATATTGAGAAAGCCCGGCCCGGCCACTTCGACGGCCTCAATCCGGGGATCATCCGATAGCTTTGCGGCCAACCCTTCGGCGAGATCACGCGGTTTCACCCCCGCCTGTTTCGCAATAACCATCGCAACATTCGAGGCGACATCGCCATGGGAAGCATCGCGGGGCGGCTCGGCGCTAACACCAGCAGTCTTCAACCCATCGGGCAGGTCCATCGTGTCCAGCGCCGCCAGCACTGTGTCCCGAAATTCGGCAAAGATATCCATCTTCGATCCTTCATACGTGTCTGGAGCGTCATAAAAGGCATTTTGACGGTGCCGTCCAGTGAACTTGCAGATACGCCACATCGACAAAGATACATCGTCTTCACAAGAAAGTGCGACATCTTGTCTTTATCCGCCTCCCATGCCGTATACGGTGCGTCTCACACAACCAATTAGGGGAGTAAGAAGTTGAAACGCACATTCTTGATCGGATTGGCCGCTATCGGCGGTATCCTCGGCACCGCCGGAATACTCAATGCAGCAGGCAGTGGCCATGTGGACGCGAACTGTAATCTGACCGTTCCGCGCGATGCGATGACCAATGCCGACGCGCATGAAGTTTATCTGTGTATCGCCGATGATATGGGTACAGGCTATCTGACCGGGCCAAAACGCTGGGTGCCGCTGGAATTCGTCGAAAAATTCCGCACCTGGACCCCCGCCAGCACCTTACCCGCCAATCCGGGCGCCCATGGCGACCGCTTCCTCTTCACTTATGTCAATTCGGTAGGGGCGGCTGAATACTTGAAGTTCAAGGATGAAGGCGCGAAAATGCCAGTGGGCACCGTGATCGCCAAGGAAAGCTTTAGCGTTGGTGACAATGGTAAAACCAAGCACGGCCCCCTCTACTTTATGCAGAAGGTTGCAGCGGGCACCTCGCCCAAGACGAACGACTGGTACTACATGGCCGTTCAACCAAACGGCAAACCACTCGCCGTGAACGTCTTCAAAGCATGCAACGAATGCCACAGCGGATATGAAGGGTCAGACTGGCTCGGCTATCCCGAAGAAGATGTACGCCGCACGGGCGGGTAAAGCGGCTTTAGAGCAATACGCGATCACGTTATGTCAGGAATTGCGCTTAGAGAGCGCATTTCCTGACACTCTGTTTATGCCGCTGCCGGGATTGGCTGCTGCGTTTTGAGGTATGCCTGATCGGGCTACTCTTCAAGTGATGAATGCGGTCTGCGGCCATTATAGAACTGCAGATACCAGCCCGATGCCGTGCTTGCCTCTGCCTCTGACTCTGAGACCGTCGCATAGGCCCGGAGCACAGTACACGACGTTACCTCCCTCAATTTGGACCTGATCAGGGGTTTGGGGGCAAGCTCAAAATTCGACGGCGGTGCGATCTCATCCAATGGCGAATAGCAACCATGAAGCATCGCCCTACCCGCTTCAATTTGGCATCGACTTCAAAGCCTTAGCAAAAGTTTCGGCGAGCAGGTGCGGTTGAAATGCTTCGCGCGCATTCAGGCGCTTGTTCATCGCATCGAAGGGGAAGCACGAAACTTTCCTGACCGGATCATGGATGCAATAGGAGACGGTTTCCGCCTCATCAATGCAATGCCATTTTAGTCCGGTAAGCTCGGACACCCTATCCCCCACCCACACACCCACGACCGTTGCCATCGCCCCGCGCGCATCGGAATCGAATTCACCGATCAGCAAGTCCGACACGATCCGGGTTGCCAGATCGGCCTGCATACCCTCGTCGAGATTATCCGCATCCAGCATATCAGCGAATGCGGCGCGGATTGCCGCCAATCGTTCGGCTTCGGGTTTGGTCGGGATACGGGGCACCTCATCGGCCTTCAAATTCTCGGATGTGATGTAGATGGCATCGACATTGGGGGAATCGAGCAGTGGCACATGATCACCCCATGCCTCGCGCTTACTCAACCGGGTGATGACCGGGGCGGCAAGTGATCGTTGCTCCCGCGCTTCATCCGTCAGCGCGATGTGAAATGTCACATCGGTCAGGCCGTCGAATCGTTGCGCATGAAAATTGACCTCACCGAAGAATCGAAACCAGAAGGACGCCGCACCGGCATCGAAGCTCTGTGAGAGGCGCTGGAGTAATTGTACGTCGATATTGGCGCGGAATGTGGTTGCATTTTTTGCAGTGATTTTTTCGACAATCTCGTACTCCAGAACGCTGTCCATCATATCACCTCGATTATTTCAACGGGCCATCCGGCGACTCATATTTTGGGAATGCAATGGGGACGCCAGTTCGTTGTCCAATCTCGGTTATTACCCTCAAAACAGTGAGAGATTTCCACTCAAGATATTGTTGTTATAGAGTTTATTTCTTCGATTGTTATTTGAAACTTATAAATGAGTCAGCTCCATTCCTACCAGTTCTTAACGCTCCTCCGGGCATAATCTAATGCGCAAAATAACGCGCGCGTCTCGCCATCTTATCGAGGGTGTCGCCGCATTTTACGGTCCAGATACTGGCAATGTGGCCCTTTATAACCAACGGGTCTTAACCAAAAATACAGCCCTGCATGGTCAACAGGACGAGGTGGGCAAACAGGCTCACGCATCACATTTTCCTGGGAGCGATCCATGTCTACTGACATTTCTGCACTGAACAATATTGCTGGCTTCATCGGCGCCTGCCTCGTCGACAGTGAATCCGGCCTGATGCTCGCCTCCGAAGGCGGTAGCGCGCGTTTCGACCTCGAAGCGGCTGGCGCTGCTAACACCGAAGTCGTTCGTGCGAAGAACGCCGCCATGGCCGCTCTGAACCTCAAAGATGCCATCGAGGATATCCTGATCACGCTGGGCACGCAGTATCACCTGATCCGTCCGCTCGCGAGCAACCCTGCGATCTTCATGTATGTCGCTCTCGAAAAGAAATCGGCCAATCTCGGCATGGCACGCCTCGCCGTGAAGACTGTTGAAAGCTCTGTCAGCGTCTAATCCACTCACGATGGATTGGGCATAAAGCTCCGGGGCGGTGTGGGAACGGCATCAGCCTGCCTTCACATCGCCCGCAGACAACCCGACTTCTGAAGCATTATCGACCAAGGATATCGAGCGATGAAATTATTCTCGAATCTCGCAGAAATTGTAAAAACTTCTCGGGAGGATGAGAATCCACCGGTAACACGTAGCCTTGATCCTTCCGCGCGTCACCGCGACCTTAAGGCCGCTATTGATGTTCCGGCGGCTCCGGCACAGCCGGAACGGCGGCGCGCACTGCCCATACCAAAACGTCCACAGGCCGCCTCTGCTCGGCGCAGTCTTGATCCATCGCTCGAAAGCCTTGTGGCCGAATTGGACGATGATGAAGATGCCGCAATCGCCGCCTTTTTGGACGATGCGGCGAGTGAGCCGAAACCTGTGGCACCCGGTGCCGCATCAATGTGGCGAACCGCCGATGAGCTGGATAATCCTCAGCCCGTAAAACCCGTGCCCATGCCTTCGCGCAAGAGCGCCGGTCGGGTGAAGACCCGGCTGCTGAACGCGAATGATGATGCCGATGCTCAGCACCGCGTGATGGAAAACACGGCCCCTGCTATGCCATCTGCGCGGGTGACTTTCCCCGTTGGTTGGCTGGTTGTTACCAAAGGTCCAGGGCGCGGAACATGCTTTGCGCTGCGCTCTGGCGTGTCGCAGATTGGGCGTGATGCCGAAGAAACGGTTGCCCTCGATTTCGGTGATCTGAGCATCTCGCGCTCTAATCATGCCTCAATCGCTTATGATCCTGACAGCCATCTGTTCTATGTCGGCCATGGTGGTAAGGCGAATATCGTGCGCCTGAATAGCAAGCCGCTGCTGACGACAGAACAATTGAGTGATGGCGATATTATCAGCATGGGCGAGACGAGCCTGCGACTGACCATCCTGTGCGATGAGACATTCAATTGGACCGATGGAACACAGGACGACGATGTTCTGTTTGCGGGATAATCCGTCGATGCCGCATTTCGATTCCGCCACATTATTGATGCAGGGACAGCGCACTTATCAAGAAGATGCGGTTGTCTCATGCTATCCGGTCGGTGCGGAATTCGGCTTTACGATTCTGTCCGATGGGATGGGCGGCCATGCGGGCGGCGATATCGCCAGCAAGATTTGCGTTAGCGCGGTGCAGGAAACCTTACTCGAAAGCACATGCAACCTACCAGAATTCAAGGGACGCACCTATAGCGTCCTGAAACGCGCCGTCGAAAAGGCCAATGCGGCCATTGGTACGCATATCAGCGAAATGCCAGAATATCAGGGCATGGGCGCGACCGTCATCGGCGCGGTGAATTTTGACCAACATCTCTACTGGGCATCGGTGGGCGATTCGCTGCTACTGCTCTATCGGGACCAGAAGATTTTTCGTCTCAATGCCGATCATTCGATGGCGGCAGAGATTGATGCGATGGTCATGCAAGGAAAGCTGTCGCCTTGCGAAGCCGAAGATCACCCAGATCGTAGCGTGCTGACCTCTGCGTTAACTGGCCAGCGCATTAACAAGCTCGATTGTACGGAAGACGGTTTGACGCTGCTGCCCGGCGATGTGTTGATCGTGGCCAGCGATGGTCTGGAATACCTATCGCAGCAAGAAATCATCGAGATCATCAACGGTTTCATTGATGCCCCCAGTCAGATCATCGCTCACCAGTTTAAATCAGCAATCGATCACCTCGCCCACGATGAGCAGGACAATGTTTCGATGTCCATAGTGAAGGTTCTAGCGTGATGCCGCTCGAAAATGAAAAGACATCCCTGCTCAGTCGCTTACAAGCCGTTCGCGATACTTTTGGCGATGATGCATCTTTGGTGAAGTCAGAGCACCGGGCGCTGCTATCCACGACCATCGACCAATTATCCGCGCCAATACGGGTAGTCATTGCCGGACCAAAAGGGTCTGAGCATGGGATGCTGGCGGAATTCCTACTCGGAACCGACCTATTCGCCGCGCCCCATGATATAGATACATGCCCGCCGATACGGGTACGCTATGGCCGAGAGGCGCGGACTTTGGCTGTTTCCGGCTCGTCCCGGACAGAATATGAGGGATGCGATATTGCGGCGGCATATGCGGATGCCACCTTGATCGACCTCGAATTGCCGCGCCCAATCCTGATGGAAATCGGGTTCCTGATCTATCCAAGTTACGATGGTGAAGAACGCCGGACGCATCAACTGTTTCAGATGATACGAAGCGCCGATATCGTGGCTTGGTGTTCAAATGCAAAAACGCCATGGAGCGCCGATGAATTGCGCCTTTGGAAGAGCATACCTGAACGTCAGAAAGAGCGAAGCATTCTGATCCTAACGGGCGCAGATTTCGTTATCACTGACCAAGAAAATCAGATCTTTGAAGAAAAATGCGCCACAGCCTGCGAGTATTTCGATGCGATGGTCAGTATTTCCGTGGATACCGCGCGCCTGTCGGCCCCGGACGGATCAGTGATCGACGTTGATGGCTTTGCGGCGAGTGGCGGCGGCACCCTGTTGAAAACGCTGATCGCAAAGACATCGGAACATGAAGCATCCCTGATTGCGCAGGCTCAATATCTTCTCGGTGAACTTGATACGATTCAGGAAACGGAAGCCAAACGTAAACAAACCGCCGATATCCGCGCATCTGCCTCAGAATTCGAGCGTCTGTTATTAGATGACGATGGTGAAGATGAGGGTGCGTATGAAGACGGCGGCGGCCCTGCACCGGAACAAGAGGGCGGCTCGGATCGCTTCATCCATGCACCAAGTGTGAGCGAAGTAAAAACGACACTCTTGAGCCATATACAAGCCTGTAAAGACGTAATTGATCATGTGGGCGTAGAGGGATATGCGCCACTGTTTGAAGAGATGTTGAAATCTCTCAACACCCTAAACAATTATATGAAATCCGGGTTAAAACTTACATCGGAACATCATCAAGTTGCCATCCAAATCAGGGAAGCAGAAGAACTGATTGGATTGCTGGGCTATGAATCCGATGAGCGATCAGCACAAGACGCCGCCGATATCGTAAAACAAATGACCATCGATTTTTGGCGGCGCCTGCCCATTGAAGACGAGGAAACGCTGGAGCTCAATGATATCATCGAGGACGAACCAACTAATACTCAGGTGAGTGTCGCTTAAATATCAGAACATGGGTAATTCAATGCACAGATTGATTTCCAATGCAGAGGCAAAGTTATTAATTAGTTTTTTATTCAAGTTACTGTAAAATTACTGAATCATAAGGCAATTGAGGCGGTCAATACGATGGATGATCTTAGGCAAAAGACGCTCGATATGATCGATGCTTTGCATGAGCGATTCAAGGATTGCAAACTTGCAATGCTAATCGATCAAGAGACCGGTCTTGTCTTCTCGAAAAGCTCTGCGTCGCCCACGTCGCAATCAATCGTACAGCAGGTCGGTGCGGATGCCATTGAGGCGTTGAAATCCCCGTCGGCAATGGCCTTTCGCGCATCCGCCAATGAACCGCAACTCGTGTCGATTACGCGGGTCCGTAAAAGAGATGTGCTGGTCGTCATTCAAGACCTACGCAAGGGGGATGATGCCTTGGTTTGCCTATTCAGCAAATCCCCAAGCCGGAGCTATCTCATGGAAATCGCTTCGGAAATCTTTCAACTTCCCATGACGATGGAGGCGGCGTAGATCGTGCCAAGTTCCGCTAAACTTCATGCCTCCTTCGACAGTATCACCGCGCTTATCGATGGTGATGGTGGTCCGTCCGGCTTTAGAGAGATGGATACGGAAACCGCCTGTGCCGAACTGGAGGCCACCCTCGTCAACACGGTCCTACCACGGCGGATCACGATCCGCTCGGAGGATGGTGTGCGCCTGTCGGTGATTGCGCGTAACCGCCGCGTCATCAAGGTCGCCGATGTCCACCCACAAAACCTGTGGGAAGGGCAGCAATCCCCGCAAGCGACGGTCTGCGAGGGGGATTACGATTCATTTGCGCGGGCCTTTACCTCGGTGTTGCTCAAGATCGTTGCCGATAAGCGGATTATAATCGAACAGACATTCCTGCCCCATGCGCTCGGCACCATTACCCATTCGGGGTATCCTGCATCGATGCTCTGCGATCATGTCTCCCTCTCTCAGAATGATGAGGGGGATGCGGCGGTGATTCAGGGATTCTACGATACGTTTCCCGACCACCCGCGCGCGCGTTTTGGTAGCGCCGATGAAATCGATATCCCCGCAACATCCAATATTGACCCGGCATGGATCGATGGATGCGTCGCCGCGCTGCGCGAGGAATTGAACGGTAAAGACACCGATCTGCGCTTCATCGTTGTTGATGGCGGGGATTGCCGGGGGGCGGCAATGGCCTGGCTCGGCGGAGAAGGGTGTTTGGTTATGTCTGAATACCCGGATCAATTCGATGAACTGGAATTGCGGCTCAGTGCGCTACGCGAGCGACTCTGACCCAACCACCGTCGATTACGCGACGTGAGGAGATAAACTTTGGGCGCCACCGCAGAAAGCCTGCTCGAACTGAATGACGATCTGCGCGGCGGCACAATATTGCGCGGCGGTACGTTCATTATCGAGTCGGCGCTTAGCAATGGCGGCTTTGGGATCGTGTACAAAGCGTACAATGCGGCGGGGAAGACCTATGCGATTAAGGAGTTTTTCGTAGAGGGCTTTTCACGACGCGGCACGGATTTGTCAGTTCAGTGCCCTTCAGAATTTCACAATGAAATCAGAGAACTCCGCATTTTATTCAATGAAGAAGGATGGTGGCCGGGTCTAATGAGCCACCCGAATCTTATGCGCGTGCTGGATTTCTTTGAGGAAAATGAAACGGGGTACATCGTTCTCGAATACATCGAAGGCGCGGATTTGCAGGATATCATGGCGCATAACCCGGAATGGCTGGAGCCGGGGCAAATCGTTCAGATCGCATCACGTATCGCCAGCGCCCTTGCCTACCTGCACTCGAATGGGGTGGTCCATGGCGATATCGCGCCGGATAACATCATCATGCGGGGGGCGGTCGATCCTGTGCTGATCGATTTTGGTTCATCATTGTTCAATGATGGAAGCGAAGCGACCCGGCGTCCACCGAACAGGCTACGCGCCGTTAAAGACGGATATTCGGCACCGGAACTCTATAACCGCCGTCTTCATCCGACGGATGAATGTGATATCTATTCATTCGGCGCAACCTTGTATCATATGGTTTCAGGCACCGCACCGGAACCCGCCAACAAGCGGTTGAACCAAGCGGAAGAGAACGAGCCATTGCTGCGAAATGCAGACCGCTTCCCCGCGCTTTTCCTGTCGAGCATATCGAAAGCCCTGTGCCCGCGCCGTGAAGAACGACCTACGGCCAAGAAAATTGTCCAGATTTGTGAGGCGATAATGCGCTGAACCAAGCAATCTCTCGACGGCTCTGAACGATTTCTTGAGCAGTTAAAATATACTCTTTCCACATTGGTAGCCCACCACCCGCGTCCCTTAAACGAAGAACGGTCGATATGCGAATTGGTCAATCACATCACGCTCAACTCCATGGACTTCGCAAAGTGCTTGGCGATCTTGTCGAGGTATCAACGGGCGAATTCGTCGGGGCATTCGAGAAGCAACTCGAAGACCTCAATGACTGGAAGGCGCGGATTGCGGCCATCGGTCAGGTCAAAGCGGGTAAATCATCGACGCTCAATGCTTTGATCGGCAATATCGGGTTCCTGCCATCGGATGTGAACCCGTGGACTTCCGTTGTCACGAGCATGAGGATCAACATTCCCGAAGACCCGGAATGCGGCGCTCGTTTCGACTTTTTCAACGAGGAAGATTGGGACCGTATCATCAATGGCGATACGCGCTTGCGCGATGCGGCAGAAGAGAATCTGCCCGGCTTTGACTCAGAAGTGCTGCGTGAACAAACCGAAGGAATGCGGCGCGATGCGGAGAGACGCCTTGGCCGCTATTACCATGCGCTGCTCGGCTCCAAACACGAATACGACATGCTGTCCGCCGATCTGTTGCAACGGTATGTCTGTGCTGGACCGGGCGCAGATGCGGGCCTTGAGCGCGAATCATTAGGGCGCTATGCATCCATCACCCGAGCCGCGAACCTGTTTATGCGGTCGGATGATTATGCCGTCCCGACGATCATCACGGACACCCCCGGCGTGAATGATCCGTTCCTCGTGCGGGACGAATTTACCTGTCAGAGTTTGGATCAGTCAGACATCTTTTTGATGACCCTATCGGCGCATCAGGCATTGACCGAGGTGGATATCGCGTTGATCCGCATGGTGGCCATGCAGGGCGACAAGGATATCATCATCTACATCAATCGCATTGATGAGCTTGAAAACTATCCAAAGCGAATCGCGCGGGTCGTCCGGGACATCACAAACCGCCTGACGAATGCCATCCCCGAAGGGCAGTTTTCGATTATCTTTGGTAGTGCGCGCTGGGCCGAATTGGCCATCAATGAAGATGCCAAGGACGCGGATATCGCCGAAGTTCTTGATGATCCAAATTTTGAGATATTCCTGAGCGAGCACCGCACATCATCGGGCCAGACCGCGCGCGAAAAACTCTATGCCGCCTCTGGTTTGGAAGAGGTCAAGAACGCGATCTCCATGGCAATTACGAATGGATCCGGGGCGCGCTTTATCGACCGCGCCAAAATTGAAGCCATCACGCAAATCTCCGCCGTCAAAGCCGTTTCACAACGGAAGCGGTATCAACTCATGGATCAAATCGAAAGCTATGGCGCGGGCCGAATCTCGGAATACAAGGAAACCATCGAGGACGACCTACTGATTGCCAGTGAAGTCGATAATGCCCTCGAAAAACTACTCTCCAATGTGGATGATAAGCTTGATGCGATCATCAACGATGCATGGGTTGCGATCCAGCAAGAGATGGATGTGGAAACAGGAAAATTCATCCGGGATCAAAGCGCCAAGATCGAAGAGATTTTCAATGGCAATGCCGATATCGATGAAGACTTGAGCATTGAACTCCTCCCCCTGCGCGTCGCGATGGAGGATTGTGTAGCGGTTCAATATGAAGCCGTGCGCAATCGTATCGATGATATTCTTCAGAATGGCCTGAATCGCGCGTTGCAAACCGGAAAACAGATCACCGAGGGTCTAGAGTCTCGGATTTCGATGGATTTGCTGCCCGGAGAAACCGTAGCCGTGACCTTCACAACATCACGCAAGATGCTGTCGCTGAATTTCGTCTCAAAACGCAATTGGTCGTTTTGGAAGAAGAACACGAATGTCGACATGTCCAAAACCATCGAAGCACTGAAAAAAGTCATTGCCGCCGAGGTGTATCCCGCAACAACAAAAATGATCGAAGCATATACCGAAACGATGACCAATCGCGTTTTGTCCGGGAAACAACGACTTAGCCTGATCAAAAAGATCGTCGAGCAATCCCTTGATAACCGCCATGAGCAGTCGCGCGCCGATCAACTGGCGCTGAGTGACAATGCCAGCGATGCGCATCGGGAGAAGATGCTGAACCGCCTGCAAAGCGACATCGAAGTGATTGATCACCGTCTTCGGATCATCGCCGCCAAAGAGAATTATCTCCTATCGGAAGCGATGAAAGCGGCGGCATGAGCCAAGAGAGGATACAGGCAATGAATTTGGCTCTTCAAACGACCTCCGGCACGGTGGCAAAGCACGCAATCGAGCGAGAAACGATTGTGGTATGTGGGGAATTCGAGGTCGGCAAATCAAGCGTCGTGAACGCCATCATGCGCCGCCCGTTTCTGCCCAATGATCCGGGATTCTTCAGCCGCCCGCTCGTGCGCATCCGCCATGCATCCAAGACGGTATTGGTTGCTGAACTGGTCAATGGCGCATCCTACGAGCTTGATTCCTTTGAGGACGTGGTGGAGCGCGATGATGTGGCAAACATCGTGATCCATACGCCGATGCCGGGCCTCGAAGCCGTCGAAATCATCGAGGTGCCCTTCAATCCCACGAATGGCATCGACCCCAAACATAGCGCCATCATGCGCGAGGCGAACTTGCTCGTCTGGGTGACAATCGCATCGCAGACATGGCGGCTGTCAGAGAAATCGATCATACAGACATTGCCCAAAGACATCGCAAAACGCTCCGTTCTGGCGATCTCACGCGCGGATAAATTGCGCTCGGCGGAGGATCTGGACAAAATCGAAACGCGCCTTCAGCGTGAGGCCGCTGATTTCTTTACCGAAATCGTCTTCATGCAAGCCTCCACACAGCGGCTTAATGATTGTCAGACCAGCGATAAGCTATGGGCGGAGACCGGCGGGCAGGCTCTGGTCGAGATTGCGCAGGATTTGCTCGGTGATCTGAGCTTTGCCGATGATGACCTTCTATCGGCGTTCGATGATCCCAAATTTGGCCGACGCGGGGGCGACCAAATCGGTGAAGGCTTACCCGCCGATGCGATAGTTTCGCCTGCACCGATGATGCCAAAGCGCGAATCGGAAATGGATGCAACCTTGAATGAAATTGCGGCTCAGGAAGAGGCGAAAACGCAAGCGCCGTTGATCGAGTCAACATTCTTTAAAAATAGAACTGTGCCCAAATCTTTTGGACGCCGAGGCAATGTTGATGACGCCGCTGCGCCAATCGTTGATCGCGTTGCTATGCCTGCCCCGGATTCGGCACCAGAAGCGCCGATCGAGGAAGTGACAACGCGATATGTCGAACCTGAACCCGAACCAGCGCCGATTACCCCCGAGCCCGTACCGGAAACCCCCGCCGAAACGCTGAAGCGTTCGATAGCGGAGATGACCGGCCTTAAAACGGCGGGTGTAATGAATGCCAGTACAAAAGAACTGATCACATGCTTTGCCGAAGACACAATTAAAGCCGAAGAATGCATCGAGATATTCTCGGCTGTTATTGACACCGATATTCGGATGATGCGATTGCTTGGCGATGAAACACTGCAAGAGACAACACTAACCCTCGGCCATCATCTGATTATGCTGCATCTAATCGAAGGAAATACAGACCAGATCGCATTTTTCATCCTGAATCGCGAAAGCTCAAATCCCGCAGTTTCAAACATGCTCGCAAAGCGATTAGTAAGTAATTGGCGTGAAACGCTGAATTGTTGATGGCGCAATGAACTAATCAAATATTTGTTTGATAAATCAGCTTATACATCTCGTACACGCATCATGAGGTTGCTGCTCCCCCACGGTACACGACACAAATGATTTCCGGCGAGTTTTTGCCTGATCGTTGATTTTGGAAGGCCCGAAAATGCTTGGCTTTACAAGGGGCGAAGTTGGCAAACTTTTCCCGCAAAAGCTGAGCGTCGTGTACTGTGCTGCTCCCCCTGAGAGATTGGAAGCTCTCTGGATTCAGTTAAAAATGAGTGATGGTAAGCTCAATGCACAAATCTATAGGACGATCAGATCGGCACCATATTCTCGTGGCAATGCTGGATCAGGGCATCGCGCACCCGCTGTCCGCTCGCCTCGGCATCCTCGGCCACGGCGTAGAGGGCGGCGAGGTCGGCGGCGCGCAGGGCGCGTTTGACCGGCCCGATGGAGGCTGGGCGCATCGACAGCGCGCGTATCCCCATTGCCGATAGCGCCAGCGCATCGAGGGGCCGCCCCGCCGCCTCGCCACAAAAGCTCAGCTCCGTCCCCGCCTCGCCGCATCGCTCAACGATCATCCGCACCAGCGACAGAAACGCCGGATGCGTTACCTCATACCGCCCCGCCGTGCGCTCATTCGTGCGGTCGGCGGCAAAGAAGAACTGCACCAGATCATTCCCCCCAATCGACACGAAATCCGCCATCTCAAAGAACCGCCGCTGTGCAAAGGCAAGGCTCGGCGTCTCCAGCATCGCCCCGATTTTCAGGCTTTCGGGCCGCATCTCCGCATCGACCTTCTCGGCCTCCTCCAGCAGCATCCCCCGCGCTTTCTCAAATTCGGCAAACGCGGCCACCATCGGGAACATCACCCGCAGAGGTCGCCCGGCGGCGGCGCGCAGCATCGCCTGCAATTGCATTCGCAGCACTACGGGCCGGTCTAGCCCCACCCGGATCGCCCGCCAGCCCAGCGCCGGGTTCTCCTCGCGCGGTTGTTTGAGATACGGCAGCACCTTGTCTGACCCGATATCGAGGGTGCGAAAATTGACCAGCCGCCCATCGGCCTTGTCTAGCACATGCCCATAAAACCGCGCCTGATCCTCGCGCGTCGGCATTGCCTTGTTGAGCATGAAGTGTAGCTCGGTCCGCAACAGCCCCACCCCCTCGGCCCCGCTTTCATCAAGGCTCGGCAGGTCAGCGACCAAACCGCCATTCATATAGAGCGTCACATCACAGCCATCGAGCGTGCGGGAGGGCAAATCGCGCAGCGCCGCAAACGTCGCCTTTTCCTGCGCCCGTAGTGACAGCTTTTCCTCATAGGCCGTGACCACATCCTCACGCGGGCGGATATGCACATGCCCTTGATCGCCATTGACGATCATCGGGTCGCCCGTCTCCGCCTCGCGCGTTATGCCGCCCGCCTGCACGATCAGCGGTACGTCCATTGCCCGCGCGACAATGGCGGCATGGGAGGAAATCGCCCCCTCCTCCAGCACGATCCCACCCAGCAAGCCACGCGGATAATCCATGATCTCGCCGGGGCCAAGCGTGCGCGCGACAAGGATCGCCCCGGTTGCGGGCATTGCCGCATCCGCATCGGGCGTAATCAGTCGCCGCATCAGCCGTTGCGCGATATCGTCCATATCGTCGAACCGCTCGCGCAGGTAGGCATCATGTGCCCCGCGCAGCTTGGCCCGTGCCTCGGTGCGGGCCGCATCCACCGCCGCCTCCGCCGTCAGGCCAGAGACGATATATTCGTTCAGCTTGCGCACCCAGCCCCGATCATTGGCAAACATGCGATAGGTTTCCAGCACCTCGCGATGCTCACCCTCATCGGCCACGCCATCCCCGTCGAGCATCGCATCAATATCGGCACGCAGCCGCCCCAACGCATCCTGCAACCGTGCCCGTTCATGTGCGGGATCTTCGGCGATGGGATTGGGCAACAACAACTTCGGCTCATGCAGATGGGCGGGACCGATGGCCACACCATCGGCGGCCCCTTGCGCCTGAATATGAATCGGCTCACGGCTATGGTGCTCGCCTTCGCCAGTCGCATTGGTCAGCAGCGTCCCCGCTTCGGCCATTTCCGCGATGACCATTGCGACGAGGGATAGCGCCTCGCTTTCCTCCTCGGAGTAATTCAGGGGCCGCTCGTTCTGTACGACCAGCACACCCATCGTCCGCCCTAGCTTTTGTATCGGTACGCCCAGGAACGACGAATAGCGTTCCTCGCCCGTCTCCGGCAGATAACGAAACTCAGGATGTTCGCGGGCCTTGGCGGTGACAACGGGGCGACCGTCCCGCGCAATAACGCCTACGAGTCCCTCGCCGATTTTCAGCCGCGCCTCATGCACCGCCTCGGCTTTCAGACCCTCGGTCGCCGATAGTTGCAGCGTGTCCTGCCCCCGGATCAGGTAAACCGAACAGACCTCGGCGGCCATCGAATGGGCAATCAACGTCACGATCTGGTCTAACCGTTGTTGCCCATCCCCCGGCGCGGCCAGCGCCTGTCGCAAGCGCCGCAGCAACAGGCGCGGTGACGCCGCCGCCCCCGGTCCGGGCTTCGGCCCCGCGCCCCACCCGCTGGCGAAGGGGTCACTCATCTGTCTGAAGCCCCCCCACTCCGGCCCTCCTCCACGGGGGGGGGAGGGGGCAGAAGGCGCTTAGCGGGGAGGTCATCACACCTGTTCCAACCCAAACGCCGCGTGCAGCGACCGAACCGCCAGTTCCATATATTTCCGCTGCACCAGCACCGAGACTTTAATCTCAGACGTGGTAATCACCTGAATATTCACGCCTTCCTCGGCCAGCGCGGCAAACATGCGCTGCGCGACGCCCGTATGGCTACGCATCCCGATCCCAACGACCGATACTTTGGCCACGTCACGATCCGCCACCAGCCCCTCATAGCCGATATCGTCACGGGCCGCCTCGATGGTTGCTTTCGCGCGCTCAAAATCATCCGAACCGACCGTAAAGGTCATGTCGGTGCGTCCGTCATCCGAGATATTCTGCACGATCATATCGACATTGACGTTGGCGCTGGCCAGTGGCCCGAATATGGCGGCGGCCACGCCGGGGCGGTCGGAGACGTTCTGGAGCGTGATCTTGGCTTCTTCGCGTTGAAACGCGACCCCGGTGACGACATTGCTTTCCACGATTTCCTCCTCGTCGCAGACGATGGTTCCCGGCGCATCCGAAAAGCTGGAGCGCACCTGTAGCGGCACCTTGTAACGCATGGCCAGTTCGACCGAGCGGGTTTGCAGGACTTTCGCCCCTTGGCTTGCGAGTTCGAGCATTTCCTCAAAGGCGATACGCTCGATCTTGCGGGCATCCGGCTCGATGCGTGGATCGGTTGTATAGACCCCCTCCACATCAGTATAGATATCACAGCGTTCCGCACCCAAAGCCGCCGCCAACGCCACCGCGCTGGTATCCGACCCGCCCCGGCCCAGCGTCGCGATGCGGTTATCGGGGCCGACACCCTGAAACCCGGCACAGACCGCGTGCAATCCCTCGTCGAATTTCGCCAGCATCGGCCCGGTATCTATATCCTCGATCCGCGCGGCCCCATGGCTGGCATCGGTCTTCAGCGCAATCTGCCACCCTTGCCACGAGCGGGCGGGCACACCAAGCGATTGTAGGGTCAGCGCCATCAGCCCGCTCGTCACCTGCTCACCCGACGCAACAATGGCATCGTATTCGCGCGCGTCGTAGAGCGTCGAGACGTCACGCACGAGCTTCACCAGCCGGTTCGTCTCGCCCGACATGGCCGAGACGACGACCGCCACTTGCCAGCCCGCTTCCACCTCGCGCTTCACCTTGAGCGCAGCATTGTGAATGCATTCAAGGTCCGCGACGGACGTACCGCCGAATTTCATCACCAAAATGGCCATGAATCTGATCCGGGCCTGCACCCGCCTCCCCTATAAAAGTCGCGCTCCTCCTATCGGGGACACGCCAAATGCGCAAGTTGCAGGGTTATGGATTCGAGCCTATTTCTAACATATCGCGCCCGTCAAAACGGTGCTTACTCGTCGCCAAGACGTGAAACATGCGATGCGCGAAGGGTTGGACGGCAATCCAGAATCGGCTATCTTCTCCCATAGTGTCCCCGTAGCTCAGCCGGATAGAGCATCGGATTCCTAATCCGGGGGCCGCGCGTTCGAATCGCGCCGGGGACACCATCATACGCCAAACACACAACTCAAAAGAGAATTTCACGGCAATGATAGCTATAAAGCGAATTGCGATTACCCTGAATCACCAAGTGCCAAGTTTATCGCAAATCGCCATAGGGCATAAATAAGCCCTTTTATACATTCTGCTCATTGAATACATCACACATCAAAACCCTTGATAGTATTCTCTTATCGCACCTTCTGCATTTCAGAATAATGACATAGAACCGCACCAAAGCAAGACTACGCCTATATCACCGCTATCTTGCTGCATTGCAGCATTTGATTATGTTCCACAATGCGGAACGCTGTACCCTATTTGGGGTTGACCACATCCAATCTGTCGGCAACGCTAAGAACTCTATGAGAATGATGCGCGGGGGATAAACTCCGCCGACTGGATACCGGTGAGATGGGCGCCTGCCCTGATAACACCGTCCTTATTACTTATGGGAGTGACCAGAATGAAGAAACTGCTTGTCTCTGGTGTTGCCGCCCTTGCGATGTGCGCGGGTATGGCTTCAGCGAACCAGAGCGTTCTGACCAACACCAAGAACCCGAGTGTTCAGGTTCTACAGACGGGTGACTACGCAAACACCCGCTATTCCAAACTCAACCAGATCAACCGCCACAATGTAAAGAATCTACAGGTTGCATGGACCTTCTCGACCGGCGTATTGCGCGGTCACGAGGGGTCGCCCCTCGTCATCAACGACACGATGTATGTTCACACACCTTTCCCGAACATCGTTTACGCGCTCGACCTGAACAATGATGGCGCGATCAAGTGGAAATACGAACCAAAGCAAGACCCGGACGTTATTCCGGTCATGTGCTGTGACACGGTCAACCGTGGTCTGGCTTTCGCAGACGGCAAGATCTTCCTGCACCAAGCCGACACCACACTCGTCGCGCTGAACGCTGATTCCGGTGAAGTCGAATGGTCCGTCGTCAACGGCGACCCTTCGATTGGCGAAACGAACACGGCGACCGTGCTGCCCGTCAATGACAAAGTCATCGTAGGCATCTCCGGCGGCGAGTTCGGCATTCAGGGCCACGTCACCGCCTATGACATCAGTTCCGGCGAGAAAGTCTGGCGTGCCTATTCTCAGGGTCCAGACGACATGTTGCTCTTCGATCCAGAGAAGACCACGTCGCTCGGCAAGCCCGTCGGTGAAAACTCCTCGCTTGACACTTGGGAAGGCGACCAGTGGAAAATCGGTGGTGGCGCGACCTGGGGTTGGTATTCCTACGACCCTGATCTGAACCTTGTTTATTACGGCTCAGGCAACCCCTCCACTTGGAACCCAGCCCAGCGCCCCGGTGATAACCGTTGGTCCATGACCATCTTCGCTCGTGACGCGGATACTGGCGTTGCCAAATGGGTCTATCAGATGACCCCCCACGACGAGTGGGATTATGATGGCATCAACGAAATGATCCTCACGGATCAGGAAATCGATGGCAAAGAGCGTAAGCTCCTGACGCATTTCGACCGTAATGGTCTGGGCTATACCCTCGACCGCGAAACGGGCGAGCTGCTCGTCGCCGAAAAGTATGACCCCGTGGTCAACTGGACGACCGGCGTTGATATGGACCCTGATAGCGACACCTATGGCCGTCCGGCTGTCGTCGCCGAAATGTCCACGGAACAGAACGGCGAAGACGTCAACTCCGTCGGTATCTGCCCAGCGGCGCTCGGCTCGAAAGACCAACAGCCTGCGGCTTACAGCCCACGCACCGAACTGTTCTACGTGCCGACCAACCACGTCTGCATGGATTACGAGCCGTTCCGCGTCAGCTATACCGCTGGTCAGCCATATGTCGGCGCAACGCTCGCGATGTACCCTGCGCCTAACAGCCACGGTGGCATGGGCAACTTCATCGCATGGGACAACATCAAGGGTGAGATCGTCTGGTCGCTGCCTGAGAAGTTCTCCGTCTGGTCGGGTGCGCTCGCAACCGCTGGTGACGTGGTCTTCTACGGCACGCTCGAAGGCTATCTGAAAGCCGTTGACGCGCGGTCGGGTCAGGAACTCTACAAGTTCAAGACTCCATCGGGCATCATCGGTAACGTGATGACCTACAGCCATGGCGGCAAGCAATACATCGGCATCCTGTCCGGTGTCGGCGGCTGGGCAGGCATCGGCCTCGCGGCTGGTCTCGTCAACCCGAATGACGGTCTGGGTGCCGTGGGTGGTTATGCCGCTCTCAGCAACTACACCGCGCTTGGTGGACAGCTCACGGTCTTCGCTCTGCCTAACTAAGACTTTGGCTCGCATGATCTGACTGCGGAGGCCCGGCGATGGAGGAATCCTTCGCCGGGCCTTTTTTCGACAAGATGCCCGGTATAACGGGACAGGGAGGACGACTAATGAAACGAGTTCTATGGAGTGCGACGGCTGCATTAATGCTGGCCACGGCCCCCATCGCCGCCATGGCGAACGAGGCGATTGCAAAAGCCGAAGCTATGATGGAACAAGCGGCGGAGATGCGTGCCAAGGCCGATGCCATGGCGGCGGAAGCCCAAACGATGCTTGAGGCCGCAAAAGCCGAGGCGGAGAAGCTCGCCGCAGCAGCGGCAAAGCCTGAAGCCAGCGAAGAACCAGAAGAAACCGCCGAAGCGGCAGAATCCGAGGGCGACGCACCCGACAATATCAAAGTATCCTACGAGGAAGACGGCAAGTATTTCACCGAAGACGATGTCCCCACCTACAAAGTCTCCGCCGATGGCACGATCGACTGGTACGCTTTCTCCGGTTTCCGGCGCTACCATTCCGAATGCCATGTCTGTCACGGTCCAGATGGTGAAGGCTCGACCTATGCCCCCGCCCTCAAGAAATCCGCGCTGGATATGGATTACTACGACTTCGTCGATGTGATTGTGAACGGGCGCAAACATATCGGCGCCGATACCAACAGCGTCATGCCCGCCTTTGGCGATAACAAGAACGTCATGTGCTATGTCGATGATATCTATGTCTACTTAAAAGCGCGTGGGACCGAAGCCGTTGGTCGAGGGCGCCCACCCAAGAAGGAAAAGAAGACCGACGCATATCGCGAGAATGAAAACGCATGTATGGGATGATCGGATGATCCGTTCAACACTCATCGGGGGGGCGCTGCTGCTTGCGGCGCTCCTAACCCATGGCGCACAGGCGCAAACCTCTGACCTCGTTTCAAAATCGGCGCTGCGCGTCTGCGCCGACCCGGCGAACATGCCTTTCTCAAACAAGGCGGGCGAAGGCTACGAAAACAAAATCGCAGAACTGTTTGCCGATAAGCTGGGCCTGCCGCTGCAATACACATGGTTCCCCATGGCGACTGGCTTCATCCGCCGTACCCTGCGCGAGAACCGCTGCGACGTAGTGATCGGTTACGCCCAAGGGCACGAACTGGTGCTCAACAGCAATCATTATTACGTCTCAACACACGTCTTAATCGTTGACCCTAAAGGTCCGTTGGCCGATGTGAAAACACTCGCCGACCCCGCCCTGAAAGATGCCCGTCTTGGCGTTGTCGCGGGCAGTCCGGTGGCGACCCATGCGGCCAAGAACGGCCTGATCGGCAAGGCAAAACCCTATAATTTGATGGTTGATCGCCGCGTCGAGAACCCCGCCGGTGACATGCTTGCCGACCTGCGCGCGGGCGAGACCGATGGCGCGCTCATGTGGGGGCCGGTCGGCGGCTACCTCGCCACACAGGGCGGGCGCGAGATGAAGGTCATCCCCCTCACCGCCGAAAAAAACGTACCCAAGCTCTTCTACCGCATCACCATGGGCGTACGACAGGGTGAGTTGGTTTGGAAGCGCAAGCTAAACTCCCTGATCCGGCGCAATCAGGATGAGATCGACGCGATCCTGCGCGAATACGGCGTGCCATTGGTTGATGAATATGGCGAACCGCTTACGGCGGAGGCGCAATAGCATGGGCCGCGCCTTCCTCTTCGCCCTTGCGATGACCGGCGCGGCCTATGGATATGCGGGTGCGCAGGAGGCCGAACCCGCTGAATATCGCCAAGACCATTACCGCGCTCCTGTGCCCGAAACACTAGAAGGCGTAACGGTCGTCGATGACGATGCGGCTTACGCCCTATGGAAGACTGGCGCGGTCGTCTTCATCGACGTGTTGCCTCGCCCACCCAAGCCAAAACTACCTGAAGGCACGATCTACCGCGAGAAACCCCGCCGTAGTATTCCGGGGGCCATCTGGCTACCCAATGTCGGTTATGGACGGCTAGCGGATGTGACGGATACCTATTTCCGCGATCACCTCAAGGCGGCGACCAAAGACGACAAGAACGCACCCGTCCTGATCTTCTGCCTCGAAGAATGCTGGATGTCATGGAATGCGGCCAAGCGCGTCCGTGAAGAATACGGCTACACCCGCGTCTTCTGGTATCCGCTCGGCACCGATGGTTGGGATTTTCAGGACTACCCGCTCGAAAAGGTCGAGCGGGCAAAGTAAAGCGTTACGCGCCGCCCATCGGGAACCGCTTCTCGAACACCGCTTCATCCGTATCGGTCATGCGAATACGCATTTCGTTCGCACCATCCGGCGAGGAAAACGCGATGGATGGGTCTTCGCTCAGCGAGATCGACCCGGTCATTGTGAACAGCTTCTCATCATCGCCCCATGCCTCGACCGTCTCGATATACCGGGCGGGGATGTAAAGCAGCGAAATCTGATCCATCTGCATTCCCGAATGTTGCGGATGCAGGATATCAAGAGTCGCCTCGCCAGACCCCGCCGCCTTGACCCGATCAAGCGCGCTGCCGCTGCCTACGCCTCTCAGGTCCATCTCGCCTAGCGATGCCAACGCCTCCTCGACCCCAGTAATGGGCGGCGCGGCACAGGCACCAAGGCCAGATGTCTTGATAAACGCGCTGGTCATGTAGAGCGTCCCATCGCTCGCCTCCACCAAGGCGCGCACGTTTGACGGCCCATTCAGCCGCATCGCCACGGTAGTCGAAAACGCCTCACGCGGCGCGACCATATCGAACGCCGCCGAAATCGGCACCGGGTTCTCATCAATGATCAGTGTCAGCGATTTCACCATGCGCCCATCGTCAAACTGCGCCGATGCACTGACCGGCACCCGCCGATCATCGGTGGCACGATACGGCACGTCGAGCGTCACAACCCCGGCGGGTGCATCCTCAATGGCCCGTTCGCCATAGACCTCATCGCGCAAATCTGCCCAACTATCGGTCTCCATTCCAGCGGAGGGACCGATAGATCCCGCCGCAAATGCGGACGTTCCAAGAAGGGCAAGAGCAACGGCAATCGAAAGGGTCTTAGCGCGCATGACTGTCTCCGGCAGATTTACGGATGCGGCATGATAGCGCATTACCTGCCGTTAGGACAGGAAAATTCAGGCCGCTTTCGGCGTCACCCGCCATGGATTGCCCTTGAACCAACGGGCCGTATAGGCGACGCCGATCAGCATCGCAAAACCGCTTAGGTTCACCAGCGCAACCACCCAGATATCCTTGTCAAATTCATGGATCACAACGCCCAGCAACCGCGCGATCACGAGGCTGAAGATAAAGACCGCCAACGCCTGCTGCCCCACCCGCCGGATCACTGTAACCAATCCACCAAGCAGGCCGGTACGCGGCAATCGCCGCCCATTCTCCCCCGCCGCAACCCAGACCAGATAGGCCAGTGCGAGGAAATGCAGGTAGCGGAACAACCCGAAGAATGTCTTCGATTGCAGCGGGCCAACCGACGCCTGAAACGCGCGTATCTGATCCCATATCGGCGCAAGCTCAGGCCGTGCCGCAAAGAACCGCCGCGCGGGTACACCGTCCGGGTCCAGCGGGATTGAGACGAGAACCACCGCAAGACAGATCAGGATCAACCACCATTTTACGGGCGGCGTAGGCAACCATCCCAATGACAGCGCAAAACCGGTGAAGAAAATGAGTTGCCAGCAAAACGGGTTGAAAAACCACGTCCTGTCCCTGCCAACCGGCTCGGCGGGAAGGTTTAATCCGGTAAAGACCGGCACGTCCAATACCGCCAACCAAGGCTGCCCGGCCAGCGCCCAGAGCGCCACGCAAAACCCAATCGCCAGCCATGGCCGCGCGCCCGGCTTGCGAAACCCGGCCAGCCATACGACCACCGGCATCAGCGCCAAAATCACCATGTACATCACGAGGATATCGAAATAGTTCGGCACATAGCCAAGCCAGAACAGCGGCGGCAGAAAGCCTTCGGGATTGTTCACGAAACGGGTGAGATTCAACACCGTCACGTAATCGCGTTCCGGGTTCGGCAACCACCGCATAACCATCATCAGCGTCACTAGAACCGTGAAAAACACGGCGATATGGCACCAGTAAAGTTGCCATATCCGAAAAGCCACGCGCGCCGTACCGATCCACCACCCCCGCGCCTCGAACACCTTGTAAAACGCGATGGCCGAGGCCGCGCCGGAGCAAAAAACGAAGATTTCGGTCGCGTCGGAATAGCCAAACCGCGCAGGAATCCAGTTATTCCACGTATTCCACGGCACATGCGCGATCAGGATGATAAACATCCCCAAACCGCGAAAGAAATCAAGACGCGGATCACGCTTTGCCTCACGTAGCTTCGCCGCTTCGGCAGGTGTCACAGGTTCGCTGCCATCTCAGATTCAAAACTACCAATCCGCGATAGCCGCCTTTCCGCATAGCCGTCGAGCGCCCCACGCGCGCGGGTTCGGTCATCCAGCAAAGCGCGGGCCTCGCCCAGTTTCCCTGCGCGCAGGGCCGCATCGATGGTCAGCCGCTCGAACACGTCACGCTGCGCATGGCTGCCCCCCACGGCCTGCATCTTCGGTCGTGCAGCGGCAAGCGCAGTATGCGCGGCGGCATAATCCCCATGGGCAAAACGGATTAACCCGGTCGCAGCATCAACCCCCGCATCGGCGGCCACAGCGCCCATCGTCGTATCGAGCATCGCATTCTTCTTCATCGACTGGAGCAGTTTGCACGCCTGCCCATGCGCATCACCCTGTCCCAGTGCAAGCACATAATGCAGGTCGGCAAAAACGACACAGCCATCATCGGTTCGCTCCGCACACAGATCGGCGAGTTCCTGCCACCGTTCCCCTACATCGGCTCCGTCAAGTTCAAGCCGAACGAGCAGCGAGGCAGCGTTGGAGATATCGCGATAATCATCCGTATGTTCGGCCCGGATTTCGGTGTCATAGAGGCGCAGCACCTCGGCATGGTCGCCCCGGTCGAGATGAAACAACGCCAGATGCCACCACACATGGTAGCGAAAATTGTTACAATGCGCCCATGTCTCCGGCTGATTGGCGAGCCATGTCACGCCCTCGCGCGCCCGGTTCGTCATATCGAAAACATGCGCGACGGCATGGACGCCCCAAGCATCATCGGCGGCGCGCAACACAGCATCACGCCCCCGCGCTTCCGCCGCCCGGTAATCGCCGGTTTCCTCTAGCGTGAAGGCGTAGCAGCCGTTCACATAAGCGACGGCGGGATGGTCCGCGCCATAGGCATCATGCACCGCCTCGATGGAGCGGCGCATCCCCACACTATCGCCCATCACGAAACGGATCGACTGGCCCAATTTCAGCGCGAAACCATCACGGGGAAAACTGCGCAACACCGCATCAAGTCGCTCGGCGGCAGCGCGCATATCACCCGCCAGATACAGGGCCAGCGCCTCCATATAGCCCCGCTCCCGCGCCGTCCCCCCATTGGCGATAATTCCAGCGGCGGTAGCATGGGCATCACGGGCAGTATCGACCAATTCACGCCGCCCCAGCAGCAGCATGAAGAACCCCTTCGCCAGATGCGCCATCGCAAAATCCGCATCCGCCGTTAGCGTATCGGCGAGATGGTTCGGGGTCGCGGCGGCATGGGCAAAGAAAGCGGAAACTGTTTTGTCCCACGCCACTACGGCATCGGGACTGTCAGTCGTCAGATCGTATCCGAATGCGTCAGTGTGGGCCATGACCCCTCCGTTATAAGATGCTAGCTATTACTATAGGGCAATTCGCAACGTTTGCCCCAAATGTGTCTTCCCAATCGCGTGAAAATAGGGCGAAATCCCGAAACATTTGGAGAAAGCGATGCAAAAAATCGTGGTGGCGGGCGGTTTAATCGGCTTAGGAGCTGTAATGATCGCCTCATACGGGTATGGCGGAACAAAATTCGCGCTTGCAGCATTGATCGGTGGGGTCGCTGGGGTTTCGCTATACCATGCCGCTTTTGGCTTCACGGGTGCATGGCGGCGCTTTGTGCGAGAGGGGCGCGGCGCGGGCTTGCGGGCACAGATTCTACTGCTCGCCCTATTGGTCGTACTGGCCTACCCGCTGATTGCACATGGCGAAATAATTGGCGTAAAGGCGAATGGCTGGGTGTTTCCCGTCGGTGTTGCCTCGGCCATAGGGGCGACGATATTCGGCTTTGGAATGCAGCTTGGCGGCGGATGTGGCTCCGGCACGCTATTCACCGTTGGCGGCGGCTCAACACGCATGGTGCTGACGCTGACGGCCTTCGTCGCGGGGTCGGTTTTATGGACAGGGACCGCATCGGCATGGCAGGGCTTGCCTCGGATTAGCGGCGTATCGGCCATACGCGAACTCGGCACAGGAATGGCAATCATCGTCTCGCTAACGGCGCTCACTGCGCTATGGATACTTGTTTCATGGCGCGAACGGCGACGATGCGGCGATATCGAGCGGTTTACGGCAACCGAGTCCGTCCTGCGCGGTCGGTGGTCACTGATGCTCGGCGCAATGGCGCTGGCGGCGGTCGTTCTGGCAACTTTTGCCGTGCTGGGCCGTCCTTGGGGTGTGACATCCGCCTTTCCACTTTGGGGAGTCAAGGCACTCGACGGCCTCGGTGTGCCAATTCAGGCGTGGAATGGTTGGAGCGACAAGGCTGTCGCGCGCTCAGTCTTTGATCACTCGACTTCTGTGATGAATTTCGGCGTCATGCTCGGTGCATTGGTCGCGGCGGGGTTAGCCGGAAGGTTCGCCCCTACGGCGCGGTTGAGCGCGCGAGACGTGGCAACGGCGGTCGTAGGCGGTATCCTGATGGGTTACGGCGCGCGCCTCGCCTATGGCTGCAATATCGGCGGATTAGTGGGCGGAATTGCATCGGGCAGCCTGCATGGCTGGTGGTGGTTGCTCTGGGGCTGGACGGGCAGCATGGCCGGGATATGGATGCGCGAACGTATCGGCATGGACCCCCGCCCCGCGTCAGGCGGCTAGGTCACGCACAGGCACCGGCTCAGCCAGATCCGTGAGGATCGCCGGGGTCTCGAATTCCTCCGGGATCGCACAAATACGCCGCTTCGCCAGCACCCGCCCCAAAACGGGCGATGCCGTAAACACCGCAAACGGCACAGCCAACAGCAGGCCCAGCACCACCGGCAACACCCAGATAACAGCGGCGGGCGTATGGATTGTCAGCGTCGCAAGAACCGTCACGCCAAACACCATCTGCGGCCAGAGCGCGCGCAGTGCTGTCGACCAGTTCAGCCCGTAGGCATCCCTAACCTGTCCATTCCAACCAACCTTGCGACCAAAGGCCAACCCGATCAGAAAGACGGTCAGATGCACGGCCACGACCGGCGACATCAGCACCGAAAACACCAGTTCGATCCCCAGCCCGACAACAAACCGCCTTGCCCCGCCATAGCGAGCCATGCCGCCCGGCTGAAGCATAACGTGGATTGCGCCCACGATCTTCGGCGTCAAGCTCATGCCGACCATCAACACGAACAGGCCAAGGGCAAGCGGCGCGTTGAAGGTCATCGTCGGATCAATCACCGCCTTTACCGCGCCCAGCGCCGTCAGAATCATCCATGCGGGCGCGCTCAGATACATCATGATGGCCTGAAAAAGCTGGAACCGGCTCGTCGGGGTTAGCCCTTTCATTCCGAGCAACCGCCAATATTGCATGTTTCCGTTACACCAGCGTTGCTCACGGGTCATGAAATCGAGGATGGTGACGGGGTTTTCCTCAAAGCTTTCGCACTCGACCGGCACTACCCGTACCTCATACCCACCGCGTCGCATCAATGTCGCTTCGACCTGGTCGTGAGACAGAATATCGCCGCCCAGCGGAGGCCGTCCACCCAGCTTTGGCAGCTCGCAATGCGCCTTGAACGCCGCCACGCGGATCACCGCATTATGTCCCCAGAACGGCCCGCAATCGCCCTGCCACCACGCACTACCCAGCGTGAAGGCGCGCATCCCATGACGCATCCCGAACTGAAAAATACGTCCAAACGGGCTTTCGGCGGGCGCGCCCACCGCGAGGCTCTGCACGATGCCAATGCGCGGGTTCGCCTCCGCGATACGCACGAGATCCATGATCGCCTCACCCGACATCAGGCTATCGGCATCAAGGGGCACGAACAGGTCGTAGCGACTGCCTTGATCATGCAGGAATTGCCATACATTCCCGGCCTTATAGCCTTCGTTCGATGTACGACGGCGATAGCCAGCAACGCCCAAACCATCGAGTGCATCGCGGTGTAGCGCGAACAACCGCTCCTCTGCTGCCGCCACATCCGCATCATTCGTATCGCTGATAATATGCAGATCGACGCGATGCCCCTGCCCCGTTTGATCGAGGCTACGCCGGGTGGCAAGCAACCGGTCGATTGCCCGCTGCGGATCTTCGTTTCGTACCGCCATCGCCACGGCCACCCGCGACCGGATCGGCGCATTACTCTCCATCGCCTCCGAAAACGGCAATGCACCCCCTCCACGACGGGCGAGGAATAGGCCCAACAGCGAATTCCAGAACCCAAGTATCGTCCAAGGCGCGCTCAGTGTAATGCACGCAAGCAGCGCATATTCCAGAGCATCCAGCCCCCCTGCCGAGAAGACCCGCGCCACTCCGGCCAGCACAGCAATCAAGGTCGCACCACATAATCCAAGCGCAATCAGCCGACGATACGTCAACGTCTTTGTCGCCTGTAGGCTTGCTGGTGTAAGGGTGCTATCGGCCTGACCGAGCGCAACAAATGTCACGGGGTCTTGCGTCTGGTCGGTCATCGTCGCTCTATCCCCGTATGCGGTCGTCATCGTGATCATGCCATGCAGAATTGGTGTAGACGCGAAGCATGTCGAGAAAGGAGTCTTAAATTGGACCATGCGCTCTCCTTTGAGAAGGTAGGAACCGCTGCGCTGGTTCCCGTTTCCTCACCCATCATCACGAAACCGTGTCATGCCGTCGTACGGGCACTTTGGTCGGGGTTAAGCCGGGGAACGGAGCGATTGGTTTTCACCGGCAAAGTGCCAAAATCCGAATACGAACGGATGCGCGCGCCGCACCAGCGAGGCGACTTCTCATTCCCGGTCATCTACGGTTATTCGATGGTGGGCGAAGTTGTGGATGGACCGCAACATATTGTTGGTAAAACAGTTTTTTCACTCTACCCTCATCAATCCCGGTTCGTCGTTCCCGTGGATGCCCTAACCGTCCTACCAGACAACCTCCCCCCTCGACGGGCGATCCTCGCGGCAAATATGGAAACGGCGCTCAATGCCGTTTGGGATGGTGGCGTGGGACCGGGGGATCGGGTTGCCATCGCCGGCGGCGGCATACTCGGTGCGCTGGTGGCGGGTATCTGTGGTGCAATTCCGGGTACGGATGTCACGCTAATAGACCTTGATCCGACGCGCCGCTCGCTGGCCGATGACATGAACGTGAACTTTGCTCATCCCAATGATGCACCCACAGGGTGCGATATCGTATTTCACACCTCCTCTAGCGCGAGTGGTTTGGATACAGCGATTCTGTGTACAGGGTTTGAAGGAACAATAATCGAGATGAGCTGGTACGGCACCGACCGCCCCCAGATTTCGCTTGGCGGTGCCTTTCACAGCCAACGCCTACGACTGATCTCATCACAGGTAGGTCATGTCTCGCAGAGCCGTCGCCCTCGCTGGGATTATTCGCGACGAATGCGCGCCGCCCTCACGATGCTCCTCGATGATCGCTTTGAAGCCATCATCACACAGGAAGTGACCTTCGCCGACCTGCCCACCGCTTTGCCTATCTTGCTTGCCAAGAATGCTCCGGGGCTAGCAACAGCAGTACGCTACCCGGATTGAAGGGCCAGACGATCCGGCGAATCAAAGTTATTTTGCAGTTTAGGACTTTGTTTCGATCCTACGATTAGACTCTCAAGCCACAGCTCTGGAGGGTTCAATGATCGTCTTGATTTCGTTTTCCGAACTAGAAACGGCATTGTTCAAAAAAGCGGCAATCGAGGTCGAGATAAGTGACCATGTCCGCTATTTCGACGATGCGACACCTGATGATATCAGCGTGTTTCATGCCCAATTATCGCACGCAAAAAAGGCCTATCCAAAGGTCCTGGTTATGAATCTCGACGACCAGGATAAAGACTGGCGCGCAATCCTCGGCACCTTGAAATCAACCGATGGCTGGAAAAACATCCCCGTGCTTGGTTTCAGCTTCAGTAAAAGCGAAGCTTTAGTGGAGGAATTCTACGCCTTGCGCGGTGCTTCCCTCATCAGCAAGCCCGATACCTACGCCCAGCTTATTGATATCACCAAGACGGCGATGCGCTATTGGATGAACGTCGCGACACTGCCAAACGAATACCTCACACAGTATTGAGCTACAGCGGCAATCGCGCCCGGTTCGTCGCGGCTAGCTGCCCAAACTCACCACCCGGATCGAGGCGCTCGACCTCCTGCCAATCGGCCCTTGCACCTGCGCGGTCGCCAGTCACGGCCCGCGCTGCTCCTCGCTCAAAATACGCGACTGCCGAAGATGGATCGGCGGCAATCGCCGCCTCCGCATCGGCCAGCGCCCCCGATGGATCATCCGATTTACGGCGTGCCGCCGCCCGTAAGGCCAGCGCCTCCGCATCATTCGGGGCCAGCCACAGCAATCGGTTGATATCGGCAATCGCCCCGGCAAAATCGCCCATTGCCGCCATGGTTCGCGCGCGTCCATCCAGCGCGCCAATCGACTGCGGATCGGCGGCTATTGCCTTGTCAAAGAACGCACGAGCCGCAGGCGCATTACCCGCCGAGATCTGAAAATCCCCGGCCTGCATATATAGGTCCGCCTGTGCCAGCGTATCGAGCGTTATCAGCGCCAGCGCCTCCAATGCACGGGCCGCTTCCGCATAGGAGCCGAGCGCGGCAAGGGCCATGGCGCGGCAATGACTGGCGGCGGCGCCTCCACCCTGCGCCTGCCAGTTCTGCGCAACCGATAGGCCCGTCGATGGCTGGTTCAATGCAGTCTGGATACAATCGTCATAGGTCGTCACCTGTGCCAACGCGGGCGTGGCAAGAAAAGTGGCGGCGATAAAGGGCGTCAGGCGCATGGCGGTCTCCAGTGATGCTTGCGCGAAAGGTCACATGCGGATAAGGCGCGAATATGAACGATTTGCAAGCCCCCGCCACACTTGTCTGTATCGGATACGGTTTTTGCGCCCGCGTCTTGGCCGAACGGTTGCGGGCGCAGGGCTGGCACATTGCCGCCACCGCGCGCGATGCCGAGAAGGTCGATGCACTGCACGCGCAAGACATCGAGGCCCATGTCTGGCCCGCCGCCGACCTGATCACGGCCTTGCCAAAGCGCACCCATCTCCTGATTTCCGCGCCCCCCGGCGAAGATGGCGACCCGTTCCTCGCCCAATATCGCGACACGCTCCTCACCCAGCGCGACAAGATCGAATGGATTGGCTATCTCTCCACCACCGCCGTTTACGGCGACCGACAAGGCGGTTGGGTGGACGAAACCTCCGACCTCACCCCCGCCAGCGAACGTGGAAAACGGCGGGTGAGTGCCGAACGCAATTGGCTCGCACTCGGCGATTCCTTACCCACCCACACCTTCCGCCTCGCGGGAATCTATGGCCCCGGTCGCGGCCCGTTCGAGAAAATCCGGCGCGGCACCGCCCAGCGCATCGACAAGCCGGGGCAAGTATTTGGGCGCATCCATGTCGAGGATATTGCGACCGTCCTACAAGCATCAATGGCCAACGCCGCCCCCGGTACAGCCTATAACGTCACCGACGATCTTACCTGTCCGCCACAAGATGTAATCGGCCATGCCGCCGACCTTCTCGGCCTGCCCCGTCCGCCATTGGTGCCTTTTGAGGGGGCAGAAATGTCCGCAATGGCGCGCAGTTTCTACGGTGAGAACAAGCGCGTATCGAACGAACGCATCAAACACGACCTCGGTGTAACCCTCGCCTACCCCACCTATCGCGAGGGTCTGGCGGCAATTCTCGCAGCCGAAAATCATCTCACATGACAGAATGCCGAATGCGCAACCGGGCGTAGAGTATTGACGCTGCGTCACTGGTGTACCAGTCTCATACACGGAAAGACGATAGATCTTTCGGTATAGGGAGACTGATATGCTCAAACGCTTTTCTACCATGGCCGCTGTGGTCGCAATGGCGGCGGCACTGCCCGCGCTGGCACAGAACGCTGGCAATCTCAACAAACTCTCCGCTTTCCAGCAGACCGGCACGCCGATGATGGAGCCGATCCCGCAGGAAGGAAAACGCGCTGACGCGATCCGCAAAGTGCTGGAAAACGTAACCGTTCCAGACGGGTTCAAAATCGAACTCTATGCCGTGGTGCCCGATGCGCGCCATATGGCCGTTGGCCCACAGGGTGTGGCAACCTTCGTCGGCACCCGCAAGAACGAAGTCTATGTCGTCACCGACCGCGACAAGGATCGCGTGGCCGATGACGTGAAGGAATTTGCGCCCTCCATCGATTTCACCATCCCGAATGGCGTATGCTTCTCGAAAGACGGCTTCCTGTTCATTGCTGAACAGAACCGCGTCCTCCTCTTCCCCGCCGCCGAGTTCTTCTATGAAGGCCCGGATGTTGCGGCGTTTGAGGTTGTTGCCGAAGGCGAATTAATTCCGCCAGCAGAAGCCAGCTATAACCACACCGCCCGCGTCTGCGATATTGGCCCGGATAACAAGCTCTACATCTCACTGGGCCAACCCTTCAACGTGGCCCCACAGGAGAAGATGGAACTATACAAGGAAACGGGCATCGGCGGCATCATCCGCATGGATCGCGACGGCAAGAACCGCGAGGTCTATACCTACGGCGTGCGTAACTCTGTTGGCCAAGACTTCCACCCCGAAACCGGTGAACTATGGTGGACCGATAATCAGGTCGACGGCATGGGTGACGATATTCCGCCCGGCGAATTGAACCACCAGACCAAAGCAGGTCAGCATTTCGGCCATCCATGGTACGGTGGCGGCGACGTGCGCACCGACGAGTTCAAGGACGATACCCCGCCGGATGATATCGTAATGCCCGCTGTTGAGACAGTGGCCCATGCTGCCGATCTAGGCATGTCATTCTATACGGGCCGCATGTTCCCCGCCAAATACAAGAACGCTATCTTCTCGGCACAGCACGGCTCATGGAACCGTACCGAGCCGGTCGGCGCGCGCGTCATGGTCACGCATATCGCTGAAGACGGCACGGCGGAGATGAAACCTTTCGCTGAAGGTTGGCTCGACGCGGAAACTGGCGAATACCTTGGTCGTCCGGTCGATACGGCGCAGCTTCGCGATGGCTCGCTGCTCGTCTCCGACGATCTGGCCGGTGCAATCTACCGCATCAGCTACGAGTGACGGAAAGCTCACCGTGGCGTCCGGCCTGTCCGGGCGTCACATCTGACCCTTCCCTCAAAAGCCGCGAGTCGCAAATTGAAACCAGTTTTCTCAACCATTCTTTTACTATCAATGGTGGCAACCCCCACTATCGCAGCCGATTTAGAAGCCGGACGCGAGAAGGCAAAACAATGCCGCACCTGTCACGGACTCGATGGAATCGCACGTATCCCCATCGCTCCACACCTCGCCGGTGAGAGCCAAGTCTACCTCGAAACCCAGCTAAAAGCGTTTCGCTTGGGCAAACGCGAGCATGAGATGATGACCGTCGTAGCCAAAGGCCTATCCGACGAGGATATCTCGGATTTGGCGAAATGGTATTCATCCATCGAAATCACGGCAAAGATGCCAGAAAAGCCGGAATAGCCCTTACCGCGCGCCGTCAATGAACGAGAAATCCGCGTTCTGACCGGGTATAGGGCGTGCTTTCACACCCTTCGGCAGGCAATCAGGATCAATGATATGCGCGGTCACAATATGACGATCAAGAAGAGTGACCTGCGCCATGCATCCCGTCGGCAGGTGAACCGCAGGACGAATAATCTCTTTCGGCAGGTTAGAAAAAGCTTCGGGCAACCGTGCATTAGCAGGAAGGCTTACAGCTATCGTGGCGATGGCCGTTGCGATAAGAGCGATAAATTTCGTATTCATAGCTTTCTCCCTACCCACATCATTTGAGCGTTCACTATTGCTCAACCGTGTGCGGCGGAATGTGTTCCCGCGCACATGATACAATTATCTGTGAGGCAAGAAGTGTACCGATGATATGCGTTGCGATTGCCGTGAACCAAAAAGCACCATGTTTCGTGCAAGTCTTGGCGCGAAACATGGCTCACGTTTGTCGCAAATTGCGGTGGCGTCTCGGATCGCCAATACCGCAAACAAAACGGTATGAATTTTTATAATCGAAGGGCGCAAAAGCGGATCAGATCAAGATGTGATCAAAAATCCGGATGTTGCATCGCGTAATTCCTGCGATGTCGCCTGTAGCTTCCCACGTAGTGTGCGCGCAACGCTGCGCTCGATTGCATTCGCGATATCGTCATTCCGCTCAATCAAGGCGCGCAGTTTCACGGCGTTGATTGCAAATAGTCGCGCATCATCCATCACATCAATCCGCGCGGTGGCTGGCGTACCATCCATATAGGTCATCTCACCAATCACAGCGCCCGGCCCAAGCGACATGATAGGCATATCGCCTTTCGAGACGACGAATGCCCCTTTTGACAAATAGCCTAAAATCTCCGTTGGGCGCCCTTCGGCAATCACAGTCGATCCTACGGGAAGATCCCGCCATTCGCCAAGATTCAACAGCTTACGTGCTTGATTCTTCTCTAGGCCAGGGGCAACGGCATCAAGAATACGCCACTCTTCATCATTAAACCGCAGCGTCTTATCCACGATCAGTAACCGAGTTATCCCAGCGACGCTGATGATGATCCACATGATCTGGATCATCGCGGATGACTGATTGTAATTCTCTGTAAGCGAGTACAGAACGAACAGAGCGGCAAAGAGATTCAACCCTGCATAAATATATGTCTGTCCCCTCACGAGACCCAATTGCATGGCCGCATAGCCAATCACGTATAGCGCGACTCCAAGCAGCCCGGCTGCCCCGGTCAGCGTCATTTCTTCCATCCCGTCACCCCATGCCGCATTGCGTCCCGATATAGGACGAAAGAGACGGAATTCGTCAAGCAAGTCCTGTGACAGTTACAGCATCAATAAAATAGACCGAGAACCAAACCCATGGCTGCGAAGGCCATTATCGTATGCCCCGCATCGATCACCCATAACGCGACTGGCCTGCCCGCGAAGGCATAATGCAGCACAATCCATGGTGCGATTAGAAAAGCCCCGATCCCTGCGCCATAGGCCATGCAACGCATGGCCCCGACGATTTCGCCGGTCACAAACATATGCCGCATCACCCCCGCCGCAAGCAAAGCGCCGAGAAAGGCGATGATGAAAGGCAGCGGACTTTTATCCGCCGCGATATCTTCCTTCGTGCGCCCAACGGCCCGCATCCATTGCGCTCCAAGCGCACCATACCAGACTCCACCCACAGCAAACCCTGAAATCGCAGCGGCAATAACGGCAATATACTCCATGAAATCCTCCCCTTTTACGGACAGCATATCACAAACGAGGTCGCCGCACACCGGACAGCCTAGCAAAAGCAGCACTGGCATATGCAACCTGCGCGGTTGAAAGCGCACACCCCGTCACGCGATTGGCCAGATAAGCAGGCAATGCATTGGTCCGCCCACCCCCAACTTCGCGGTGCATCTTCCACCAAGCAGAGACGCGCTGCGCTTCGATGGCTTTGCGCGCTGCATCGGGCAAATCACGCTCCAGCATATATGTCATGGCCCAAAACCGATCATGGTGTTGTTGTAGCGTATTGCGCGACAGGCTCCCGGTATCCTGTACGCTGAGCCAATAGGCCGTTTGTTCGATATACGCTGCCCGCATCGCCGCCGCACCGAGCCGCAGCGGCAGAGATTGGTCCTGCACAAAGACACGTTCATCCGCTCCACCCGCATCCCGCCAGACCGACGCCCGCGCCAGATACCCCATCCGCACAATCTTCCGCGTCGCCGCCATCAATAGCGGATTATCGCTGACGGAAATATCCAATGGGTCAGAAAGATCGCGCGGCTCCGCCCCTCGCTCGCTACGCGCAAAAATCAGATCAGCCCCCTGCTCGTCCGCCACCTTCAGGAACATCTCGGCGGCATTATCAGATAAAAGATCATCCGCATCGATGGGCAGCAACCATTCCCCCCGCGCCACCGCAGCCGCCTGATTGAACCGGATCGCCGGACCCGCATTCACTGTATTGCGGATCACGCGAATGCGCGGATCATGCGACGCCTCGGCCTCCAACCAATCCGCCGATCCATCGGTCGAGGCATCATCTGCAAAGATAAACTCAGCCTTCCCCCCCTGCGCCCGTAGATTCGCCAGCAGCGCAGGCAGATAGGTCGCCTTGTTATAGACTGCCGAAAGAAAGCTGACGACCGGCGCATCCATCATTCGCGCCAATACTCGGCAATCCAGCGCGCGGGCAGCAACCGCTTGTACCACCCCCCCGGCCAGCGCCCGACCAGCGCGTCATCCGGGTTTGGATGCCCATGAAACACCACAATGCTTGCCCCTTCAGGCACCCGCGACGGGCGGAACCAATTGAGTAGCAGGCGCGGAAACTTCCAGCCACCCGGCAATGCATGAACCTTAAACGACGCGCACCATCCATCCGGCCAGAATGTCAGTTTTCCTTGCTCATGCAGGATACGCGACAGAAACGTCTGTTCAATCCGCACCTCATCCACCCAATGCTGGGTCGATTGCGCATGGAACGTATCCAGCAAATCCGTATGCGCGCCGATCTCGAACCGGAAAACGGACGTATTTCCCACGATATCCTTGGGCCGCGTCCAATTGCGGATCACGCAATAATCCCCCGGAAAATCGAAAAACCGATCCAGCGATCCGATAATCACCAAATCAAGATCCAAAAACAACGCCGTCCCCGTTACATCCCCCAGATCAGCATTATAGAGCGCCAGCTTCTTCCACGGCGTCCGCTCATAGGGCGCATCAATCTCGATGGGTGGCAGCGGGCGCACCGTCACCTCGTCGCGCAACCCGTTCGCATCCTCGGTAAAGCATACGAACCGAAAGGGCCGCGCCATGTTCCGCGCGGCCATCGCATACAGCTTGTTCACGTATTCGGGGCCATAGAGCGTACCCCATTTCATGCAGACGATATTGACCGGTGCATTCACGGTTTCGTATCGCCCATTTTGCAGATAATCTTCCATTCATCGGCGGTGATCGGTGCAACTGACAGGCGCGATTGTCTTGTGAGTGCAATCTCGCCCAACTTAGGATTCCCCTTGATATCGTCAAGCGTTACCGGCGTCTCAAAAGCCCGCACCGCCTTGACATCCACGCAATCCCACCGCTCGTCATCGGTCTTGGAATCCGGGTGGCTTTCGGCGCAGACCTCGACGATGCCCACGATCCGTTTTTCCTTCACCGAATGATAGAAGAACCCCCGGTCGCCGATCTTCATCTCACGCATGTTATTGCGCGCCTGATAGTTGCGGATACCGTCCCATTCCTCGCCCGCATCGCCTTTCGCCACCTGATCATCCCATGACCATGCATCGGGTTCGGATTTGAAAAGCCAGTATCGCATAGGGCATCTCCACTTTGCGCGAAACGTAGCGGGCGCACCTGCGGGCGGCAAGGGGGTCAAGGCCGTGCCGTTAGCCCGGGCGCGAAAAACCGTGCATTTTCAGCGCCCATTGCAAAGCAATCACGAAGCCTTTTGCAAAGGGCAGAATAACCAACGACAGCACGATGACCGATGCGGGCCACAGCGTCATATGCACCCAATCGGGCCAGTTCCACGACGTCATCGCCGTCAGCATCATCGGCACCACCAGATGCCCGACGATCAGAATCGTGATCCATGGATGCATATCATCCGCCCGGTGGTGATGAAATTCAAGACTACACGAATCACACGTATCGCGCACGGCAAGATAACCCGCGAACAAAGGAGCCTCGCCACAACGAGGGCATTTGCGCGATACGCCCTTCATTAATGCGGGCGATAATTTGCGTTCGTCGGTGTCGATGGCCATTCGGCGCTCCTCAACGAGATCGATTTGAGCGATACCGTTTTGCATCCCTTTTTTGAACGGCGCTGATCGCCTTGCGTCGTCATGTCGCTCGATTGCAAAAGTTTTCGTAGCAAAACCGACGGAATCGCGGGTAGCCCGCGTATCACAGGCATCGAAACGAGGCAGACGGAGACATAGGGCATGAAACGAACAAGGCCAGTCCTCGCCGGCGTCACGGCAATTGCACTGTTTGCTAGCCAGATTGCGCTTGCAAATCAGCATGATGGCTTCGATAGGCTTGATCGCCTTTTTGAGCAAATTGATCTCGACGCAAGCGGTACGCTCACGAAGGATGAAATGCGCCGCGCCGCCGCCGCTCGTTTCAACGCACTCGATATCAACGGTGATGGCCGTGTCAGTGCCGATGAGCGTGGTAATAGCCGCGCAAACCGTCTGGCCATCCGCTTCCAGCGCGCCGATACCGATGGCAATGGTGCACTCGATATTCGTGAGATGGAAGAAGTTGCCAAATTACGCGCCCGCCGCCGCTTGGTGCGTCTTGATGTCAATGGTGACGGAATGCTCTCGCTGGACGAGATACGAACGGGTATGCAAAGACATAGGCGAGCCGGGGGCGCGGGGCGGAGCAGCATGACGCTGGCTGATCTTGACGCGCGAATGATGGCGATGTTCGATCGGGCGGATGTAGATGGCAATGGAATCGTCACCTTGCAGGAGGCAGGCCGATGACCGCTGGGGCAATGACATCCCTCGCCGGATCGCGCGATGCCGACCGTACCGGATGGCGGCAGGAGCGCGCGCATATGGCTGAGACCGCGATGCGCCCTGCGACGGCGGAGAGCGACGACGACACGCTAATCGCCCAATTTGCGGGCGGCGACCAATCGGCGGCGCGCATCCTGACCGAACGCCATATCGGGCGCGTGCTGGCGCTGGCCACAAGGATGTTACGTGACACCGCCGAAGCCGAGGATGTGGCGCAGGAAACCATGCTACGCGCATGGCGCAACGCCGCCAAGTGGGAGCCGGGTAAAGCCAAGTTCTCCACATGGTTACACAAGGTTGCGCTCAATCTCTGTTATGATCGTCTTCGTAAACGCAAATCCTCCTCACTCGAAGAGGTGGCCGAACCGATGGATGATCGCGCATCAGCGCAGCAAGGCATGGAGGCCGAAGAACGACTCACCCTGCTGAAAGATGCGATGGAAACCCTACCTGAACGCCAGCGGGCGGCAATTCAGATGCGCCATTTTGAAGAGCGTGGGAATGACGAAACGGCGGAAATCCTTGGTGTAACCGTGGAAGCAGTCGAATCCCTTCTCTCTCGTGGACGGCGCGCATTACGTGACAAGCTTGCCGGACAGCGGGCATTATTGTTGGAAGAATGAGGCACGATGATTATGAGTGCGAATAACATGATGACGATACAAGATTTCGAGGAACACGCGCTCGCCTATGGTGGCGATATCGACGGCTGGCCGGTCGAGGACCGAGCGGCTGCGCATAAACTATTTGCCGAATCGGGTGCCGCACGTGCGGCGCTCGCTGAGGCCAGCGCGCTCGACGACATGCTCGACCTATGGGAAGGTCCAGAGCCTTCCCATGCGCTATTGTCGCGAGTGCTGGCCGATGCGGCGATGGTGTCCGAAGAGGCGACGGCCAAGGTGGCAACGCCCGCACCCCGTCCCATCCGTGCGGGATGGCGTGAACGGTTCTTCGGTGGCAATGCCGTGTTCCGCCCCGGTCTTGCCTTCGCCGCCTGCCTCGCACTGGGCTTTGTGTTCGGTACGAATATTGAGCATAGCGCGCTGAATCCTAACTCCGACATAGCGGCGCAGGAGTTTGGCGTGATCGATTTTGCCTTCGCGATGGAAGACGATGCCGATCTTCTGCTTGGGCCGGAGGTGCTGCTTTGACGCAGACCTCATCTTCGAGTGGAAAATGGCTGAAGATCGCCTTTGGCGCATCGCTGGCGGCCAACCTGTTTCTCGTCGGTTTGGTCGGCGGGCAGGTCTTCGGCGGCGGTGACGAAGCGGTAAAGCGCGCCAAGGCGACACGCGGCTATTCGCTCTATCCGCGCGTGATGATGGAGGCTCTACCAGAAGATCGGCACGAAGATATCCGCGCCTTCTACGCCGATGCCCGCAAGGGCATGGGCCAGAAATGGCGCGGTATCAATGTTATCCGCCGCGAGATAGATGCGGCGCTTAGGGCTGAACCCTTCGATGCAGAAGTCTTTCGTGCGGCTCAGAGTCGGGAGGTCGAGGGCCGCAATACCCTACGCGCCCAGAACAACGACAAAATCGCTACCTTCCTCGCCACCCTAACCCATGAAGAGCGAACGGCCATTGCCGATCTCGCCCTTTCGCGGCTGGAAGAACAGACGAGATACTGGCGCGAAAGACGCCAGAAACGCGAGGCTAAAGGTCAGTAACTTTGGTTACGCTGCGACCGAGGGCGACGACATTGTCACGCGGTTGCGGCCTTCGCGTTTTGAGCTGTAGAGCGCCTCATCCGCCGCTTGCAGCAATGCATCGGGCGTCATGAGTGAAGGCGACATCAGCGCCACACCGATACTCACCGTGATATCCAGCGCGTCTTTTTCAGGATGCGTGATCTTGAACGGTTTCCCCGCAATGGTCGCGCGCAGGCGCTCGGCCACGATGCCCGCTCCGGCAAGGTCGGTTTCGGGCATAATCCCAAGGAATTCCTCGCCACCGATACGGGCCGTCATATCCATGCCGCGAAGGTTCAGGCGGATACGGTTCGCAAACTCCACCAACACTTCATCGCCAACCGCATGGCCATAGGTGTCGTTGACGGCCTTGAAATTATCAATGTCCAGCAGCGCGACGGCCAGAGGATTGCCATCAATGGATCCCCGCTCAATCAGGGCATGAAGGTGAGGCATCGCATAACGGCGGTTATAGAGACCAGTCAGCGAATCAGTTACGGCCAGCTTCAGGCTGTTATGCACATTGTCGCGCAGACGGTCGGCATAGGACAGGCGGCGAAGCTGTGACCGAATACGGGCGACCAACTCATTCTCATCAATGGGCCGCATGACATAGTCGCTCGCGCCCAGATCGAGACTGGCGGAAATCGTCTTGAAATCCCCATGATCGACCATCATCACAATGGCAGATTGCCGCGCATTCGGATGCGATCGGATTTCTGAACACAGCCTCAGACCATCATAACTTTCAAGGCCAGAATTGATGAGAACCAGTTCGGGCGGCGCACGGCGCACATGTTCGAGTGCAGCGTCGCGGTTATCAACGGCGCTACAATCAATATTGAGGCGTGTTTTGATCGTCTCGGCCATGGCGCGCGAGGCATTTGGGCGATCATCAACCAGCAGAACCTCACCCGTTAGCATATCATCGGTGATGTCCGAAAACCCGGCATCGAAGCCCAACTCGCGACATGTCTCATCACGCAAGCGCAATTCATCAATCATCTGCTTGACCCGCACCAGCGAGCGAACGCGGGCAAAAAGGGCCAGATCATTGGCGGGTTTGGTCAGGAAGTCATCGGCACCAACTTCAAGGCCGCGCACGCGGTCGGTCGGCTGGTCGAGGGCAGTGACCATCACAACGGGGATATGAGCGGTTTCGGGGTCAGATTTCAGGCGCTTACACGCCTCGAACCCATCCATCTTGGGCATCATTACATCGAGCAAAATCAGGTCCGGTTGCTCGGCCTTGGCGACCTCAATCGCCTCAAACCCATTATAGGCCGTGAGGACCGAATAATATTCCGACATGAGCTTCGCTTCGAGAAGCTTCACGTTCGGCAAGATGTCATCAACCACCAAAATACGCGCTGACATGATCCCGGCCCTTCCTCGTCTAACCTACTGGCATGACTCTTACAGGCGACTAGTCTAGGAAACGCTTAACGGTAGCCAGAAAATCGGCAACCGCAATCGGTTTCGCGATATAATCTTCACATCCGCCATCGCGGATCTTCTCCTCATCGCCCTTCATCGCGAAGGCCGTGACCGCGACCACGGGGATATGTCGCAGCTCGTCTTCTTCCTTCAGCCATTTCGTGACTTCAAGGCCGGAAACCTCGGGTAGCTGAATATCCATCAGAATCAGGTCTGGACTTTCGGTGCGGGCGATTTCGAGGGCTTCCATACCATTTTGGGTCTGGAGCGTACGATACCCCTGCGCATCGAGCAGGTCATGGAAGAGTTTCATGTTGAGTTCATTGTCTTCGACAATGAGAACCGTTTTCGACATGCAGGACGCTCCATGGGGTTTCGTGGCCCAAGACTGGGCCGTGCATCGGCTGCGTGAACGATAGGGCTTAATACGTTAATTAAACCTTTCCCATGAACACGTCGATGGTATCACCAACCCCATTGAATGAGTCGAGGCACAACTTTGAGGCACAGTGACCCTAATGCAACATATCCCGATACCGAAAGACGAGGCCACCGTCATCGGCCTTCAAGCCCTCTCTTTCATTGCGGGAGATGAAGATATGTTCGGCAGCCTACTGAACCAAGCGGGCACCGATGCCGCCGATATCCGCGCACGGGCGGGCGATCCGGTCTTCCTCGGCTTCGTCCTCGATTTCCTGTTGCAGGATGACGCGGCGGTTATCGCCTTTGCCGGAGCGCAGCAGATGCCGCCCGAAAATGTAGCCATGGCCCGTCGCGCTCTACCGGGGGGAGATACGCCGGAATGGACGTAAAGCAGCCGCCCGAAGAGGTGCAGGTTCAGCTCGATACGCTCTCCCTCGATACGGATCGTCCGCTTCTTGCCGTCGATGTCGATGAAGTGATCGTCGGATTGGCCGGACATCTGGCCGAATATGCGACCGAACAGGGGTATTCGCTGCGCCTGACCAGCTACAAACTCGACGGCGCGCTTTGGCGCTATGACGGGACAGAAGCAAGCGCAGAGGAATTCCAGACCCTCTTTCGCGGGTTTTTCAAGACACAGACCCTTCACCAGCGCGTCTATCCCGGTGTGGTGCAGGCACTAAGCGCCCTTGCGCCCGATATTCAGATCATCATCCTTACCAATGTGCCCTTCTACGCCCATGCCGACAGAATCGAAAATCTACGCGGCCATGGGATCGACTTCCCTGTTATCGCCAATGCTGGCCCAAAAGGACCGGCCCTGCGCTGGCTGCATGAACGGGCTGGGCGCACAGCCTTCATCGACGATTCCCCCTCGCAGCTTGCCTCCTCAGCAAAACACGCCCCTGATGTATCGCGCATCCATTTCATCGGCGACGAAGCCCTACGCGGACACCTCACCGAGATCGAAGCGGCGCAGCACCGGGCGGAAAACTGGGCCGACCTGCATAGTATAGCCGAGACGATTCTTTTGCGCTGAGGGCGCGCATATCGACTGTGCCTTGCGAATCGCCCGCCGACGTCGCATCTGTCATCGTATGGCAATCGAACCCGGATATCTCGACCAGCTCCGCGCCCGGACCTCCATTGCGGAGGCCATCGGCAAGCGGCTGGACTGGGACGCACGCAAATCGAACCCGGCGCGCGGCGATTACTGGGCCTGTTGTCCGTTCCACGGCGAGAAATCGCCCAGTTTTCATGTCGAGGATCGCAAGGGCTTTTTCTATTGCTTCGGTTGTCACGAAAAAGGCGACGTGATCGGCTTTGTGATGAAGAACGACAACCTCTCCTTTTCTGAGGCCGTCGATATGCTCGCCCGCGACGCCGGGATGGACCCGCCCGTCCGCGATGCCCGCGCCCGCGAAAAGCAGGAAAAGCGCAAAGGGCTGGCCGAGGCGATGGAAGCCGCCCAGCGTTTCTATCGCGCCCAGTTTGGCGGTGCCGCCGCGCGCGAGGCCCGCAGCTATATCGACGGGCGCGGCCTGAACGCGGCCACCATCGACACTTTCGGTATCGGCTATGCCCCCAGCGGCAATGCTTTGCATGAAACCTTGCGGGGCCAAGGCTTCTCTGATGCCATCCTGATCGAAGCCGGATTGCTTGGCCAGCGCGATGACCAGACCTACGATGTTTTTCGTGAGCGCATCCTCTTTCCGATTCGCGACCAACGCGGCGGCGTCATCGCCTTTGGTGGACGGGCCATGCGCGCCGATGCCAAGGCCAAATATCTCAACTCGCCGGAGACCCCCCTCTTCTCGAAACGCGCCACCCTCTATAATTTCGGTCCCGCGCGCGCGGCGGCGGGTAAGGGCCAGCGCATGGTCGTCGCTGAGGGCTATATGGACGTCATCGCTTTGCACCGCGCAGGGCTAGAGGCAGCGGTTGCCCCGCTCGGCACCGCCTTAACCGGCGATCAGCTTGCCCTGTTGTGGCGGGCCGTGGATGAGCCAATTATCGCCCTCGACGGGGATGCAGCGGGCATCCGCGCCGCCGAACGCACCGCCCAACTCGCCCTACCCCTCCTGCAACCCGGCAAAACGTTGTTATTCGCGGTCATGCCGGAGGGAAAAGACCCCGACGACCTGATTCGCGATGGAGGCCGCGACGCGATTGATTCGGTCCTTGACCGCGCCGAATCCCTCTCCCGCTTCTTGTGGCGCATAGAAATAGAGCGCCAATCCCTTGACAGCCCAGAGCGACGCGCCGCCTTCGACAAACGCATCCGTGCGCTCCTCGGTGGCATCGACGATGCAGGCGTGCGCGGCCATTACGAAGCCCAGTTCCGCGAATGGCGTCGCGACCTCTTCAACGCGCCCCCAACCGCCGAAAAGCCCCGGAATACCGGCGGTTTTGGCGCTCAAAACGGCTGGCCCAAGCGCAATACGCCCATGCAACCGCGCACCGAAACCCGCCATTCTGCCCTCGTTGCGACCGGCGCACCCAACCTGCGCAGCGTCCTCGAAACCGAAATTCTTCGCCTCGCCCTCGCCCTTCCCGACACTGTTTCGGCGTGTTGCGAACAGCTTGCTGAGGCAGAATTTGCGAATCGTGATCTTGACTTGATTCGCTCTGTGCTAATATCAGCATACTTCGATCTTGCCGACCAGGAGACAGGCCCGTCCGTCTCACAGCTCCATGAGCAGATCCGGCAAAGATTCGCATCCCGACCACCCGCTTCCCTTGAGCGGCTGATGTTATCTGTTGATGATTCACCGGACGGTGACCATTTAACGTCAGCAATGGATCGCTATACGGCGATTTGCGCACGGGAATTGGAACGACGAGACGCGGAGGACAGCTTTTCGAGAGATGGTGACGATCGCGCGTTCCAACGCATGGTCGCGGCACGTAACGCGCATCGCGAGGCGCTGGCAACGGTCGTACCGGCGCTGGCCCAAGAGGATGGGGGCAGCGTTCAGGGCTTCATCGACGCCGAGCTGTGGAAAAAGAAGAAACGCCGCGCGAGTGGCAGGCCACCTTCCGAAGGGAATGCTGGCGATAGGACAAGAGATTGAGCATGGCTGCTAAAGACGTGAACGCGGAGCCTGATACGAATACCGGAGCCGAGGCTCCAGTTCTCGACATGAGTCAGGCATCCGTCAAGAAGATGATCCAGAAGGCCAAGGCCCGTGGGACCATTACCTATGACGAACTGAACCGCGTATTGCCCTCCGATAAGGTCTCTCCCGACCAAATCGAAGACGTCATGTCCATGCTCTCTGAGATGGGCGTCAATGTCGTCGAGGATGATGGCTCCGAGGAAGAAGCGCCCAAAGACGAGAAGATGGGCGAATCGACCTCCCGCGAGATCACCACTTCCGCCAGCACTACCGAGGTGGTCGACCGCACCGATGACCCCGTGCGCATGTACCTGCGCGAGATGGGATCGGTCGAGTTGCTGTCCCGTGAGGGCGAAATCGCCATCGCCAAGCGCATCGAAGCGGGCCGCAACACGATGATTGGCGGGCTATGCGAAAGCCCCCTCACCTTTCAGGCCATCACCATCTGGCGCGAGGAACTGATCGAGGGGGATATCCTCCTGCGCGACGTGATCGACCTCGACGCGACTTTCGGCAAGACTTTTGAAGACCCTAATGCCGGGTCAATCCCTGAAGCGCAGCGAATCGAGAACGCGAAAATCGAGGCCGAGAAGACCAAGGCCGAGGAAGCGGAAAAGAAACGCATCGAAGAAGAAGAGAAACAAAAGCAAGCCGAAAAGGCCGAAAACGGTGAAGATTCCGAGGAAAAGGCCGAAGGGTCTAATGACGAGGATGACGACGATTTTGACGATAATACCTTGTCTCTCTCTGCGATGGAGGCCCAACTCAAGCCTCAGGCGCTAGAGACACTAGGCGAAATTGCCGAAGCCTATCAGGGCTTGCGTAAGATGCAGCAGGAGCGCATTGCCGCCGCAACCTCCAAATCCTCGAAATTCTCAACCAAGCAGGAACTCGCCTACCAGCGCCTACGCGGCGAACTCGTGCGCAAGGTCGATAGCCTGCACCTGAACAATCAACGTATCGAAACGCTGGTCGATCAGCTTTACGGCATCAACCGACGCCTGATGAACCTTGAGACGCAGCTTGTGAAAGTCTCTGATAAGCACAAGGTCAAGCGCCCCGAATTCATCGCCGAATACCGTGGCTCCGAACTCGACCCCCGCTGGATCGAGCGCGTATCCAAGCTTCCTGGCAAGGGCTGGGCAAAGCTGATCGAGAATGATCGCGAAAAAGTTACCGAAATTCGCGACGACATCGCCGAAATCGGGCGTCTCGTCGGCGTCGATATCCCCGAATATCGCCGCATCGTCCAGACCGTCCAGAAGGGCGAAAAGGAAGCACGTCAGGCCAAGCAGGAGATGGTCGAGGCCAACCTGCGCCTCGTGATCTCGATTGCCAAGAAATACACCAACCGTGGCCTGCAATTCCTCGATCTGATTCAGGAAGGCAATATCGGTCTGATGAAGGCCGTCGATAAGTTTGAATACCGCCGTGGTTACAAGTTCTCTACCTATGCGACGTGGTGGATCAGGCAGGCGATTACCCGCTCCATCGCCGATCAGGCCCGCACGATTCGTATCCCGGTCCACATGATCGAGACGATCAACAAGCTGGTCCGCACGGGCCGCCAGATGCTACACGAAATCGGTCGCGAGCCGACGCCGGAGGAACTGGCCGAAAAACTCCAGATGCCGCTGGAGAAGGTGCGCAAGGTGATGAAGATCGCCAAGGAGCCGATTTCGCTGGAGACGCCCATTGGCGACGAGGAAGACAGCCAGCTTGGCGATTTCATCGAGGACAAGAATGCCGTCCTGCCGCTCGACAGCGCCATCCAGTCAAACCTCAAGGACACCACCACCCGCGTCCTCGCCTCCCTGACCCCGCGCGAGGAGCGCGTACTGCGGATGCGCTTCGGCATCGGCATGAACACCGACCACACCCTCGAAGAAGTCGGCCAGCAGTTCAGCGTCACCCGCGAACGAATCCGCCAGATCGAGGCGAAAGCATTGCGCAAACTCAAGCACCCATCGCGCAGCCGGAAACTGCGGTCGTTCCTGGATAATTAATACGATCAGTGACCTTCAGGCTTGTCCCGGAGGTCACTGAGTGGTTACACTCGCATCGGCATGACGACATAGACGGCGGCATCGTCGCCCTCTTCGCTGACCAGCGTTGGGGCACCCGCGTCGAGGAACTTGAACACTGCATTCTCGCGCTCGATCTGGCCTGCGATTTCCGATAGGTACTTTGCGTTGAAACCGATGGTGATTGGCTCCTCGGCATAGCCGACAATCATCTCTTCGTCCGCCGTACCGCTGTCAGGAGCGTTGACCGAAAGGGTCAGGCGATCCTCATCCAGCGCCAGCTTCACGGCGCGTGACTTCTCGGAACTGACCGTCGCGACGCGGTCGACGGCCTTGGCGAATTGTTCGGCATCGACCGTCAGGGTCTTATCGTTCTTGTCAGGGATGACGCGGGTATAGTCCGGGAACTGGCCATCAATGACCTTGGAGGTCAGGACGGTGCGGCCCACGGTCAGGCGCATCTTGGTCTCGGATACCGCGACCTGCACGACTTGATCGTCATCGTCGATGAGTTTGACAAGCTCGTTCACCGTCTTGCGCGGCACGATGATGCCGACCATGCCATCCGCCCCCGATGGCAAAGGCGTGTCGATGCGGGCGAGGCGGTGGCCATCGGTTGCAACGGCGCGCAGGCTTTGACCATCGGGTGTGATGTGCAGATAGACGCCATTGAGATAATAGCGCGTTTCCTCGGTCGAGATTGCAAAGCGCGTCTTCTCGAACAAGCGGCGTAGGATGCCGCCCGGCAACTCGAATTGTTGGTCGTAATTATCGCCCGCCATGACCGGAAAATCCTCCGATGGTAGCGTGGCGAGGGCAAAGCGGGAGCGGCCCGCGCTGACGGTGACGCGCTGATCCTCCGGGTCCAGGGTAAGCGCCACCTCCGACCCGTCGGGTAGCTTTCGTACGATCTCATAGAGCGTTTGGGCGGAGATGGTAATGGCCCCTGCGCTCTCGACTTTGGCATCCATCGTCACGATGGCCTCGATATCGAGATCGGTGGCGGTCATGGCCAATGCGCCGTCTTCCGCCTTGATCAACAGATTTGCGAGAATCGGGATGGTGTTACGGCGCTCGACCACGCTTTGGACATGACTGAGGGATTTCAGCAGGGCGGCGCGTTCGGCAATGACTTTCATACCGCAAGACCTTTTCGGGCGATTCTTCGGGAGGTAGACCCTATCCCCCCGATGCGGTCGCCGCAATCCGCTCGATTCGGCAATGGAAGCAGTTGTTGGATGCGGAGCGTACATGCACAAAGGCGATATCGTCCCGCGCCAGCAGAGTCGCCGCCCGCGTAGGGATCGCCTCGCGCGGCGTCACCGACCCCGTTCCGTAGACGATACGCTCATCCTTGCCATATCCGCGCAGGATATAGCCCGGGCTGTCGAGAAATTCGGGCATCGCACTGCCGCCACCCGCTTCGCACGGATCGGCACAGAGGAAAATCGGGCCGGTCTCGGTATAGGCGTGCAAATCGTCGAACGGGCGATGGGCCAAGACCAGATAGGGCGCGCCCGCTGGTACAAAACGCAGGCAATGGCGGCAGGGGACGCCCATCCCATCCGAAATCTTGCGTTCGGGCGCGTTGCCGTAGGCGTCGGGGCCACCCGCACGCAGGGCTTGGGCGGTTACGGTGTCGATGGGGCGATAGGTTATGGGCATGACGGTCTCCTTGTTCGCATGACATTTGCCAACGATCCACAAGGCGCGCGACCCGATTCCTGCGCTAAAGCCTACATTCGTCGGGATAGGTTTCGATGACCGGGATGCGCCCGTCCCAGTGCGCGCGCTGCATTCGTTCCCAATACTCGACCGACAGGATCTCGCCGTGCTTGTCGCGGAACACGCGGCGCAGGCCGGGGTCTTCTATGCGTAGGTGCAATTCGATTTCTTCGGGCAGGAAGATGGTGCCTTCCTCGAAAAACCAATCCGGCACTTCTTCATCGCCGTCGATACGGTCCTCGTTGGTGCGCACCTTGATATCGGTCAGCGGCTCGACCGCATCATAGTCGAAAAGGTAGACTTTCTGCGAATAGCCGACGCCATAATTGCGCCCGTCCAAGTCCTTGTTGAAGATATTCGCCGCCGCATTGTTTTTGATGCAACGGCCAAGGCTGGAGATGGCGCGTTCGGCATCCTCTTGGGACGCAGTGGCAAGGAAGACGGGCAGCGGGGTCAGCTTTATCTGGACGATCAGATGCTTGAACAACACGTCAGACCCACGCAGGGCGACATTCTCGCCCGCGTATTCCAGCAAGGTTTCCAGCACGTCGATATCAAAATAGCTGCGCGGTAGGGTGACGTTGGAATAGATGACGTTATCGAGCATCGAGCCAGAGCGGTTGATCTCGTGGACTTGCCTATATTTGCCCATGACATGGTCAATTCCAGCAAATTCACCCCATTTGTAGTTCTCGGTCGGATGGTCGCGGATAACCTTTAGCACCAACCGAGATGACGGGGCCGAAAACGCAATAGCGACGGTACCGCGCGGGCCGACGGCATGGTCGAACCGCTCGCCCGTATCCCGGTGGTGTCTGTTAATATCGCCCATGACAGCGACCTTGCCGGTATGGTGATAGCCAATGGTGGAATATTGCATTGGATGCGCGCGAGCGGGAATGATCTCATGCAGGAAATCGGCGAGTTCGTGGTAATGTGCGAGCGTGACGTGAAAATTCGCCAGCGTTGTCGAGAAAACGTAATGCAGTGTCTCTGGGCTAAGTAAGACAGCATCGACATAGACGCCATTCTCATCATTCAGCAGCGCAATGGCCATGGGCACGAGGCTATCAGTCAGGCGGATACGCCCGACGATATAGGCGCCGCGATTGCGGTAGAAACCTGCCTCCACAATCTCAAAGGCACCCTCGAAGCCATGGGGATGCCGTCCACCGACACGGTCATTGATACGGGCGGCAACCTTTGCCGCATCCCCTACGCGGTCGCGAAAGGGTGCATTCAGGCCCGGCACATCGAAGATGCGCTCAATCTCAACAGCAGTAACTTCGCCTGCGAAGGGGATGCGGGTAAAGATTTGCACACGGTCTTCGGGGCGAGGGCGGCGCTCGCCAGAGGCCCGGCCATAGCTGTAATCGACCGCGCGCCATTGGCCCATCGAGATCATGCGGCGGGTGGAATTCAGGAACGCATAGGCGATATCAGCGGCATAGCGGCCCCGGATCGTCTCGACATAGAGGTCGCGCATCTGAGCCCAGAGCGCCTCGTCTTCGGCAGCATCGGGTAGGCAGGCGCGGATATCATCGGCGGCATTTTGAGCGTAGGTGCTGTAAACGCGGATGCGCTCGCGGCTGAGGGCGACGGAGCCGGTCCAATCCCGCTTTTCAAAAGCACCTTTGGCAAGGCCGGGTATGGCGCGGAAACGGCGGGAATAGGCGTCAAAAGCGGTAAAGATAAGGTCGGCGATGGCGGCGGGGGTCATCGTGGAACCGCGCGGGCGGTCTTAAAGCCCTCCCCCCGTTGTGGCGGAGGGTTGGCTGGGGGGTTTCTCCGCATGAACATCTGCACGTGTTGTGACACCCCCCCACCCCAGCCCTCCCCCGCAAGGGGGGAGGGGGTAGAAAGTACGACCCTCACCCCTCTTCTGGATAGGTGGGATACAAGCCCTGCACCCGCGCCAATTGCTGCACCAGCGCCAACGTACCGTCGAGCGCCGGGGTTGGCACATCAACGATGCGGCCCATCTCCTGCACCGCCGTCACGAGAGCGTCGATTTCCATCGGTTTGCCCGCCTCCAAGTCTTGCAGCATCGAGGTACGATGCGCGCCAACCTTGGCCGCGCCGTTAATGCGACGCTCGACATCCACGCGGAAGGAGGAACCGAGTTTTTCGGCGATTTGCTGTCCTTCGAGCATCATCCGTTTCGCCAAGGCACGGGTGCCGGGGTCGGTGGCGACAACGTCGAGGGTGGCGCGAGTGAGGGCGCTGATCGGGTTGAAGCAGAGATTGCCCCAGAGCTTCAGCCACAATTCGGAGCGGATATCGTCCAGCACCGGGGCGCGTAGACCGCCCTCCTCCATCAAGGCAGAGAGTTTCTGGATGCGCTCGGTCGTCTCACCCGATGGCTCGCCAAGGGCAAATTTATCGCCATAAATGTGCTTGATAACGCCCGGTTCAGCGATTTCGGTCGCCGGATAGACCGAACAGCCGATGGCGCGTTCTGGCCCGATAGCCTTCCACTGGCGGTCGCCCCGGTCCACGGCATCGAGGGTACGGCCCTCGTATTCGCCGCCGATCTTATGGAAGTACCACCAAGGTACACCGTTTTGGCAAGTGACGACCACGGTATCAGGGCCAAGAAGAGGTTTAAGCGCATCCGCCGAACCCCATGCCTGATGGGCTTTAAGGCTGTTGAACACCGCATCCTGCGGGCCGAGATCAGCGGCATTAGAGGTGCCGTTGACCTTCACGGTTTTCGACTCGCCGTCCTTGATCAGCGTCAGGCCATTGGCGTTAATCGCCTCCAGATGCGGGCCGCGCGCGATGATCGACAGCTCGACCCCCTCGGCCTGTGCGAGTGCATGGGCCAGATAGCCCCCAATGGCGCCCGCGCCGTAGATGCAGATTTTCATGGTTGTTCCGTCGTTGCTGGTGAACCGCCGCGCATCTTGCGCACGGCCCAGAGGATGATGGGCAGGGCGATGAGGATCACCGCGATCCATGTGGTTATCGGGGCAATCCACCATTCCTGCCCCTTTCCATCACGGTCAAAGAAGGGGCTGTAGAAAATCGCGAAATCCCCGTCTGACAGCAGGAGCGATTGGCGCATCTTCTCCTCCGCCGTAGTGCCGAGTACGACGGCGAGAACCGCTGGCGCAAGGGGATAATCGAGGATGCGCAAAAGATAGGCTCCGAAACCAAACAAAACCATCAACCAAACGTCGTACATGTTGTCATAGGCAGCATAAGTACCAATGATCGAAAGGGTAAAGATCACTGGCGCAAGGATGGTAAAGGGCATCCGCAACACCCACAGAAACAATGGGATGAAGGCCAGATTCACCAATACGGCAACGATATTTGAGATGTAGAACGAGCCGATTAGAGGCCAGACGAATTCGGGCCGATCCTCAAAGAGACGGGGGCCGGGCTCCAACCCCCAAATCACCATTCCAGCCAAAAGGACGGCAGTTGTGGGTGAACCGGGGATGCCGAGGGTCATCATTGGCAGCATCGCGCCGGTCGAGGCGGAATTGTTCGCCGCCTCCGGTGCGGCCACACCGTCGGGATTACCTTGGCCATAGCTTTTGGGGTCACGCGAAGTCATCTTCGCGACGCCGTAGGACATCAGCGAGCCAGGGGTCGCGCCCGCCGCTGGAAGGATGCCGACAAAGAAGCCGAGCAGTGAGCCGATGGTCGTGCCCTTCCACGCATCCTTCATGCCAATGATGGCGCGCCAGATGCGACCTGCGCTGATCGTCGTCTCGGTCATCGTGACTTTGTAGCGGCTAGCATTGATGGTCCAGATCATCTCACCGATGCCATAGACGCCAATGGCCAGCACGAGGAACTGAATACCCCGGCTGAACCAGCCAACCGAGTTGAAGAACGGCACGGAATCTGAATTGCCGCCTACCGCTTCGAGGATCGCGGTTTGCTCGCGCTCATTCAGGAAAATCAAACGCGGTTCGCCAGAGATCGTGTCGAATCCAACAGTGGCCAGCAACAGGCCGAAGAAGATCGAGAACATCGTCTTGGGGATGTCATCCCCGCCCAACCCCACGAAGGTCGCGAAGGCAAGCAGCATCAGGGCGAAAATTTCCGGGTTGCCGAAATCTAGCGCGACCGAGGAGAGGACAGGCGCAAAACCAGTGAAGAACAGCGTTGCAACCGTGCCACCGATGAAGGAGGCGACGGCGGCGGTGACGAGGGCACGGTCTGCGTTGCCCTTCAGAGCCATGGGCCGCCCATCGAAGGTGGTGGCAACGGCAGTCGATGCGCCGGGTATGCCCAGCGTAATCGAGGAAATCGCGCCCCCGTACATCGCGCCGTAATAGATCGCGGCAAGAAAGATCATCGGGGCGGCGGGGTCGCTGGTCGCCTCGTTAATGACGAAGGTGAAAGGCAGCAGGATCGCGACACCGTTCACCGAGCCAAGACCCGGTAGCGCGCCAACGAATAAGCCAACGATTACGCCAATCACCGCAAGGGCGAGGTTGTGGGGCTGGAGCGCAATCCACAGCCCATCCATCAGGGAAGCATAGATGTCCATGATCGCCTCCTATGACTTGATCGTGCGACGGGCGGTCAGGGCGAGTATGGCCCCGGTGACCAGAAAACACATGGCAATGACGAGAAGCGACTGGTCGCGGAAGAAACTACCCACAGGATTGTAGAAGGCCGTCTCAATGATCCGCAGCCCTTTTGGTTGTGTCTTGGTCATCACGATATCGAAGAAGAGATAGAGCCAGAACGGCACCACGAAACTGGTCACGAGCGATAGTATCAGCGGATGACGGCCCAGAATAAGCATGTAGTAGAGCATGAAGACGGCAATAGCGGCATACATGCTGATAAGGTCGATCAGGATAAGAAAGCCGATCAACCCCCCACCGACCAGCAGCAGCATCTTCTTGGCATAGCCATCCATGAACGGTTCGTCCGATTGCGACGGAGGCGAGGTGCGGCGAATGGCGTTAACGATGATCCAGATGCAGGAAACCAGCATCCCCAGCGACAGGTAGAAGGGAAAGAACCCTTTGCCCGGACCCGACCCGTCGATATTGACGCCGGTATTCGACCAATGGACATATTCGGTATCCCACGAGGGGCCTTCGCCGCTCTTCCACATCAGGTAGAGAGACAAGAGGCCAAGCAAGAAGGCGGTTACGAATTCTGCGCGTCGCATATCTGACCCCCATTCATATAAATCACCCCGCCCCGGACTCGATCCGGGGCCTTCTTCTCTGAATATACTGTTGAAGGAGACCCCGGCTCATGGCCGGGGCGGGAAGGATGCTCGGAACCGGCACATGGCCGGGTCAGGTCATTTGATCGCGCCGGATGCTTTCAGGATCGTCTTGTGGTTGTCGATCTGAACTGCCCAGTACTCGCTCAGTTCCTTACCACTCATGAAATCGCCCATCAGTGACTTCTTGGACTTGTATTCCTGCCACTCATCAGACTCGAAGACCTTGGTGAAGAGGCCGGTGTAGTAGGCCAATGCCTCGTCCGACATACCGGGCGCGCCCACGACGGAGCGTTGCATGAAGTAGGCGAAATCGTCCTCATCGCTAACCTCGTTGAGGGTTGGCGTGTCAGGGAACATGGGCAGGCGCTCATTCGTGAAGGCCACGATCGGCACCACATCGCCGGATTCGTAGAAGCCCAACGCCTCGGATGGGTTATTCACGGAAGACTGGATCTGCTTACCTGCGAGATCCTTGGCCACCGCACCACCGCCTTTGTAGGGGATGTATTTGATATCAAGGCCATAGGCTTCGTTTAGGTGGTCAGTGATGATGTTGTCTTCTGAGTTCTTACCAGTTCCGCCCATGACCCATTTGTTACCACGGGATTTCACTTCCTTGAGGAAGCCATCGAAATCGGTGATCCCCTCGTCCTTGTGGACCCAGAGAACGAAGGTATCTTCGGCCATGCGCGCGACGGGGGCGAAGGCCATATTGTCAACTTTCAAGCCCGGCTGACGCAGGGGCGTGGTATAGAAGGAGTTGAGCGTGACCATGATCGTGTGATCGGGGTCGGATACGCCCTTCATGTAGCTGAGCGCCTCTGCGCCAGAACCACCTGATTTGTTAGTCGGCACAAGCGGTTGCCCGGTCAGATCGTTCTTCTCGACGATGGATTGCATCAGGCGCGCCATCTTGTCGGCACCACCGCCTTTACCGGCCATAATAACAAAATCGACGGGCTTTTCAGGCTCGAAAGCCAAAGCCACATTTGCCGTCATGGCCATGCCGAGCGCGACCGCGCCGAGCGTTAAAGTTTTAAGTATCGTCATGGTCTTCCTCCAGGTTGCGAACCGGGGTTCCGGTTCGTCCGGTCGTGCCGCTTTTGGTGCGACTTCGATCCGGTAGTGATGATGTCGTTACGTCCCTCTGCAAAAGCAGTTGTTATACAGCCTATTGGCGTGCGCAATATTATTTCAACAAATGCGGCGATTTAGCATCAATGAACCAACACAACGGGCATTGTCGCATGATCCACAACCGCTTGTGTATTGCCGCCGAATACCGTCTCCCTTTCATAACTGTCACCATACGCCCCCATGACCAGCATGTCGGCCCCTGCCGTCTGTGCATGATCAAGCAGATTATCCCCGACCGAGCCACGCACGTTGAACCGTTGCGTCCGCGCAATAACACCGCGCAGGGCCAGCATCGCGGCGAGATCTTCACAGGTTGCACCGTGGACCTCCTCCCCAGAAGAGAGGATCGTGACTTCAGATGCGCTTTCGATCAAGCCCATCGACAGGGCAACGGCACGGCTAGCCTCGATCGAGCCGTTCCAGCCAATGGCGATGCGCTCGCCAAGGGTTTTGGGAATGCCATCACGCGGCGGGCACATTAAAACGGGCCGCCCGCTGGCAAAAAGGGCCGAGCGTAGGGTATTTGCGCCAAGATTGCGGTCACGGTCGGGCTTGGGGACCATGATAAGATCGGCGAGTCGCCCATGGTGCTTGAGCACATCAATCTGGCGGCCCGGTGCCTCCTGCCATGAAGCAGAGGGAACACCGCCGCCGGGGGCGCGTTCAGTCAGGCCCATCTGCGCAATCAAATCCGTGAACTCGGCGCGCAGCGCCTTTTCCTCCTCATCGGCCACGCCGGAAGCGGATGACATGATCTGGTCGCGCAGAAAACCGGGTACAGGCACGCCATAGGGCAACAGGTCCGCCGGGCGCGGGCGACAATGCAGCACCGTGACATGGGCGTCGAACCGCTTTGCCAACAGCGCGGCATGGGCGAGGACATTATTGCCCTTGCCATCGCCGCGCACGGGAAGGGTGATCGTTCGGATCGTCATTGCGAAATACCTCGCCGCCCCGGACAAGCGAAGCGCGATCCGCAGCCTTGAAGGTCAGCGCGCCGTCCTTCAAAGCCCCGCATCGAGTGCGGGGCAGCAGAACATATTTGCCGCCCCGCGAGCATCAGAACAAGCCCTGCACGTTGCCGTCATCGTCGAGCATGATGCTCTCCGCCGAGGGTACGCGCGGCAAGCCGGGCATAGTCATGATCTCGCCGCAGATGGCGACGACGAAGCCCGCGCCCGCCGACAACCGCACCTCACGCACGGGGATGTCAAAGCCCGTGGGAGCGCCGCGTTGGTTGGGGTCGGTCGAGAAGCTGTACTGCGTCTTGGCCATACAGACCGGCAGGTTGCCGTAACCCTGCTCCTCCCACTGGGCGAGCTGATCGCGGATCTTCTTGTCCATGACGACCGAATCAGCGCGATAGATGCCGGTTGCAATCGCTTCGATCTTATCGGCGAGGCCCATATCGTCGGGGTAGAGCGGTGCGTAGTTCGCCTTGCCCGCATCAATGATCTCGACAACTTTGTTGGCCAGATCGACGGTGCCCTCGCCGCCCTTCGCCCAATGCATACATATGACCGCTTCGGTGCCTTTGGAGGCGACGAAATCCTTGACCGCCTGCACTTCCGCCTCGCTATCGCCCGCAAAGTGGTTGATGGCGACGACGACGGGAACGCCGAATTTACCGAGGTTCTCGATATGACGACCAAGGTTTGCACAACCGCTGTTGACCGCCTCGACATTCTCGGCCCCGAGATCGGCTTTAGCCACGCCGCCATTCATCTTCATCGCGCGGATGGTGGCGACGAGGACAACGGCTTTAGGCTTTAGGCCCGCTTTGCGACATTTGATATTGAGGAATTTCTCCGCGCCGAGATCGGCCCCGAAACCCGCTTCGGTGACAACATAATCGCAGAGTTTCAGCGCAGTTTTCGTGGCAACGACCGAGTTACAACCATGGGCAATGTTGGCGAAGGGACCACCATGGACGAAGGCGGGGTTGTTCTCCAACGTCTGCACGAGGTTGGGCTGCATCGCATCTTTCAGCAGCACGGTCATCGCGCCGTCCGCCTTGATATCGCGGCAATAAACGGGGGTACGGTCACGGCGATAGGCAACGATCATATCACCGAGACGCTTTTGCAGATCGTCCAGATCATTGGCGAGGCAGAGAATCGCCATGACCTCCGACGCGACCGTAATGTCAAAGCCTGCCTCACGCGGAAAGCCGTTGGCCACGCCGCCGAGGGAGGCGGTGATCTGACGCAGGGCGCGGTCGTTCATGTCGAGGACGCGGCGCCAGACGACGCGGCGCACGTCGATTTCCTGCTCGTTGCCCCAATAGATATGGTTGTCGAGCATGGCCGAGCACAGATTATGCGCCGAGGTGATGGCGTGGAAATCGCCGGTAAAGTGGAGATTCATCTCCTCCATCGGCACAACCTGCGCATAGCCACCCCCTGCAGCACCACCCTTCATGCCGAAATTTGGACCAAGGGAGGCTTCACGGATGCAAACCATCGCGTTCTTGCCGATCTTGTTCAAACCATCGCCCAAGCCCACAGTAGTCGTAGTCTTGCCTTCGCCCGCAGGCGTGGGGTTGATGGCGGTGACGAGGATCAAATTGCCGTCGGCATCATTTGCCTTGGATTTAATGAAATCAGCGGAAACCTTGGCCTTGTCGTGGCCATAGGGCAGCAAATCATCGGACCCGATGCCGATTTTCGCACCGATTTCCTGAATTGGTTTCTTGTTGGCCTTGCGGGCGATTTCGATATCCGACATTCCAGCTTCCCTTGTCGCGCCCGCCTACGGGGGCGTCTTCAAATCAATTTCCCAGAACGGTGCCTTTTTCGACACCGGCACTTGCGGCCCAATCGGTCGCGGGTTGCTTTTCCGCGCCTTTCGGTCGCACCCTTTTCAACAGGATACGCCCGCCAACGCACTGCACGGCCACGCCGTCTTCTGTCACGGAAACGACCTTTCCCGAAACACCATCACCGGGAACACGCGCGCAATCGAAGATACCGACCTGCGCACCGTCCAACGTCGTCCATGCGCCGGGGGCTGGGTTCGTGCCCCGGATCAAGTCGTAGACCTGCTTGACTGGCTTATTCCAGTCGATATGGGCGTGTTTTGCGGTGCAGCGCCGCTCATAAGTCGCCTGCGCTTCGTCGGGCGCGATACGGGGCGGATTGCCAGAGCGAAAATATTCTATCACCTGCGAAACAGAGTCGATGGCGGCGGGGTAGATATTCTTGAAATAGAGGTTGATGACCGTGTCGTCGGGGGCGATGGGGCATTCCCACTGCATCAGGCTATCGCCCTCGTCTAGCCCATCGGTAGGATAGAACCACGAGAAGCCGGATTTCTCAGCCCCCATAATAATCGGCCAATTCACGGCGGACGGCCCCCGGTGGAGCGGCAGGAGCGAGGGGTGGAAGCAGATGGAGCCATGCTTAGGCGTGTCACGGGCGGCTTCAGGGACGAAGACGTTAACGAAGGCCATGACCATCAGGTCAGCATCATGCCCGGCCAGCGTAGCAAGAGTATCTGCATCATCGAAATTGGCGGGTTGATGGACGGGGATGCCCTGTTCCTGCGCGAAAGTCTTGATCGGATCGGCGGGCTTGCCCTCGCGGTCGGGTTCGCAATAGACGGCAACGACGCTGTCGGCATCGTTCTCCAGTATCTTGGCGAGGGCATCCTTGCCGAATGCCTGCTGTCCCATGACGATGATCTTCACGTCGTTTATCCCTTACATCAGCTTCAAATCTGCGAGCCAATTCAGCGCGTATGCCGTACATCCCATTGAAAACCAAACTAAATGGGTGCGGTTAGCAGATTTGAAAATCCATGATGGATGTTCGATTTCAACCAGATTTTGACCCTTGAGCATTGCAGCGACAGCGATAACGGGAACCACCAAAATCATCGCAATCACAATCCAGCTCAAAGGTGTAGATACGTTTGCACCCATCACTCAGCCGCCTCCTTCCGCACCTCCCCTACCGCACCCGTCTCCGCGATCCGCGCGACGTCCTCGTCGGAATATCCCAGCACAGAGCGCAGGATTTCTTCCGTGTGTTCGCCAAGCAGGGGTGAGCGTTCAACCTCAACGGGGCTGTCGCTCAGCTTGATGGGGCAGCCGACCGAGATGTAACGGCCCCGTTCCGGATGGTCACATTCGACGATGGTGCCGGTGGCACGCAGGCCGTCGTCCTCGGCAATCTCCTTCATCGAGAGGATCGGGCCGACGGGGATGTTGAGCGGGTTGCAGATATCCATGACCTCAAACTTGGTCTTGGTCATCGTCCATTGCTCGACCGCGTCGAAGATTTCGTTGAGCTTATCGAGGCGATCCGGCGGCGTGGCGTAGCCCTCGGCGTCTTTCCATTCGGGTCGACCGATGACATCGCAGACATTCTTCCAGACCGCCGCCTGTGTGATGAAATAGGTATAGGCGTTGGGGTCCGTCTCCCAGCCCTTGCATTTGAGGATGCGGCCCGGCTGTCCACCGCCCGAATCGTTGCCCGCGCGGGGAGTGGCTTCGCCGAAGGGAATGCCTTCGCCGAATTGGCTGTATTCCTTAAGCGGGCCGTGGTCGAGACGCTGCTGATCGCGGAGCTTGACGCGGGCGAGGTTGAGAACGCCATCCTGCATGGCGGCGAGGACTTTCTGGCCCTTCCCAGTTGTTTCACGCTGGAACAGGGCGGTGACGATGCCTAGCGCAAGGTGGAGGCCCGTGCCGCTATCGCCAATCTGCGCGCCGGTAACAAGGGGCGGACCGTCTAGGAAACCAGTAGTCGAGGCAGAGCCGCCCGCACATTGCGCGACGTTCTCGTAGACCTTGCAATCCTCGTATTTGCCGGGGCCGAAGCCTTTCACGCTCGCCATAATCATGCGGGGGTTGATCTTCTGAATCGCGTCCCAACCAAAGCCCATGCGGTCGAGCGCGCCGGGGGCGAAGTTTTCCACCAACACATCGCATTCCTGAACCAGCCGGGTCAGCACTTCCTTGCCAGTTTCATCCTTCGAGTTCAACTCGATGGAGCGTTTGTTGTGATTGAGCATAGTGAAATACAGGCTGTCAGCGTCTGGCACATCCTGCAATTGCTTGCGCGTAGCATCGCCCACACCGGGACGCTCCACCTTGATAACGTCCGCGCCGAACCATGCCAGCAATTGCGTACAGGTCGGCCCGGACTGGACATGGGTGAAGTCAAGGATCTTGACGCCTTCGAGGGCTTTCATGGGGGCGGCTCCGTTAGAGATCGACTTGCACGTAGAAATCGCGCACGGGAATTGTCAGGGAAAGGGCGGGAAGATTGATCGAGTCGTCGGCACCGAGATGCACGGGTTGCCAATCGTTCGCGCGGTCATGCTGTTCGATGGCCATATGAGTCTGGGCGACGATCAGGTAATGCTCCAGCGAGGGAATGGCGGTGTATATTTCGCGCTTGCGGCCCCGGTCGACAGTGGCGGTGGAAGGCGACAGCACTTCGACGAGAACCACGGGATGCTCACGGTGATGGGATGCGCGATCCGTGGGATCACAGGCGACCATGACGTCGGGGTAAAAATAATCGTCCCTGATATCGGTAAGGCGGCGGAGCCGAACGCTTTCGGAGAAAACCTGACAGGGGCGCGAAACCCGTGGTACTAGCGCGGCCACGATACCGCTCACGATGGCTCCATGATCGGCGGAGGCACCGACCATGGCATAAGCGATACCGTCCACCAACTCGTGGCGGATATCGGTATCGCGCTCCAATGCATCGAGTTCCTCGACGGCCATGGGCGGGTGATATCGGACGGCTTCGACCATAGGTTATGCGGTTCCTCGTGTAAGGAAACCCCGGATCAAATCCGGGGCGGGATCGTTATTATTTATACATCGTCTGGGCTTTGGTGCCCGGCGCGTATTCGCGGGGGTCGATCCAAACATTGACGACAGCACATTTGCCAGTCGATGCGATGGCTTCGCGGGCGCGTTGCAGGGCGGGTTGGATGTCTTTTGCCTCGCGCACTTCTTCACCATGGCCACCGATCATCTGGGCGAATTTGCTGAACTCGATATCGCCCAGCTTGTTGCCGATGTCGCCACGATTCTCGCCGTATTTGGCAATTTGGCCATAGCGGATCTGGTTCATGGCGGAGTTATTGCCGACGACCGCCAGATAGGGTGCGCCGAAACGCTGGGCGGTTTCCATATCGAAACAGGTCATGCCGAAGGAACCATCGCCGTAGAGGCACATGACCTCCTTATCAGGATGCGCCATCTTTGCGGCCATGGCAAAGCCAGTGCCGACACCTAAGCTGCCAAGCGCGCCAGGGTCCATCCATTGGCCGGGACTACGGGGACGAACGGCCTGTGCCGAGATCGTCACCACATCGCCACCATCGCCAATATAGATCGTGTCTTCACGCAGGAATTCGTTGATTTCATAGGCAAGGCGATAGGGGTGGATGGGGTTCGCGTCGCTGAGGAACATTGGCATCAGCTTCTTGAGCTTTGCCTCCTCAATGGCGCGTAGTTCTTGCATCCACTCGCGGCGCGAAGCTCGCGCGCCGTCATCAATACGGCCCGATGCGGCCTGTTCGACGGCGGCGCAGATGGCCCCCGGATCGCCAGCGATACCGAGAGAGATATCGCGGTTCTTACCGACCGTGGCATAGGATTGATCGATCTGTACCAGCGTCGCGTCCTTGCTGATACGCTTGCCATAGCCCATTCGGAAATCAAACGGCGTACCGACGATCAGGATCACATCGGCCTTTTTGAAGGCATCTGAGCGGGTGCGGTCGAAATGATGCGGATCGTCGTTCTTCATCATCCCGCGCGCACCGCCATTGGCATAGACGGGAATGTCAAGCGAGCGGGCAAAAGCCGCGCAGGCATCGACGGAACCGCTAGCCCAAACCTGCTGACCGAAGAGGACGGCGGGGCGCTTGGCTTTGACCAGAAGGTCGGCGAGTTTCTCGATATCGTTAGGGTCGCCAATGGTTTTAGTGGAAGCGCGATAGGAACCCGCCGCCGGAATCACGGCTTTCTCGATGGATACTTCGGCGTCGAGGATATCGCGAGGGATCTCCAAGTAACTGGGACCGTAAGCACCGTTGAAGCATTCGCGGGCGGCCATGCTGACCATATCGGCAACACGCTCGGTGCTGAAAACACCAGAGGCGAATTTCGTGATCGGACCCATCATATCGACATGGGGCAGGTCTTGTAGCGAGCCTTGCTTATGCTGCGTAAGCGAGGATTGCCCCCCGATATGCAGGATAGGCGATTCGGAGCGAAAAGCGGTGGCGACGCCGGTTACGGCGTTGGTGCAACCCGGCCCGGCGGTCGTCACTACACAGCCGAGCTTGCCGGTCTGGCGCGCGTAACCATCGGCGGCATGGGCGGCGGTCTGTTCATGGCGCACATCCACGACGCGGATGCCTTCGTCGATGCAGCCATCATAGATATCGATGATATGCCCACCACAGAGAGTGAAGATCGTATCCACGCCCTCGTTTTTGAGGGCTTTGGCGACGAGACGTCCGCCGGAGACGATGCTGTCATCACGGCTCTTTTGAGCAAGAGTATCGTGGGCGGTAACGGAAACAGGCTGTGCCATCGGTGTTCTCCTCCCGGTATGCGGGTTATCCCGCTTTTTCGTGCTTCTTAGGATTGTCCAGATCGATCCATGTATCACGTACATGAGCATGCAGACGCATGGTGTGTTCGCGCACCTCGCGAGCGGCGGCATCGGCGTCGCGTGCCTCCAACGCCTCGATGATGCCGATATGGTCGGCGACCGAACGCGATGAGCGGTCTTTTTCAGCCATCGCTTTGCGGCGAACGGCACGCATATGCAAGAACAGGCCGTCGGCAATGCTGGCCAGCATCGCGCAACCAGAGAGTTCGAGGATGCGTTGATGGAAGGCAATATTCGCCTCGGAATATTCTTCTATATGGGCGCTTGCATCATCGCTGTCATAGGCGGCGGCCATGGCGCGAAGCGAGGCGATATCAGCATCGCTAGCCTGCTCCGTCACCAGCCGCGCAGCCATGCTTTCGAGGGCGGCCCAGACGGTAATCATCTCCATAATTTCGGAGAGGGATTTGCGCAAAACGAAGACGCCTTTGCGGGGGCGCACCTCGACAAAACCATCCTGTTCAAGTCGCACAAGCGCCTCGCGGACGGGGGTGCGCGAAATCTTGAGAGCATCCGATAAGGCGCGTTCATCGAGGCGTAGGTCAGTACCTTCGTCATAGACCTTCATGTCGAGAATCGCCTCACGCAGCACACCATAGATATGGTCGCCGAGGCTAAATGAGCCATCTATTGGTCGAAGATTGAGGATACTGGCCATGATCTGGTTGTGACCTTGTCTCATCGCTTTGAATGTGGTGTACCATACGCCACAGTTGTTCAGGGTCAATCCCCTTTCGCTCAACCGGGAGCCGTGCCGATGTATCTTCACGAAGCTCAGGCCAAGGCGCTACTGGCACAGCATGGAATCGCGGTTCCGAAAGGGCATGTGGCGCAGACGGCAGAACAAGCGCATGGACATGCGGCGGCGCTGGGCGGAGCCTGTGCAGTGAAAGCGTTAATCCATGCGGGGGGTCGCGGGTTGGCGGGGGGTGTGCGCTTTGCACAAGCGCCGGATGAGGCGGCGCAGTACGCGCGGGCGATGCTGGGCAAGGCGCTGGTGACGTCGCAGACGCGGCGCGACGGGGAGGTCGTGCGCGAGGTTTATATCGAAGCGGCGCTACACTTTGAGACGGCACTCTATCTATCGCTCATCATCGACCAGCGGCAGGCCGTACCGGTGCTGCTGGCCTCCGCCGAGGGTGGGATGGAATTCGAGGAAAAGGCAGTCGCGGCCCCAGCGATGGTGCAGAAATACCCGTTTGGCGTGGATGGATCACATAATCCAGCGGCTCTAGCGGCGTTTTTGGAGATGCTGGGCGTATCAGACAGCCACGGGGCAGCGGTGCGCGGGGTGATCGAGGCAATGCTGCGCAGTTTTCTCAGCAACGATGCAAGCATGATCGAGATTAATCCATTGGCGCTGATGGCGGATGGATCGGCAGTGGCCGTGGATGCGAAGATCGTGCTGGACGGTAATGCCCTGTTCCGCCACCCGGAATTCGAGCGGCTGCGCGATACCGCCCGTAGCGATGAGTGCGAAATGGTGGCGCAAGCGAACGAGATCAACTTCGTGCGGATGGACGGGGATATCGGGCTGGTCGTCAATGGCGCGGGGCTGGGTCTGGCAACGCATGACATGGTGATTGCGGCAGGGGGGCGGCCCGCAAACTTCATGGATATCAGGACGATGGCAACGGCGGAGCAGATCGCGACGGGAATCGGGCTGCTGCTGAATGATCCGGGGGTGCGGGTGCTGTTGGTCAATGTGCATGGCGGAGGGATGACAACCTGCGACCGGATTAGCGATGCGCTGGCATTGGCATGCGCGCAGCGCGAGCGCGCGGTGCCGGTGGTGTTTCGCGTTGCGGGGCAAAATGCGGAGGAAGCGCGGGCGGCAGTGGCGGGATTACCGATGCCCTGTGAGGTAGCGGGAAGCATGACCGAAGCGGTGGCACTCGCGATGGAGGGAGGCTGACATGGGCATCCTGATCGACGGCGAGACGCGGATCATCGTGCAAGGGATGACCGGGAAAGCAGGGACGTTTTATACGCAATTGGCGATGGATTACGCTGGCGGATACGTCGCAGGGGTCACGCCGGGCAAAGGCGGGACGACGCATCTGGGGTTGCCGATCTTCGATACCGTGACGCAGGCGGTGGGCGAAACGGGGGCGAGCGCGAGCATGGTCATGGCCCCCGCGCCAGTCGCAGCGAGCGCAATGATTGAGGCCATCGAGGCCGGGATTGCCACCATCGTCTGCGTGACCGAGCGGGTGCCGGTGCTGGACATGATTCGGGTGCGCGATGCGCTGAATGGTAGCGAGAGCGCGCTGGTGGGGCCGAATTCGCAAGGCGTGCTCATCCCGCAAGTGCGCAAGATCGGGGTGATGTCAACCGCCGACGCGATGCCGGGAGGGATCGGCATCGCCGCGCGCTCGGCCTCGTTGACAAGCGAGGTGGTGGCGCAGTTGAGCGCGGCGGGGCTGGGGCAATCGGCCACGGTGGGGATCGGGGGCGACCCGGTGCATGGCATCGGGTTTGCCCATTGCCTCGCCCTCTTCCGCGACGATCCGGCGACCTCGGCGGTCGTGCTGATCGGGGAGTTGGGCGGAGTCGAGGAGGAGGAAGCGGCGGATTTCCTGGCCGCCGAACCCTATGGCAAGCCGGTGGTCGCGCTGCTGGTGGGGCGGCACGCGCCGGAAGACCGGCGGATGGGCCATGCCGGGACCGTCTCGGTGCTGGGGTCGGGGTCCATCGCGCAGAAGTCCGCGCTGCTGGAATCGGCGGGCGCACGGATCGCGGCGACGCCGGATGATGTGGTGCGGGTGTTGGCAGGATAGGCCACCACCTGATTCCCCTTGCCCCCGCTGGCCCAACCGGAGAAAAAGCAGGGCAACGCAGACGGGGAGAAGACCATGGCGCGCTACGAGACGGTGTATGAAGGCTGGAAGAACGATCCGGAGGGTTTCTGGATGGAGGCGGCGAAGGAGATCGACTGGATCACCCCGCCGACCCAAGCGTTGGACGATACCAACCCGCCCTTCTACCGCTGGTTTGCCGATGCGACCTGCAACACCTGCTGGAATGCCGTGGACCGCCATGTCGAGGATGGGCGGGGAGATCAGCCTGCGATCATCCATGATTCGGCCATTACCAATACGAAGCGAACACTAACCTTTTCAGAGCTGCGCGACGAAACAGCGCGATTGGGTGGGGCGTTGCAAGCCTTGGGCGTCGGCAAGGGCGACCGGGTGCTGATCTATATGCCGATGGTGGCCGAAGCTGTCATCGCAATGCTCGCCTGCGCGCGAATTGGGGCCGTACATACGGTGGTGTTCGGCGGTTTTGCGTCACGCGAACTGGCCGTGCGGATCGACGATTCGACACCGAAAGCCGTGATCGCAGCGTCCTGCGGGTTAGAACCGGGGCGTCAGATTGCCTATAAGCCGCTGCTGGACGGGGCCATCGACATCGCCGAGCACAAGCCCGAAGCCTGCATTATCCTGCAACGGGAGCAGGCGCGCGCAGATATGACCGAGGGGCGCGACCATGACTGGGCCGATGTGGTGCCAAATGCGACAGAAGCGGATTGCGTGGAGGTGGGCGGGGCGGACCCGCTGTATATCCTTTATACCAGCGGCACGACCGGCAAGCCAAAGGGCGTGGTACGGGCGAATGGCGGGCATCTGGTCGCGCTGAACTGGTCGATGAAGAATATCTACAATCTGGATGCAGGCGACGTGTTCTGGGCCGCGTCGGATGTCGGCTGGGTCGTAGGGCACAGCTATATCTGCTACGCGCCACTGATCGCGGGCTGTACGACGGTGGTGTTTGAGGGCAAGCCGGTAGGTACGCCCGATGCAAGCACGTTTTGGCGCGTGATCTCAGAGCATGACGTAAAGGCGCTATTCACGGCACCGACGGCGATTCGGGCGATTCGGCAAGTCGATTCGGCGGGGGAATTCATTGCGAAATACGACCTGTCCTGTTTCCAAACACTATTCCTAGCGGGCGAGCGCGCGGACCCGGCAACAATCGACTGGGCCGCCGAGAAGCTGGGCGTACCGGTGATCGACCACTGGTGGCAGACGGAGACGGGCTGGACCATCGCGGGGAATCCCTCTGGCATCGAATTGATGGATATTCCGGTCGGCTCAGCGGGCGTGGCGATGCCGGGCTATGACGTGCGCATCCTCGACGAAGGCGGGCATGAAGTGGCGGATGGAACGCTGGGGGCGATTACGGTCAAGCTGCCGCTGCCGCCCTCCTCCCTACCGACACTCTGGAATGCAGATGAGCGGTACGTGTCGAGCTATCTCAACGCCTTCCCCGGTTATTACGAGACAGGGGATGCGGGGATGAAGGATGCGCAGGGCCGCCTGTTCATTATGGCGCGCACCGATGACGTCATCAACGTCGCCGCCCACCGCCTCTCCACCGGCGAGATGGAGGAGGTACTGGCGGGGCACAAGGATGTGGCGGAATGCGCGGTGATCGGCGTGGCGGATGAGTTGAAAGGACAATTGCCGCTGGGCCTCGTATGCCTCAATAGCGGGGTTAATCGGCCCCATGATGAGATCGCCGCTGAATGCGTGAAACGTGTGCGTGACGAGATTGGGCCGGTGGCGGCATTCAAACTGCTGGCGGTGGTCAAACGCCTGCCCAAGACGCGGTCGGGCAAAACGCTACGCGCGACTATGGTCAGCATCGCGGATGGCACACCTTGGAATATGCCCGCGACCATCGATGACCCCGCAATCCTCAATGAGATTACCGAGGCTTTGCAAGGTTTGGGCTACGCAAAAGAGGGGTGAAGTGATTTTGTCGCGCGGCAGGGCAGTTATTTCGACTAGGAACATCGAAACCCCGCTTGACCCGGCGCGCGCCTACGCCTAGTTAGTGCCTCGCCCCGGACGAACCACGCTCCGGTCGGCTTTTTCGGCAATGCCGATGGTGAGGGCGGGTAGCTCAGTGGTAGAGCAGCTGACTTTTAATCAGCTGGCCGTGGGTTCGATCCCCACCCCGCTCACCAATTCTTCTTGTTTCTATAAATTGCGGCTCGCACATAAAAAATCCGCCCGTTGTCACGGGCGGATTTTTTAGCTTGAATTGAAACTGTTATTCAGGCGTCCGTAGCAAGGGTCTTTACGAGATCGACGATCTTGCGGCGGGTTTCTTGGTTGCCGATTTTCTTAAAGGCCGTATTGAGTTGCAAGCCTTCAGAACTGCTCACAAAATCCATGACGAATGAAGTTTCATCTGGCTCGCGCATACCCGCTTTAGGGCTGCTACCAGCACTTTCTGAAATGCTTTCGGGCATATCGGCAAAGAAGAATTCGACGGGGACTTCTAGAATGCGGGAGATAGCGAAAAGACGGCTGGCACCAACACGGTTGGCACCTTTTTCGTACTTCTGGACCTGCTGAAATGTCAGGCCAAGTCGCTCTCCGAGACTTTCTTGACTCATACCGATCATCATTCGACGCAACCGAATGCGGCTGCCCACATGAATGTCTACAGGATTGGGGGATTTGGTCACTGGTTTTCCTTCGATGATTCGTCCATTGTCCTTATCAAGTGCTTCGCTAGTTGCCCATACAGAAAACACACCTCATGATAAATTTTACAAGTCACCTCCGAGGTGACGCTAGGTAACATAAGGCACCCATGGTAATTTTTAATCACAAACATTACATTATTTTATTCTAAACATGTATATTTTTACTTTATATTATAAGAAAAAAGATAAATTAAGACCTCTATTAAACATTTTTATTGAAAAATAGCGACTTTCTAGCATTTTTTATAATCACTCCTATGAGTAGAATTGCAAAGAGGAACTCCTCCAAGCGGTGGTAGAATGTCCACACCCGATTCCCCGGCAAAGGCGCAAGTAACGTGCCCGGAGTATTGAGCGGCAGCGATTTCATTAGCGTTCCGTTCGAGTCGATCATTGCCGAGATTCCAGTATTCGCCGACCGCGCAATGGGGACGCCGCGTTCAATGGCACGAAAGCGGGTTTGCGCGAGGTGTTGTTGTGGCCCGGCCACGCGCCCGAACCATGCATCATTAGTGACATGGACGAGCCAATCGACCGCCGCAGAACGATCCAGAACCTCATCGGCAAAGATGGCCTCGTAACAGATCATTGCGCCGAAGGGGGGAAGCGTGGCGATGGTCAGGGCACGGTTTTGCCCCCTGCCCGACGTGAAGCCACCCGGCAGGGCCGCTATGGTGCGTAGGCCCATGGCGGTGAGCAGGCTATCGAAAGGGAGGTACTCGCCGAAGGGGACGAGATGCTGCTTATCGTAGGTTTGCAAAAGCGCACCATCCGCCCCGATGGCCAGCAGGCTGTTATAGACTTTCTGGTCTGGTGCGCCCCGATTCGTGATGCGAATACCGCCGGTGAGGACCACGCCGCCCGTGCGCAGATTACGGGCGACGGCGGCGCGGCGGGCGACATCCTGCTCGAAAAGAATGGGGGTTGCCGCTTCAGGCCAGATGACGACATCGGCACCCTGCGCAGAGAGTTCGCGGGTCTTTTCAAGTAGATCAGCGAATTGGGCTTCGCGTAGATCAGGACGCCATTTCTCGGCCTGAGGGACGTTTGGCTGGACGATACCGACCATGAGTGGGTCGGCCCGTGGGGAGATGGGTTGTGCGAGGCGTATCGACCCGGCGATCCATGTGCCCGCAACCAATGCGAACGCGCCCAAACCGCAGGCGATGCGGTGGTGCAGATTGGGGGTGCGTAAAGCTGCACCGAACAGGCATCCAGTCAGCATGACGAGAAGGGTCAGACCATTCACACCGATATAGGCGGCGGTCTGGGCCGTGGGGGTGTCGACGAGAGCGTAGCCGAGCAAGGACCACGGAAAGCCAGTCAGGATAAAGCCACGCAATGCTTCGCCCACCATCCATCCGCCCGCCATGGCGAAAGGGGCGCAGGCGCTGCCACCGGCCAACCAACGGCCCAGCGCCAATCCACTACCCCAGAATAGGGCCATGCCCCCGGCCATCAGCGGCAAGGCGATGGGGATAAGCCAGCCGAAGGTTGCGGCATCGACCAAGAACGGCTCAACCATCCAGAACAGAGTTCCGGCGAAATAAGCGAGGCCCGCGAACCAGCCGGTCCAGAAAGCCGCGCGCAGGCGGGTCGTGTTGGTCCAGAGGATATAGAGCGCAGCGATACCGACCGGGAGCAGCCACCAGAAGCCGAGCGGAGCCTGTGTCGTGGCAAGGACCAGTCCGGTCAGCAGGGCGGCGAGCGCGCGGAACCGGGGGGAAGTCCTGTCAAAGGCCATTGATCATGGCCTTTTTTGCATCCCCGGCATTTGCACCACTATCTTGATGACTATCGCACCGCTCTACGAGACCCCGGCTCAGGGCCGGGGATGTGGTTTCTCGCAGATCATGGGCGGATACCATATACGCTACTGCGCCGCTTGAAGTGCGATTTCCTCGCCCGCTTCGGGTAGGGCGAGTGTTACGAGCATTCGCTTGATCCGGCGCGGGTCGGCGTCGAGAATCTCGAATTCATGGCCATCTTCATGGCGGATCACCTCACCACGCGCAGGGATACGGTTGCAGATCATAAAGACCAAGCCGCCGAGCGTATCCACATCGTCCAACTTATCCTGTTCGATCAGGCGGATGCCGGTTTCGTCCTCGAATTCATCGAGATAGGCACGGGCATCGACTTGATAAACGCCCTCAGCCTGTTTTTTCCAGAAGGCTTCGACCGTCGCGTCGTGCTCGTCTTCGATCTCGCCAACGATCAGTTCGAGCAGATCTTCGATGGTGACGAGACCATCCACGCCGCCATATTCGTCGATAACCAATGCCATATGGACACGGTCAGCCTGCATCTTCTGAAGCAAAATACCACAACGCATGGAGGGCGGGACGGTGAGGATACGGCGCATGTATTCGCGGACGGTGAAATCGGCCTGTGCCGCGTCGCGATCGCCCTGCCCCGCCAGCAAGAACACATCCTTGACGTGGATGAATCCTTCAGCGCCATCAAGGGTTTCGTGATAGACTGGCAGGCGCGAATGACCGACGCGGCGGAAGGCGGCGACAACCTCGTCATAGGTCGCCTCCATCCCGATTCCGATGATATCAGCACGCGGAACCATGGCATCGGATACGCGCATTTCGCCCATGCGCTGAACATTCGCATGCAGAAAGCTCTGGCGATCTGTATTTTGGCGCTGTGCCTCCTCCGGTGAGGGGGGCGGCGCTTCCTTTGTGGCGAGCATGGTAGGAACGGGTAGCCCGAACTTACCGAAAAGGCGTTTTGTAAAAGGCCGCCTACTCTGTGCGTCCTCGCCACTATCGCCCGGATCGCTCTCGGCGGCGGGGCGGGGCATATCGCCCGTCTGTGTCTCTGTCACCGGCCTCACACCTGCTGCGCGCTGTAGGGATCGGCGATACCGAGCCGGGCCAGCGCCCTCGTTTCCGTCGCTTCCATGATCAACGCTTCCGCGTCTTTTTCATGGTTGTACCCTAATAAATGCAGCAAACCATGAATAATCAAGTGTTGCAAATGGGCGCAGATGCCCGCGCCGCTTTCTTGCGCCTCACGCGCCACGGTCTCATAGGCCAGCGACAGATCACCCAAAGGGCGGGGAATGCCGGGGGGTAGTGGGGTATTGCCCGCCGGGAAGGACAACACGTTGGTCGATTTGTCGATGGCGCGATGGTCGCGATTGAGGATGCGCTGGGCAGCGTCATTGGTGAGCAGGATGGCAACTTCGCCGGACAAATGAGCGTCACCACTAAGCTGGTCCCGATGATGACAGGAAGCGGAGCTTAATTCCGCCTGCGCGGCCCTCAGCGCATCGGCGACCAGCGTTTCAAGCTCTGCCTCACTGCCCCAACGAGGGTCTTCGATGCGAATATCAGCGTCGATCATTGCGGTCGCGGCGGCTGGATTCCAGCTTGTCATACGCACGGACAATGCGGGAGACCATCGGGTGGCGGACCACATCGGCATCGGTGAAACGAATAATATTCGCGTCGGGGATGCCTTCGAGGATATCGACCGCTTCTTGCAGGCCGGATGTCTCGCCGCGCGGTAGATCTACCTGTGTGGGGTCGCCAGTGACGGCCATTTGGGAATTCTCGCCCAAGCGCGTCAGGAACATCTTCATCTGCATTCGAGTACAGTTTTGCGCCTCGTCCAACACAACGAAAGCATTAGCGAGGGTGCGCCCGCGCATAAAGGCGAGCGGGGCGACCTCAAAGACGCCGCTTTCCATGAATTTCTGCACCTGATCACCACCGATGGTGTCTTGCAGAGCGTCGTATAGAGGGCGGAGATAGGGATCGATTTTCTCTTTCAAATCTCCGGGTAGAAAACCAAGCCGTTCGCCCGCTTCTACGGCAGGTCGCGACAGGATGATACGATCCACGCGCTTTTCCATAAAGGCGGCAACCCCGGCGGCGACGGCAAGGTAGGATTTTCCAGTGCCCGCCGGGCCGATACCAAAGGTCAAAGTCTGTGTCTGGAGCGAGTTGACGTATTCGGCCTGTCGGGGGGAGCGCGGCTCGATAATGCGCTTGCGGGTGTGGATTTCGACGGCTTTGGAGTTGGCGGCGGCGGGTTTGGGGGTGGCTTTTGGCTCACCCTCATTTGCAAAACGGATCGCGCCCGCTACGTCGCCGGGTTCGATGGGGCGGCCTTTGGCGAGCCGGGTTTCCAGCGTGCGGATGGTGGCAACGCCCTTCTCGACCGCATCGTCTTCACCATGCAGCGTGAGGATATTGCCGCGATGGGCGACCTCAATCTCAAAAGCGCGCTCTATATCGGCAAGGTTGCGGCTATGGGCACCGACAATCTCCGCAACGACGCGGTTATCGGCGAATTCTAGGGTACGGGGGGTCTGATCGGTCAAATCGGCTCCGGGTGAAAAACAGTCATCATTGGACTTGTTCCGAATATGACATTGTAACGATGAGACCAAGTATCAAGCCGTTTCCTCAATCAGTGTTCCCGACAAGCTATTGGGGAAGGTCGCATCAATGCGGACGGGGACGATCTGGCGGATCATATTATCGGGCGCATAGACATGAACGGGTTGCAGATAGGGGCTACGGCCCGTGAGCTGACCCGGTTCGCGGCCCGTTTTCTCGAACATAACTGGTAGGACGCGGCCCACGCAGCTATCCTGAAAGCGAATCTGATGGACGCGCAACAGATCGTTCAGGCGGACGAGGCGCTCTTCCTTGACCGGCTCGGGGACTTGTTCGGATGACGCCGCCGGGGTGCCGGGGCGGGGGCTATACTTGAAGCTAAACGCTTGCGCGTAGCCGACCGCATCAATCAGGGCGAGGGTATCCTCGAAATCGGCATCCGTTTCACCGGGGAAGCCGACGATGAAATCGCCAGACATCGCCATATCGGGGCGGGCGGCGCGGATGCGGTCGATCAGTTTCAGATAGCTGTCGGCGGTATGCTTGCGGTTCATGGCCTTGAGGATACGGTCGGAACCGGACTGCACGGGCAAGTGTAAGTAAGGCATGAGTTCGGGCAGGTCGCCATGGGCGGCGATCAAGTCATCATCCATGTCGTTAGGATGACTGGTGGTGTAGCGGATGCGCTCTATGCCGTCGATCTGGGCAATCTGGCGGGCAAGAGAGGCAAGCGTGGCGGTGCCGCCATCATCTTCGCCATGATAGGCATTGACGTTCTGGCCCAGCAGGGTGACTTCGCGGACGCCGGATTCAGCAAGACGGCGGGCCTCGGTCATCACCTGCGCGACAGGGCGGGAAAACTCTGCCCCGCGCGTGTAAGGAACGACGCAGAAGGCGCAGAATTTGTCGCAGCCTTCTTGCACGCTGAGAAAGGCACTGGGCGAGGCGCGCCGGGCGCGTTTGGGGAGGGCGGCGAATTTATCCTCGGCAGGGAAATCAGTTTCGACCTGTGCGCCCTGTCCTGCATCCAGCGCGTCGAGCATGGCGGGGAGCCGGTGATATGCCTGCGGCCCGACAACGAGATCGACAAGGGGCTGGCGGCGCACAATCTCCTCACCCTCGGCTTGGGCGACGCAACCGGTAACACCGACGCGCATCGTTTCGCCGCGTGTCGCTTTCTCTTCGGCAAGTTTGCGCATCCGGCCAAGTTCAGAATAGACCTTTTCGGCGGCCTTTTCGCGGATATGACAGGTATTGAGCAGCACAAGATCCGCCTCGTCGGGCGTATCCACAGCGGTATAGCCCGCATCCGTCAGAGATTCGGACATACGCTCGGAATCATAGACGTTCATCTGGCACCCGTAGGTGCGAATGAACAACTTCTTTGGCGTTATGGCATTCATTGCGGTTCCAAAGCACAAAAAGGGCGCGTCCGCAATGCAGACGCGCCTCTTGTTTCATCACTCTATGGGTCGATCAGTTTTTGGCGGCGGCGCGGTTGCGGCCCAGACCGATCTTCTTGGCGAGTTCCTGACGCTTTGCGGCATAGTTCGGCGCAACCATCGGATAATCAGAAGGCAGACCCCAACGCTCGCGGTAATCTTCAGGCGTCATATTATAAGAGGTCTTGAGGTGACGCTTGAGCATCTTGAGCTTTTTGCCATCTTCAAGACAGATGATGTGATCTGGCGTAATCGATTTCTTGATCGATACGGCAGGCTTCAGTTCTTCAACAGGCTCTTCTTCCGGCTCATTCGCAAGCTGGTCGAGTGTGTGGTAAACTGACTCGATAAAGCCGGGAAGATCAGCGGGAGGAACCGGGTTGTTCGATACGTGCGATGAAACGATATCGGACGTAAGCTGCAGGAGTTCGGTTTTTTCGATGATGGCGTCGCTCATGGCGATTACTCCGAAGACATTAAATTGCATAACGAATTGCGCATACTCCCAATCCGTATAGACATAAGATGTGTCACGGGACGATAGCTGCGTCACGGGCGTATTTATTCATTCTAAATAGACATGCAAGAGAAAACTGGTATCTTTTTTGTTAATTTGCCGTTTTATACAGATTAGACCTACTTTGTTACGGGCTCGATCTGTCTTTTGAGAATATATGCATCAACTTCAATACCGTCAAACGTGTAATATTGTAATCTATATCCAACCTTAACAAAAGTTAACGTATGGTAAAGAGACTGGGCGGCCTTATTCGTTTCTGCAACCTCAAGCATGATATGGCCGATACCTGCTTGTTCACAGTCTTGTATCATGCGCTTCATGATTTGTGATGCGACCCCGCATCGCTGGTGATGTGGATCAACCGCTATGGCGAGGATTTCGGCCTCGCCAGCTACGAAAGTCACTAGTAAAAATGCTTTTAAACTGGCGTTTTTAAAATCGTCTTCGTGTGCGACATACAAGCGATTACAGGAATTGTTTAAAAGCGAAGCAATTTCATCGGCATGCCATGGCCGCATTCCCGTTTCAGCGTAAGCGCACGCTTGTAAGTCAGCGACTCTTTTTGCGAGTACAGGGGCGATTGGGCCTTCTTGCAGGTAAATCACCGGAGAACAGGGCGCATAGCGGCCTTTGCGTCAGGGGCGCGCAAGTATAGGGGCCGGGGTGGCCCTTCCTCTGCGCCACGGAGCGTCGCAAGGCGCGCAACGATGACCGGATCAATGGGGGGGAGCGGGTCAGGACCGATGATGAGAGGCGCGCCATGCTTGGCCGCGTGGATATCGAGCATATCGGTCGCGATGGCTTCAGGGGGCGTCACGGGCACGCCCTTGTCGAATATCTGCACGAAAAGATCGCCACGACGACCATCGAGCGCAACGAGCACAAGATCAGCGGGCGTTTGTGCGGCGATGGCTTCGAGTGTCGAGATACCGATGGCTTGCGCCCCGTTAGACAAAGCAAGCCCGCGCGCGAAGGAAACACCAAGCCGTGCGCCAGTAAAACCGCCGGGGCCACAGGTGACGCCGATGCGGTTTATGGCAGTTGGGGCGATGTTTGCTTCGGCCAAGACTTCGTGGACCATCGGGGCGAGGCGCTCGACATGGCCGCGCGCCATCTCCTCGCTTTTGGAGGCGATGGCACCCTCCTCCGATATCAACGCAACGGAGCAACGGCCAAGACAAGCATCAATGCCAAGGACGATCATTGCGGGACGGGGCGTACTTCCAAAACGTCGGGGATGTAATGGCGCAGTAGATTTTCGATGCCCATCTTGAGCGTCATCGTGGAGCTGGGGCACCCGGCACAGGCACCGCGCATCGACAGATAGACAATACCCTCATCAAAGCCGTGGAACGTGATGTCGCCACCATCCTGCGCCACAGCGGGGCGCACGCGGGTATCGAGCAAGTCTTTGATCTGGGTGACGACTGCACCATGGGGGCCGTCATGCTCGGCATGACCGCCGCTGGCCTGTGCATCATCGCCCATGACCGGCTGACCAGAGGTGAAATGCTCCATAATCGCGCCGAGGATTGCTGGTTTAATATGTGCCCAATCGGCCTCGCCCTTGGCAACAGAGATAAAGTCGGGCCCAAGAAACACGCCTTCGACACCTTCAACAGCGAAGATACGCTTGGCCAGTGGGGATGGCTCGGCCCCCGCTGCATCGGTGAAATCAGCGGTGCCGCTGGCCATGACCGTACGGCCCGGCAGGAACTTTAGGGTCGACGGGTTTGGGGTTGCTTCCGTCTGAATGAACATTGCATTCTGTCCTTGTGAGGCGCATGTCACGCCGTTTTTAGAATTATTCTAAATATGGAGGAGTGCGCGAGTCGGATCAAGGGTTGGTTTAAGACCGAGACAGAGCGCCGCAAACATCTACTTTCTATGAAATATGCCACATATTTCATAGAGCAGAAAGTACAGGGAGGATTCCCTTTTGTGAGGTGGCTGGTGGGGCGGTGGTCGGGTTATCGAGAAATGGCTTCGATCACCACGAATGCCTGCGCGTAGGGGTCGTCATCGGTCATGGTCAGGTGGATGCGCGGAATGTGACCGTCGGGCATCAGAGCGTCAAGCCGCTCGCGTGCGCCGCCCTCCAGATGCAGGGTAGGCTGACCGCTAGGCAGGTTGACGACGCCCATTTCGCGCCATGCAACGCCCATGCGCACGCCGCTGCCCAATGCCTTCGAGCACGCCTCTTTCGCGGCCCAACGTTTGGCATAACTGGCGGCACGGTGGGGTTTTCGGTCGGAGCGTTCGCGTTCGATATCGGTGAAGACACGGGTTGTGAAGCGCGTGCCGTGGCGCTCCAACGTGCTGGCAATGCGGCGGATATCGGCAAGGTCAGAGCCGATGCCGATAATCATGCGGTGCCTTCGATCATCGCGGCGCGCATCAGGTGGATGGCTTCGGTCAGGCCGACGAAGATGGCCTCGCCAATCAGGAAATGGCCGATATTCAGCTCGGCGATATCTGGGACGGCGCAGATGAGACGGGCGGTCTCAAAGTCGAGACCGTGGCCCGCATGGACCTCCAACCCCTCCTCGATGCCAACACGCACCCCTGTCGCAATGCGGGCGAGTTCGGCATCGCAGCGAGCAGTATCACCGGAAAGATGAGCCTCGCAGAATGTGCCAGTATGCAATTCAATCACCGGCGCGCCGATACGGGCGCAGGCGGCAATCTGGATGGGGTCTGGCTCAATAAACATCGAGACACGGCATCCAGCATCGCGCAGAGGGGCAATGTATTCAGCGAGGCGGGCTTGGTCCTGCGCAACGCCCAAGCCGCCCTCGGTTGTGCGTTCCTCGCGCTTTTCGGGGACGATACAAGCAGCGTGCGGACGGTGGCGTAGGGCGATCTCGCGCATCTCATCAGTCGCGGCCATCTCGAAATTGAGGGGGACGGTCAGCGCCTGCATCAGCGCGGTGATATCGTCATCGCGGATATGGCGGCGATCCTCGCGCAGATGGGCGGTGATGCCGTCGGCTCCCGCTTGCTCGGCCATGAGGGCGGCGCGCACAGGGCTGGGCGCATCACCGCCGCGCGCGTTGCGGATGGTGGCGACGTGGTCGATATTAACGCCGAGGCGTGGTGTGCTGGTCATGGCCTTGCCCTTCCCTATAAGCCCTTAGACATAAGGCAGATGCAGCGTCACGTCAGGGAAATTCAGCGCACGCCTTCGGCGTTGATTTCGTTCGCCCGCTCCACGCGGCGGCGCGCCAGCTTTTCGGCACGGCGTTTCTGATAAGCGGCAATGGCGGGGCGGACGATGTAGTAGCTGGCGACGGCCACGGGAATGCCGCAGATCAGGCCACCCAAGGCATAGGGGACCATGAACTGGCTGCTGAACTCACCCAGACGCGAAGCGGCGGTCGACCATGACACAGTGCCCGGTTCAGCAATGCCAATGGCACTACGCGCGCCATCATAAAGCAAAGTGCCCATGTCGACGAAGGCCGCAACGACGCCCTCCCCATCCGCATGGTCTTGCCCACGGCCTAGCAAGAGCGAGCCAACGGACATTGATCCCGCCGCAATTAGCGGAAAGCTCAGCGGATTGCCGATAGCGGTGCCGAACAATGCGCTGATGATATTGACGCGCGCGATCTTCGCAAAGAGAGCGGCGACGACAAAATGCAAGCCAAAGAGCGGCGTGAAAGACGCGAAAGCACCGCAGGCAAATCCAAAGGCGATATTGGAGGGGGTATCGTTGATCCGCTCGACCCGGTGACGCATATAGCGCCAACCGCGCGCAAAGCCTTTCTCCGGCCAGAGAAAGGCGGCTGCGCGACGCAGAAGCGATGGCTGCTTCCTGCGCTTGAAGATCATGCGGTCCTCCGCTGGTAATGCCTGTGCATCACGTTGATTCTCAGGTTTTCAATCCCCGACTGCCTGGTTTGGTTGCAGGCAATGCGGCGAGCGCCTCCGGTACGTCATTCTCATCATAGACGGGAACCGTTAACGAGACGAGAGCCGTCAGGGGAACTCCTATATCGGCATTGCCGCCACTGCGATCAACCAACGCGGCACCGGCAATCACGTTTCCGCCAGCAGCGTCGATGGCGGCAATGCATTCGCGGGAGGAAAGGCCGGTGGTAACAACATCCTCAACCATGAGGCAGCGTGCGCCTTTGGGAATATCAAAGCCGCGCCGGAAGACGAAATTGCCCTCCACACGCTCGGCGAAGATCGAGGGCAGAGCCATCTGCCGCGCGACTTCGTACCCCACGAGCACACCGCCCATGGCGGGAGAGATGCACAGGTCGAAAGCATCCGCACCATGGGCCACGCGCAGCTTATCGGCCAATGCTCCACAGAGACGACCCGCGCGGGCGGGGTCCATCATAACGCGGGCGCATTGTAGGTAGGCAGGGCTGTGCTTGCCCGAAGACAGGATGAAATGTCCTTCAAGCAAGGCATCGGCAGCGCGGAATTCGGCGAGGACTTTTTGGTCGGCGTGGTTTTCGGTCACGAGGCATCCTTCGGATCGGCATTCTGTGCAGGGAGATGCGCCGATACGAGCGCGTCGTCAACACCGCCGATACGATCCACGCGATCCACGCGCGGCTGCTGTTCCAAAGTCCGCAATATTCGATGAAGATGGCGCGCGCCGCGCACTTCAAGATCGACAATTACCCTGTAATAACTGGGCTTTCGCTCGACAATGCGCAGATTCACGATATTTGCGCCCAAAGCGCCAACACCAGTACAGACCGCACCGAGCGCGCCCGGCTCATTGGCGAGGATCAGCGCGGCGCGGGTATGGTAGCGCGCAACCGAATCGGCACCATCGCCCCAGAACATGTCGAGCCAGTCTTCCGCTGTATCGTCAGCCTCGTTTTCGAGAATGGCGCAATCGATGCGATGGACCATCACACCACCCTGATTACGGTCAACTACGCCAATGATCCGCTCAAAGGGGATCGGCGTACAATGGGGGCAGAAATGATGGACTGGGCTGCGTAGCGCCCCGCGCAGAAAGACCGCCGATTCCTCGCGTTTGGCAATTTCATCGCTGGCATCGCGGTCGGGATTGGCGGCCTTGAACACCTCATCGGGATGCAATTCGGAGGCACCGACAGCGGCGAAAAGGGCGTCGGCATTGGGATAGTCCAGCACGCTGATGGCGCAGGTCAGATCATCCTCGCCCATTTCGTAGCCCGCCTTGGTGAAAGCGCGGTCGAGGAGTTGCTTGCCAAAGCGGCTCAACTCAGTGCGTTCCATCTCGCGCAAAGCCTTGCGGATGGCGGATTTCGCACGGCCCGTGATGACCATATCTTCCCACTCGGCGGTGGGTTGCTGACCATCGGAGCGCAGGATTTCGATGCTCTGGCCGTTGCGCAATTCCTTCCAGAACGACGCCTGATGGCCGTCTATACGCGCGCCAACGCAGGAATTTCCGAGATTCGTGTGGATGGCATAGGCAAAATCAAGGGCGGTGGCACCGCGCGGCAGGCGGCGAACATCGCCCTTGGGCGTGAAGCAGAAGACCTGATCATGGTACAACTCCAGCTTGACGTGTTCGAGGAATTCGTCGGGACGCGCCCCCTGTTCCAACCGGTCAAGCACGTCCTTCAGCCACAGGGTCGGACCCACGGCATAGGGGTTTTCGGCGCGCACGCCGTCGCGGTAGGACCAATGGGCGGCGACGCCGCGCTCGGCATGTTCATGCATCGCGATGGTGCGGATCTGCACTTCGACGCGCCAGCCATTCGGGCCGATCACCGTGGTGTGGATCGAGCGGTAGCCATTAGTCTTTGGGTTGGAGATATAGTCCTTGAACCGCCCCGGCACGACCCGCCATTTGCGGTGAACGGCACCCAAGGCGAGGTAGCAATCATCGGTGGAATTGACGACAATGCGGAAGGCAACGATATCGGACAGACTCTCAAACCCAACACGATCTTCCTGTAGCTTGCGCCAGATAGAATAAGGGCGTTTCTGGCGACTGGCCACGCGGGCATGGATGCCGATATCAGCAAGGGTGCGCTCGATATCGCGCTCAACCTCGGTAACGACGACCTCACCATGCTTGCGGCGCAGGCTGACGAAACGGCGCAAGACCGACATACGCGCACCGGGGGCAAGGACGCGGATGGCGAGGTCTTCGAGTTCCTCGCGCATATCCTGCATCCCCATGCGGCCCGCCAACGGGGCGTAGACCTCCATGGTTTCGGCGGCGATGCGGTCTTGCTTTTCCTTCGGCATCGCACCCAGCGTGCGCATATTGTGCAGGCGGTCAGCGAGTTTAACGAGGAGGACGCGGGCGTCCTGAGCAACGGCGAGGATCAGCTTGCGAAAGTTCTCCGCCTGCGCTTCTTCGCGGGTATTGACGACCGCATCGCGCTCCTCGATTTCGCTAAGTTTGGTGACGCCCGCGACGAGGCCCGCGATTTCCTCACCAAACAACTCGACAATATCATTGCGGGTGTAGCCAGTATCTTCAACCACATCATGCAACAAGGCCGTGGCGATGCTGGCATCATCAAGGCGCAAATCAGCCAGTAGATTCGCAACGGCGATGGGGTGGGTGAAATACGGCTCGCCCGATTTGCGGTCCTGAAAACTATGCGCGCGCGCGCCCAAGTCGAAGGAGCGGCGGATCAGGTCAATATCGCTGTCGGGATTATAGGCGAGAATGCGGGTTTCGAGAACCTCGCGTTCACCAAGGAAAGCGCGCGACACCGGCAACGGCGTCGCGGCAGGGTCAGTCCCGTCCGGGATGGACCGGGTGTCACCCACGGCCCCGGTCATCAGCTTGACGCGCTCTCCGCCTGAAGCGCGCGGATCAGGTCGGCTTCGGACATATCCTCGTCCGGCGCGTCCTGCTCGCCCATCAGGGCGGCCATGTTGTCCTCGACGGGTTCATCGACTTCGACATGCTTCTGGAGGTGGGCGATGGCCTGCTCGCGCAGGTCTTCGGGGGTCAGCGCCGTCTCGGCGATTTCGCGCAGGGCGACGACGGGGAATTTGTCATCGTTGCGCTCGACCAGCATCGAGCCGCCCGTGGCAATCGCGCGGGCACGATATCCGGCGAGGAGAACGACCTCGAACCGGTTTGGGATCTTATCAACGCAGTCTTCGACGGTTACGCGCGCCATGATCGCTCCTCATCTGGACAGGGAATGTGGCGTATACAAAAAGGGATGCCGACAATCAAGCGGCATCCCCATATCATATCACATTCACCGTATTCGGGTCATCAATGGTCTTCGGGGTGTTTCACCTTCGCCCAGATCTTGCGGTTCGTGAACCAAACGAGGGTCGCGAAGAGAATCAGGAAACTAATCGACCAGACACCCGCCTGCTTGCGCTCGACCATCTTTGGCTCCGCCGCCCACATGAGGAAAGCAGAGATGTCGTTCGCCTCTTGCTCTATGGTTGCTTCGGTGCCGTCGCTGTATTCAACGTCATCGCCGTAAAGCTGTGGTCCCATGCCGAGATAGCCGCCATAGGCCTTGTTCTCATAAAGGATCGTGCCTGCGGTTTCTTGTTCTTCGCCCGTGTAACCGAGCATGAGGCTATAAATATAGTCCGCACCACCCGCACGGGCCTTAGCCAGCAGTGACATATCGGGGGGATTGCCTGCGGCACCGGGATCAGGGAAGTAATCGAACGGCTTGCCGGGGCGGGTATCGCCCGGCTCGCCCTCTTCGTCGGGTACTTCGTAATACGCCGCGATGGCCTTTACTTCATCCTCGCTAAAGCCGGGGCCATTTTTATCGCCAAGGGCACGAAACGGAACGTATTTCATGCCATGGCAGTTGGCGCAGATATTCTGATAGATCTGATATCCGCGCTGTAACTCGCCCTGATCATAGGCTCCAAACACGCCGTTGAAGCTGAACTCATGGCCGAGAAGCTTGCCTTTGCCCCCCGCCGCGATTGCGGCGGATGGCAGGGCCAGCCCAAGAATGGCGGCGGCGAGAACCGATTTCATCGTGGTCTTCATATCGGTCCCCTTATTCCGCAGGCTGCGCAGCGGCACCAGCCGCTGGCGTCTTGTTGGCATCATCGGTGATGTCATGCTTTTTCTTGAAGGCCGCCTCGATGCTTTCGGGGCGTGGCAGCGGTTTCTCGATCAATCCCACAATCGGCAGGACGATCAGGAAATGCGCGAACCAGTAGATCGTGCCCAGCAGCGAGACGAGCGGTACGATACCCTCGGCGGGCATTCCACCCGCCCACATCAGGACGAAGAAATCGATGACCAGCACGGCGAACCACCAGCGATAGATCGGGCGATAGGTCGTGGAACGGACATTCGAGGTATCGAGCCACGGCACGAAGGCCAGCACGGCAATCGCGCCGAACATCGCCAAGACGCCGCCCAGCTTTGCCGGAATGATCCAGAACAGATCAAAGGTAATCGCGCGAAGGATGGCGTAGAAGGGCAGGAAGTACCATTCGGGCACGATATGCGCGGGCGTCGCCAGCGGGTTCGCCTCGATGTAATTATCCGGGTGGCCGAGGTAATTCGGCGCGAAGTAGAGGAAGAAGGCGAAGGCGATTAGGAACAGCAGGATCGCGAACAGGTCTTTCGTCACGTAGAACGGCGCGAAAGGCACGGTGTCTTTCTTGACGGTTTCGATATCTTTCTTGCGGACCTCAACGCCGGTTGGGTTGGTGTTACCGACATGGTGCAGCGCCCAGATATGCAGCACGGTCAGACCGGCAATCACGAAGGGCAACAGGTAATGCAGCGAGAACATACGGTTCAGCGTCGCTTCGCCCACGAACGGGCCACCCCAGAGCCATATCTTCAGGCTCTCACCAACCAACGGAATCGCGCCAAAGAGTGAGGTGATGACCTTGGCACCCCAGAAGCTCATCTGGCCCCACGGCAGGACGTACCCCATGAACGCGGTCGCCATCATCACAACATAGATCAGCACGCCGATGATCCAGAGAATCTCGCGCGGTGCCTTGTAAGACCCGTAATACAATCCACGGAAGATATGGGCGTAGACGGCGATGAAGAAGAACGACGCGCCATTGGCATGGGCGTAGCGCAGGAACCAACCGTAATTCACATCACGCATGATATGCTCGACAGAGCGGAACGCAGAATCTTCACCGACCTGATAATGCATCGCCAGCGTGATTCCCGTGGCGAGCTGAATCACCAAAAAAAGAACGAGGATGCCGCCGAAAACATAGGCCCAGTTCAGGTTTTTGGGTGTCGGGAATTTATTGAGATGGTCGAGCATCCCCATAATGGGCAGACGGTCGTTGATCCACTTCGACGTCGTGCCCTCTTTGGGTTCGTAATGCTCCTGGGGAATCGTTCCCATGATAGTTCTCCTATCCGAGCTTGAGGATGTCGCCATCGAGGGACGCGACGGGTATGGGCAGGTTTTCGGGGGCCGGGCCTTTACGGATACGGCCCAAGCTGTCGTAATGCGAGCCATGGCAAGGGCAGAACCAGCCCTTGTAATCGCCCGCGCCATCACCGAGCGGCACACAGCCGAGATGGGTGCAGACACCGGACAAAACGATGATGCCACGCGCGGGGTCGATAAGGCGCTCGTTCACATCAGCAACCAGCCCAGCGGCATTGGGGTTGCGCGGATCGGGATCGGGCATTGCCGAAACGTCCACAGCGGCGGCTTTTTCCATCTCTTCTTCGGTCATGCGGCGAATGAATACGGGTGCCTTGAGGAAGGAAACCTTCATCTCCTGCCCCGGCTCCAACGCACTGATATCGACTTCCATCGTCGAGAGGGCCAGCACGGAAGCACTGGGGTTCATCTGATCGACGAGCGGCCATACCGCCGAAGCGACACCAACCGCGCCAACCGCGCCGGTTGCAAGAAATAGGATATCGCGGCGGTCTTCATCCGCGACGTGGCCGTGATCGTCAGGGGCGTGCGCCAAGGTAATCTCCATCACTCGTTGATGCCAGTCGCATTTATGGCGACGTTTTGTGTCTCTCTATTGCCGCATTCCCGTATCGTCCAGCGAAACCAGCGCGACATATGGCTCAAAGCAACAGAGCCGCCGTTCTTGAGACAAAAATCATCATACGCTCTTGACATTGTTCCTTATTTGATCTTTTTTGTCCTTGATTTGTTTTTAACAAGGAACGAAATGACCGAAGCGGATCGACATAGTGCCATTGCTGCCAACCGGCGCGATCTGATGCAGATCGTGGCGGGTTTGGTGGCAATGCTGCCAGAGGCGATGGTCGGTATGTTGCCGCGATGGTTATATCTGGCGATTCTCCAAGGCTTGCGGCCCGCCGAATCCGCGTTGCGGCGGTTAATTGCCATGGCTGCGGTTGGAATCACCGTAACGCCTAGGAAGGCGCGGGCGGCACCGACCGGGGCGATTCCCAGCGGATCAGGCCCGCGCAAAACGGCTTTTGGGTTGTTCGATCCTCGCAAGAATGTCGATCCGCAGGAAAAGCATGCGCGGGGATTCGGGCCGAATATCCGGTTTTTCGATGGTGAGGATACCGCACCCCCCGAAAAGAAAACCATCTCCCCAAATGACGAGATAAATGCGCAAGCGTTATGCCGCAGATTGGCGGCATTGCAGGCGGCGATGGACGATATTCCGGGTCAAGCAAGGCGGCTGGCGCGGATATTGGCGAGGGGGCGGGCACGATGGAAACGGGTCATGCGGCCCGGTCGGCCACCGGGATATCGGCATCGAGGCAAGCGCCCCGTTGATGTGTTGTTGGCAGATTGTCAGGAATTGGCATTGCGAGCATTGCACGATTGGGAGCCAGCAATTGCCGATACATCCTAATTGGTGCGGCCCTATCCGACCTTATCCTTCCCACCATGCCGGGGGGGCATTTTGTGCTGCTCACCAATCAAAATACTAAACTTGAAGGCATGGCTTGCAAGCCCGGTTGCGGGACGCTATGACCATCCACGCTTGGGGCGTAGCTTAGCTGGTAAAGCAGCGGTTTTTGGTACCGAAGAGCGCAGGTTCGAATCCTGCCGCCCCAGCCATTTCTTAGATAATAGATGTCTCTAGGGTTTGCTTTTTGGCCATAACCTCAGCCCTTTGGCCCGCAGAAGGCATCATCTGGCTTGGACATGATTCACGGCAATTACGTTTTGCTTTATTGTGATTTGCACAATTCGCTTTGGCAAAAACTATCGAAGATGCCCTTTCGCAGTATTCGCTTGGAGATATCATTGATGGCTTCCCTCTCCCCGCGTCAACGGGAAGAGGGCTTTAGGCGGCTATTGCGAATAAACGCTCATCTCTGTCTTCTTCCAGAAGGCGCAGGGCTAGGCCGTCTGCGGCACCGGGCATGTCACTCCCGTCCCGCTCAAGCCACAATACCCACGCGGGTTTTTCGCCAGATATTGCTGGTGCTCATCTTCGGCATAGTAGAATTCCGGCGCGGCCATGATCTCAGTCGTGATTTTCCCCCGGCCCTTCGCATTCAGTTGCTTCGCGATGGCGTCGCGGGTCTCGATTGCCGTTTTCAACTGCGCGGGTGTCGTCGTGTAGATACCTGACCGATATTGCGTACCGACATCATTGCCCTGCCGCATCCCCTGTGTCGGGTCATGCTCCTCCCAGAACGGTTTCAGCACTCGTTCCAAGCTGACCTTGGAGGGATCATAGACAACCATCACTGCCTCGGTATGCCCGGTCTGTCCGGTACATACTTCACGATAGGTCGGATTCGGCGTCGATCCGGCCATGTAGCCAACGGCAGTGCTATAGACACCCGGAACAGACCAGAGCAGTCGCTCTGCACCCCAAAAGCACCCCATCGCAACGTAGATCGTCTCCATACCCTTAGGGAACGGCCCTTTAAGCGGATTACTATTAACGTAATGCAGCGAGGGAACCGGCATAGCATCGCTTCGCCCTGGCAAAGTAGAAGTCGGCATTTCGGTTTTGTTGAACAGGCCAAACATGTAATTTCTCCCGTATTTTCCGCGACTGATATGGGGGCGGCACCTGTATTCGTCCATCCCCCCTTAGATTTCAGCAAAGCGATCGAGGATTGGGCATTGCGCCCGCTCATCCCCCGCGCAGGCCATCGCCACCCGCGACAGCTCATCTCGCAACTCGTGCAATTCCGCCAGTTTCCGGTCCAGCGCCTCGATTTTCGCCTCGGCGATTCGCTTCACATCAGCACTGGCTCGGCCATCATCTTCGTAGAGCGATAACAGCTCGCGGCATTCTGCCACACTGAACCCAAAGCCCCGCGCCCGCGCCACAAAACGCAGCTTTTGCACGGTGGTCGCATCGTATTCCCGATACCCGCTTTCGCTACGCCCCGGCGTCACCAGCCCGGTATCGGCATAATACCGCACCGTCTTCACGCTCAAATTAGACTCCGCCGCCGCATCCCCGATTTTCATATTTAAGTCTCCCCTCACTGGAACCTCTATGTAGGTTCAACATGAGGGAAGGACAACGCGGCCCTTTACCGGAGCCACGCACCCAGCGACTTCACCGCTTTCTCGACCGTTTCCGTCGATCCGGCAAAGCTGAACCGCATTGTCTCCGCCCCGCGCACGGGATCGAAATCGGTTCCGGGAACCGCCGCAACCTGCGCCTCATTCAGCATTCGGCGGGCAAATTCTGCGCTATCATTCGTAAGGCCGGTCACATCGGCATAGAGGTAGAACGCGCCATCAGCGGGGGCGAAATCCCGGAATCCCATCCCCGGTAGCGCATCCAGCAACAAGGCTCTATTGCGCCGATACACTTCCAGATGCGCGGATAATTCCTCCTCTGCATCCAGCGCCGCCAAGGCGGCAACCTGCGAGATATGTGGCGGACAGATGAAATGGTTTTGCGCCAACCGCTCGACGGTTCGCACCAGATCAGGCGGCACGACCATCCACCCGACGCGCCACCCGGTCATACAGTAATATTTTGAGAAGCTATTGATAACGAAGGCTTCATCCGTCAGTTCCAGCGTCGAAATTGGTTTTTCTGCATACCACAGACGGTCGTAGATTTCGTCCGATACCATCGCCGTGCCATGCGACCGGCAATCCGCAATCAGCGCAACCAGCGCCTCCCGCGACAGGGCCGTGCCGGTCGGATTGGCTGGGCTGGCGAATAATAGCCCATCAATCTGCCCCTCGGCTCGCGCCGCCGCCATGAGCGCGGGATCAGGCTGATACCCGGTCGCCAGCGTCGCCTCCAGCCGCACCGGCTCGATATCGATGCTGGCGAGGATATTGCGGTAGCTCGGATAGCCCGGATCGGCCAGCGCCAACCGCGCACCCGCATCGAACAGCGTCAGAAACGCCAGCAGGAACCCCGCCGATGACCCCGTCGTCACCACAATCCGCTCCGCCGGAACATTGAGGCCATGAACCTCCCGATACATCCGCGACAGCCGTTCACGCAGCGCGGGCATCCCCAGCGCCACCGTGTAACCCAGCGAATCTGCATTCGATAGCGCCTTCATCGCCGCTTCGCGCGCCAGTCGAGGCGCAGGCGCGCCCGGTTGGCCAACCTCCAGCCGCGCCACATTCGCCCCGCCTTCCTCGGCCCGTCGCGCAGCCTCCATCACATCCATGGCAAGGAAAGCGGCGACATCGGAACGGCGAGAGGGTGTAATTTTCATGCCCCTTATCTGGCCCAAGCCAAAGACCGCCTCAAGTGAATTGTCGCCACCAACAATTCCTGACACATTCGATCACAACCGCACGATGTGACATCAACATCATATCCTCGCCACGCTTTGCGAATGTAAGGTAGAGAGGACGACCCCGCGACCGGAGACCGCCCATGCGCCCGCTACAGCATTTTGCGATAAAGGCTCTCACCATCGCCGCCTTTGCCCTGACGTTCGCCCTTCCGTCGAATGCAGATGCGCGCGGTGGCATCTCGACGATCCGCGATGCTGAGATCGAGAATACGCTAGAGCGCATGGCCGCACCCATTTTCCGCGCAGCGGGTCTTTATGACGGTAGCGTCGAGATATTCATCGTTAATGACAAGACGCTCAACGCCTTCGTCGTGGGGCGCAACATGGCCTTCCATACCGGCCTATTGATTGAATTGGACGACCCCGAAAAGCTAATCGGTGTGATTGCGCATGAGACGGGCCACATCGCCGGGGGGCATGGGGTTCGCTTTGCGGGTGGGGCGAGCGCATCACGCGGCACCGCGATTCTATCCACCATAATCGGCGTGGCCACCATTGCCGCCGGGGCCGGGCAGGCGGGTGCGGCTATCCTCGCCGGAGGCCAAACTGTCGCCCAACGCGGCTTCCTACGCTATACGCGCGGACAGGAAAGCGCAGCCGATCAAGCCGCCGTCACCTATCTAGAAAGCGCAGGGATTGACCCCACCGGCATGGTCGGCACACTGCGTCGTCTTCAGGCAGATGAGCTTGTCGCTGTGGGCAGGCGCGATCCCTACACCCTGTCACATCCGCTGTCTTCCGAGCGTATCCGCTCCCTCGAAAATCGCGTGAACAATTCACCTGCCAAGGGACGCAAAGTCGATGCACAGACGCGCTACTGGCATCAGCGGATGCGGGCGAAGCTACGTGGATTCCTCTACGCACCGTCCCGAACCTTGCGTGAAATACCCGACGACAATAGCGAGGTCGCGCTGTTGGCTCGTGCCGTCGCGTATCATCGGATGCCCGATCCACAAGCAGCCCTGCGCACCATCGACCGCCTCGTCGCCACACGGCCCAATGATGCATTTTACCATGAACTCAAGGGACAAATTCTCTTTGAGGGCGGGGCCGCGCGTGAGGCGATCCCCGCTTATCGTCGCGCCGCATCACTTGCGCCGGATGAGCCACTGATCCTCGCCTCATTAGGTCAGGCTTTGCTCGCGCTCGACGAGCCGAATGCAACGAATGAGGCTGCCCAAACCCTGCGAGAAGCGGTTCGCCGTGACCGCTACAATGCGAATGCATGGCGTTGGCTGGCCCAGACCGAACGCCGCCTTGGTAATACCATCAACGCCTCCCTCGCCGCCGCCGAACACCAGATTATGACCGGGGGGCTGATCGTCGCAGGGCGTCATGCGAAACAGGTACAAAAATCCTCGCCTACCGGCTCCCCCGCATGGCTACGCGCGGGTGACATCCTCGCTGAAATCGACCGCCGAAAGGCGCTGGAGAAGTAAACTCTCTGGGAGTGTAAGACTTTTTTAATCGCCACAGCGTCACTGGCCACTGTAAAGAGGCGCAAAATATCACGCAAAGGGTGCAAGATGTACGGACAAATCGGAGCTGGCCTCGGCGCAATCGCCCTCGTGGTCAGCGGCTATACATTTATGACGACGATCAACAAACCAGTGAAGGTTAACCCGGCTACGGTACAGGCCGCCTTCACGGATCACTTGAGTCAAAATCCAGCTCTCGTTGGCGACGCCGTCACAAGTTACATGGATGCGCGTCCCGGTGCCGCCGCAGCGCCGCAAGGCGAGGCAATCCGCGAATATCTGCTGACCAATCCCGGCGTTATCGTCGAGGCGATCAACGCCTATGAAGCGCAGCAGAAACTTGCCGCCGCCGCCGCCGATGGCGACCTGATCACGACAAACGCCAAAGAAATTTTCGAGGACGGCTTCTCCATTGTGCGAGGCAACCCCGATGGCGACATCACGATGGTCGAGTTTGCCGATTATAATTGCGGTTTCTGCAAACGCGCCCATACCGAGGTTGAAAAATTCGTTGAAGCCGATGGCAATATTCGCCTCGTGATCAAAGAATTCCCAATCCTTGGCGACGGATCAGTCCTCGCCGCCAAGGCTGCACTCGCCTCTGCCATGCAGGAGGGCGGCGCGAAATATCCTGAATTCAACGACGCGCTCATGGTTCATCGTGGTTCCCACAACGAAACCAGCATCATGGCTATCGCTCAGGAAATTGGACTGGACGTTAACCAACTCAAGACCGACATGGATGACGACGCGATCAAGGATCAGATCAACCGCACCTATGCCCTCGCGCAGAAACTACGCATTAACGGCACGCCAGCCTTCATCATGGGTGATCAGGTTGTGCGCGGTTTCGTCCCCGCCGACCGCCTCGAAGCTTTGGCCGAAAGCACACGCGAAAAGGGCTGATATCTCGCCCCCAAGCATGATACCCCTCCCCCGATAAGCGGGGGAGAGACGATTCCATGACATCGACGACCGGCGAGGTCTACACGGCCTTTGCAACCATCGAAAACGAGCGCGATGCTCAAACACTGGCCGACGCTATGGAGCGGATGGACCCTGCACCCGTTGGCATTGGCTGTTTTGAGATCGACGAAGATGGCGACCTATGGGAAGTTGGCGGTTATTTCGCCGAACGCCCGAATGTGGTCTTGCTGGCCCTGCTCGAAGCAGCCTATGGCTCGCGACCCTTCATCGTCTCCGCCGTCCCTCCTGAAGATTGGGTATCTAAGGTCCGCCGGGAATTGCGACCAGTCCAAGCGGGGCGTTTTGTCTTGCATGGCAGTCACGATGCGGGCAACGCGCCCCCCGCCGCCATTCGCCTATGCATCGAAGCGGCAATGGCCTTTGGCACCGGGCATCACGGCACCACACGCGGTTGCCTGAAGGCGATGGACCTGCTGGCGCGCAAGGGTTTCGTCGCGCGTAGCGTGCTCGACTTGGGCACAGGCACGGGCGCGCTGGGCATGGGGGCGGCAAAACTGTGGAAAGCGCGTGTTCTGGCCACCGACATTGATCCTGTTGCCGTGATGACCGCAAAGGAAAACGTACGGTATAACGGCACCGGCGCCACAATGCGCACCATCGTAGCATCGCGCGCCACGGGCACCGTGATCCGCGAAAACGCTCCCTATGATCTGGTATTTGCCAACATCCTCGCCGCCCCACTCAAACGCCTTGCGCCCCAGATTGCGGCGGTTACGGTCAGCGGGTCTGCGGTGATCCTCTCCGGTCTGCTGCACCGCCAAGCCCCCGGCGTCGAGCGCGTTTTCGCAGGTTGGGGGATGCATGCCGAAGACCGCATCCGCCTCGGTGAATGGACCACCCTCAGCCTACGCCGCGCCAGTAATCGGCCTTGCGAAAGGAGCGAGTCATGACACGCCCGTACCGCATCGATTGCCTGCAATACGCCAATTGGTCCGAAAAGGTGTTTCGCCAGATGCGGGAGGGCGCGGTCGATGCCGTCCACGTTACCATTGCCTATCACGAGAATTTCCGCGAAACCGTGCTAAATATCGAGGCTTGGAATCGCCATTTTGAGTGCCACCCCGATCTGATCGTCCAAGCCCGCACTGGTGATGATATCCGCCGCGCGCGTGAGGATGGACGCACCGCCATTATCTTCGGCTTCCAGAACCCCTCCCCCATCGAAGACGATATTGGTCTCGTCGAGATCGTGCATACGTTGGGCGCGCGTTTCATGCAGCTCACCTATAACAACCAATCCCTACTCGCGACGGGGTGCTACGAAGACGAAGACCCCGGCGTTACGCGCATGGGCCGCGCCGTTATCGCCGAGATGAACCGCGTCGGCCTCGTCATCGACATGAGCCATTCCGCCGAACGCTCGACGCTGGAGGCGATGGAAATCAGCACCCGGCCCATTGCCATCACCCACGCCAACCCCCATTCATGGCACCCGGCCCTACGCAACAAATCGGATACTGTATTGAAGGCGCTGGCCGAAAGCGGCGGAATGCTGGGATTCTCGCTCTATCCTCACCACCTAAAGGGCGGCACGGCCTGTACGCTTGAGGATTTCTGCGCCACCATCGCCCGCACGGCGGAACTGATGGGACCGGAGCGGGTGGGCATCGGCTCGGATCTGTGTCAGGATCAGCCCGATAGCATCGTGGAATGGATGCGCACCGGACGCTGGACCAAGACGGTGGATTACGGCGAAGGTTCGGCAGATGCGCCCGGTTTCCCGCCCATGCCAG
>CALFVD010000012.1 GCA_937928005.1 uncultured Neomegalonema sp. | reverse complement strand
GAAGAGGGAGGCCCAGAAGGTATGTTATTTGACATATTCTATGACAGGAAGGAAACGGAAGATCAATATTTGAAGATGCCTGAAAGAGTCAAAGAATTGCAAGATAAATTGGAGAAAATCAAGAGAGAGAATAGGACACGTCCTCTCTAGTAAGATTAGAAGTCAGAAGAGGGTCGGACTATGAAATCGGCAACGTTTCAGGCACCAGGGGAAATTTCTCTCGAGGATTTTAAAACACCACAACTTGAGGAGGGATTTACTTTAGTCAAGAATCTTCGAGTAGCTATTTGCGGAAGCGATCTACACATGTTGCACGATGCGCCGTCTAGTGTTTTTCCGTACCGACCCGGTCAACCTGGTCACGAATGCGTCGGAGTCCTAGAAGATGGAGGTCGAGTGCTGATGATTCCTCCAGACTTCAATGCGTTTGCTCCTTTCGTTCCTGTTCGGAAACAAGATCTAATAGATATTCCCGATCACCTTTCTACCGAAGAAGCCGTACTCGCACAACAATTGGGCACTGTTATTTTCTGCTGCAAAAACATGCCAGATGTTTTTGGCAAAAATGTTGTCGTACTAGGCCAAGGACCAGCAGGACTATTGTTTACATCTCTATTGGCCAGCAAAGGCGCTAGGCGAATAGTCGGATTGGATATTGTTGATCACAGAATTGCCACCAGTTTGAAGATGGGAGCTGATTTCGCTTTCAATACAACGGCACAAGGATTCAACGGGGAAGTGCTGGAAGCCTTCGATGGGAAGAAAGCAGATATTGTTATCGAGGTTGTAGGGAAACAGGAAACGATTAACTTGGCCATAGACCTAGTGAGGCACGGAGGAGATCTTATTCAGTTTGGGGTGCCCAAGTCTGAACAACTTGAGATTGAATACGAAAAGCTCTTCAGAAAGAACCTCCGGTTGAAAGCGTCTGTTCATGCTCAAGGTGAACCGGGTTTAACTTCTTTTAGGGAAGCTACTCAACAGGAAGTCCTTCACAGGGTGCCAGACGGTTTGGTCGGCTTGCTCGCCCAAGACGATGCCGAGATGGCCGGTGGGGGGGGTCAGGACGTGAGGGGTGTTTAGCGCATCGGCGAGAGCGAGGGCGGAGGAGGGGGGCACGACGCTGTCGCGGGTGCCTGCAATGACCATGACCGGGGCATTAATGGCTGTTGGGTCGAAGAGGGTTTCACCGATTTGCCATGTGCCATGCAGTAATGCATTACCCACGAGCCAGTCGGAGAAACACTCCATCGCTACAGGCAAGGGGACGGCAACACCGTCATTGAGCCAATCTTCGATTGCGACGAAACGCAGGGCATCGGCGCAATCGGCGGGGCGGCTTGCAAAGCGGCGGAACTTGCGTGCGCCGGAGGTGAGGTCTCGCATGGCAAAGAAAGACTGGGTAACTTGCGGCGGGATCGTGCCGTAGAGTGCGCCCATGGTCATCAGGGATGCTTCGAGGGCTTTGCGATTGTCGCGGAAACGGTCATGTTCAGGAAATTGATCGAAATCCCATGGCGTTCCCAGCGTAACGACGCCGCCGATATCATCCGGGCGTGTGGCGGCAAGCGCAAGGGCGATGGGACCACCCATGCAATATCCGGCCAGATGAACCGGCCCGCCCATATGGCGTAGAATCGCGTCAAAGGCGGGGCGTAGGCGGCGGATCAGGTATCTGCCGATGGTAAATTGCGACTCGCGTGTCCCCGGCTCGCCCCAATCGAACAGGAAAGGGCGAAAGCCGTTTCGGGCGAGCCAGCGCATTCGCGATTCTTCGAGCGTCAGGTCCATGATCGTGGCGCGGTTGATCATGGAGGGGATGACGAGAATAGGCTGGCCCGCACCGCCGTAGTCAATCACGCGGGTTGAGCCGCGCGTCCAGAACGTACGCGCGCCGGGAACGCAGCGGCGGTAAGGGTGAGTCTGATAGAGGCGTAGGCCGTTGAGGGTGCCGCCGATATCCTTGGTTAGTTCCTCGATGGCTTGGATATCTGGGTTGGGGGCGACAACGCTGGTTTCGAGGCGTGAAAGCGCCCCTTCGCGCAGATGCCGCAGCAGAAGGCCCGCCCCGTCCAGCCGGTAGGCGGGGTGCGCTGTGTCCTCTGATCCTGCCGCATCGCGTGCCATTTTACTCCCGCTGATATTGGTGCAATGCGCTACGCTAGCACCGTGCAGGCAATGGCGCACCCGTACGCTGTGCTGCAATGCGGTGTGAAATGTGTTGCCCTGCGATAACGCGGGTGCGAAGGTTTATGAATTGGGAATGTTCGTGTGCCGGAGGAATCATGCTGCACGGTGACGACGGAAATCAGGGTGGCACGGGTGGCGGTGATGCACGCCCCAAGCCGATTACGATCAAGAAATACGCGAACCGGCGGCTCTATAACACCGCGACGAGCAGCTATGTGACGCTCGAAACGCTGGCGGTGATGGTCAAGAACGGCGAGGATTTCGAGGTGTTCGACGCGAAAAGCGGCGACGATATCACCCGTTCGGTCCTGACGCAGATCATCTTTGAGGAAGAGGCGAAGGGCGAGAACCTGTTGCCGATCAAGTTTTTGCGGCAGTTGATCGGGTTCTACGGCAACTCGATGCAGGGGTTCGTGCCGGGCTATCTGGAAATGAGCCTCGAAAGCCTGACGAAGAACCAGACGGAATTTACCCGCGCTTTCGGTGGTGAAGCGGCGGTCGATGCAATGAAGACTATGACGGCCAAGAACGCCGAAATGTTCCAGAACGCGATGCAGATGTTCACGCCGTTCGGGGCTGTTCCGGGTGCGAAAGGTGCTGCACCCAAGGCAGAGGTCAAACCGGAGCCAGAGGCCAAGGGCGACGAGATCAAGGCGTTGCAGGAGCAGATCAGCCAGTTGCAGAGCGCGATCGAGGCGATGGCGAAGAAGGGGTGACGGTTTCGCAGCCCCGGATTTGATCCTGAGCCTCAAAGCTTGGAGCGTTGTTCATCGAAACCCCGGCGCAGGGCAGGGGATGCATCACGCATTCACCGCCGACTCAAACGCTTCAACCGCGCGCCGCGCGTGAGGTAGCACCATGCGCCGCGCAGTTCGCCGCCCGCCGAAAATCCTCTGCCGCCACGTTCGTAGCCGAAACGGTCGAGGGCTTCGCCTGCCGCTTCCTCGATGACGTAGCGTTCGGAAGGCTTCATCTCGCGGGTCCAGCGGGCGATCTTGTCGGTCTGGGGCGGGCGGTCGAGAACGGGCCAGAGGTCGCGGGTGGCGTCGGGCACTTTGCGCGACACGTCGCCCGCGTAGTCGAGCATGGCCGGATCAAATTGCTCGCCCATGAAATCGCAGAGGCGGTCTAGGGTCTGCTCGGACATACCGACGAGGTCTTCATAGGCGATGCGCAGGTAGCGGTCTGGGCCGAGGGCATTGCCGATGCGGTCGGCGGTGACGGTGGCGCGGGACCAGCGGTCGGCGACCTCCAGCGCGTTCAACCCGCCGAAGCGATAACCTTTGAACGAGAGGGCCACGTCGCGCCCGTCGCGGACGATCTGAACGAAGCGGGCGGTGGGGAAGAGGCGGACGACATCCTCGAAGCGGAAGAGAGTCGAGATATCCATGTTTACCCACGCTTCCTTACCCTCGGCGCGGGCGGCGGCGAGGTGGAAGGCATTTACGAGATCGGCGTAATGACCGGGGCGAATGGCCTCGACGATGGCGGCCTCGTCGAAATCGACTTTCCAGAGCTTTAGCCGGTCATGGACGGCGACGGCGGCGACCATGCGTATGATGTCTTCGCGCGTTTCCAGATTACCGAATTCGGATAGACGGTCGGCGAAATCCCACCACGTACCCGTGACGGAGAGCGGGCAGGACAAGCGCGGATGCGCGCCGACCATCATGGTCAGCAAGGTAGTGCCGCTGCGCTCGAAGCCGAAGAGGAAAGTGGGGGTCATGGTTTCCTCATTTTTGCAGCATCCCCGGCCTTGTGCCGGGGTCTTGAAGGATATTTCTCGATTCGTCGAGGCCCCGGATCGGGGTCCGGGGCTGTGGATGCCTACTCAACACCCAGATCGAGGGCGAGTTGCTGGGCGTCGATGTAGAATTTGGCGGCCCAGTTGGGGTAGCCGTAGGGGACATAATCGCCATGGATCGGGAAGGAACCGGCGACGGCACCGCGTGTTTCTTCGGGGCCATCCACATCGATGCGGTGACGCAGGTATTTGAGGGCGCGTCCGGCAGCGTCGCGATAGTCGCGGCTGTCATCAATGGTTGAGAGCATCAGCCAGCAATGGGCGACCTGTGCGGTGCCGGTCATACAGACCCAATCGGCGCTGTCACGCCATGCCGTATCAAAGCGACCACAGAGATAGCCGTCTTCGCCCAAGCATCCGACTAATGCGCCGCCGAGTTTCTGAGCGGCAGTAAGGTAGCGTTCCTGCTTGGAAAATTCATAAGCCTCGATGATGCCGCGCAGGGCGTAACCGAGGGTATGGGTCAGGGGCGCGTCGGGCTTGGAAAGGCAGCAATCGCTCATCCAGCCATTGGCTTTCTGACAGGTCAGCGCCCAATCGACCTGTGACATCGCGGCGTTGGACCAAAGGGCGTTTTCCTCGGCGCGAGCAGCCTCGAACAATCCCCATGAAACATGGGTTTCGTAGGCTTTGTCGTCGGGCGTGGCGAAGGGGGTTCGGTGAGAGCGCCAGCACCCGTCTTCGTCTTGGGATGTGGCGAGGAAATCGGCGGCCTTGCGCATGGCGGGGCCGTATGCTTCGCCGAACACGCGGAAACCGGCGGCGAGGCCCATGAGAATCTGACCGGTATTGAAGGTGACGGGGACGCAGGGCACTTGGCCGATGGTGCCGCCCTGAAAACCGCCATCCTCGAACTGGATCGAGACGAGCCAGTCAAGCATCCGCCGCGCGCCATCGCGCAACGCATCATCGCCGAGCAATTCGGCCTGTGCGAGCATGGTGGGAACGATATAACCGCTGGTCTCGGGATAGCTGGCTGCCCAGCCGGTCGTGTGGCTGTAGTCACGGGCCGCGCCGTCATCGCCGGTGGCGGAATGGGCCTGAGCCATCATAAGCCAATCGAGCGAAGCGCGGATGGTGGCCTCTGGGCCGTTATCCGGTCGTTCGATGCCGGAAAGGTCGCGTTTGCGCACGGCCTTTGCAGGGGCGGGCATCTGCTGGTGCTCCAGCCATGTCAGGGCGGGTTGAAGGTAGGGTTTTAGTGGCCGCGCCACCGCCTTGATATCCGAGATAGACATGCCTGTTCGCTCCGAAATACACGGGTTCCGGTGCAGTCATGCCGCAAAGTGGTTACGACTTTCTGAGAGAAGTGAGATTATGTTGGATTTGGTTGAATTAGCCCTTGCCAAGTCTGCGCCCCAGCCTTAGATACACGGCTCCTGTCGCGGGATGGAGCAGCCCGGTAGCTCGTCAGGCTCATAACCTGAAGGTCGTAGGTTCAAATCCTACTCCCGCAACCAACAAAAGCCGCAGCCCTTACGGGTGTGCGGCTTTTGCCTTTTTTGGGATTGGCTGATTTTGGAAATCAGCGGTATTTTACTTCTTCTTCGTTACGCCGCATCTCGTCGTTTGCGCCTTCGCCCATGGCGATGGCGTCGAGCATTCCCTCGCCCATTGCTGGCATGAAGTCTGGTGACATTGAGCCTAAACCAGCGGCTAGATCACCCGCCGAGAAGGATTTTGCAGAGGCGGAAACGAATTGTGGCGGTGCTTCGACCGCGCCTTCCTTGTGCAGTGATTCTGCGAAAGAATTGCCTTTGATAGCGCCGCTATCGGGCTGGTAGCTCGCCTTGTTGGAAATATCCAATGAAGTACCCCCTTTAATTATGGTTCAAAATGAACCATAACCTGCCTTCTTTGTCACGTCTTGCGAATCTCGCACAAGATTGAGCGGCCACAGCGAAGGAGACGGGTTGTCGATTGGGGGCTTCTCGCCAACCGATTTGGCATCATTTTCGCTCATTGCTCAGCCTAAATAAATGCGAAGTGGAGATAGGAATGCCCTGGAGGAGAAACACGTCGAGATCTTCTGGTTATGGTGGAGCGGCGCAAACCACGCTCAACATCTTCTTTGCATTCATGGTCGTCATACTTTTCTTGACCATACAGTCCTACCGGACATCCATTGATGCGATGGAAGCCAAAATCGCGAGCTTGAGCGCCGTGGCGGTTTCCATAACTCAGGATGAGCAGGATGTTGGCGACGGAATGAAAAGCACTGATACCGATGCCATGTTTCGATATGTGTCGGAGATGCGCGACCAAGTCGGCACGTTGGATGATAGGATGGAGACGCTTGCCTCGAAATCCGTAGATGTCGGTTCGATGGAGACACTACGCGATGAAATGCTTGTAACACAGGAAAGATTGACTGAGATCGAAAGCGGGTTGCAGGCGCTCAATGCCGTTGCGCAAGACGACGGGCAGACTGAGCCTGATGGCGATTCCGGCAGCGATATTCAAAAGGTAATGACCGAGGCACGGGCAACTCGTGAAGAATTGCAGCAATTCAAGAAACTTCTTGGTTATGGCGATATGTAAAGCGGTGTTTTCGGACATTGCGGAAATTGCCTTCCGGCCACACCCCGGTTAGAACGCGCGTAACAGTATCCTCCTAGCGGAAAGCGCGAACAACATGGCCGAAAAATTCGTCTACTATATGGATGGCGTCTCCAAGACCTATCCGGGTGGCAAGCCCGTGTTCAAGGATATCCGGCTGTTCTTCTATCCCGGCGCCAAGATTGGGGTGATCGGGGTCAATGGGGCGGGGAAATCCACGCTGCTGAAGATCATGGCGGGGATCGATAAGGAATTTACGGGCGAAGCCTGGGCGGCGGAAGGCACGCGGGTCGGGTATCTGGCGCAGGAACCGCAGCTCGACGAAGGCAAGACTGTGCGTGAGAATGTCATGGAGGGTGTCGCGCCCAAAAAGGCGTTGCTCGACCGCTTCAACGAAGTCGCGATGGAAGTGGGCGAGAATTACACCGACGAACTGATGGAAGAGATGACGGTCCTTCAGGATCAGATCGACGCGCAGAACCTATGGGATCTGGATAGTCAGATCGATGTGGCGATGGAGGCGTTGCGGTGCCCGCCCGATGATGCGGATGTATCGAAACTGTCGGGGGGCGAAAAGCGCCGGGTTGCCCTTTGCAAGCTACTGCTTGAAGCGCCGGACATGCTGTTGCTGGACGAACCGACCAACCATCTGGATGCCGAGACGATTGCGTGGTTGCAAAAGCACCTTCAGGAATATGCGGGGGCGGTCCTGCTGATTACCCACGACCGGTATTTCCTCGACAATATCACATCTTGGATTCTGGAACTGGATCGCGGGAAGGGCATCCCTTGGGAAGGCAATTATTCATCGTGGATGGAGCAAAAGGCCAAGAGGCTGGAGCAAGAAGAACGCGAAGATAAGGGCAAGCAAAAAACGCTGGCCCGCGAGTTGGAATGGGTGCGCCAATCGCCGAAAGCCCGTCAGGCGAAATCGAAAGCGCGGCTGAACTCATATAACGAGATGGCAGAGGCGTCGGAACGCGAATTGATCGGCAAGGCACAGATCATTATTCCGAACGGCCCACGGCTGGGCGAGAAAGTGATCGAGGTCGAGAACGTCAAGAAGGCGTATGGCGACAAGCTGTTGATCGACGGGCTGACGTTCAGCCTGCCGCGTGGCGGGATCGTGGGCGTGATCGGGCCGAACGGGGCGGGAAAGACGACGCTGTTCCGCATGATGACAGGGCAGGAGCAACCGGATTCCGGGTCAGTAACGTTTGGGGATACGGTGCAGCTTGGGTATGTCGACCAGTCGCGCGATGCGCTGGACGCGAACAAAACGGTCTGGGAAGAGATTTCCGGCGGCAACGACATGATTCAGCTTGGTAAGGCGGAGATCAATTCCCGCGCCTATGTGGGGGCGTTCAACTTCAAGGGCGGCGACCAGCAGAAGAAGATGAACATGCTGTCGGGCGGCGAGCGCAACCGGGTGCATATGGCAAAGCTGCTCAAGGAGGGTGGCAACGTCATCCTGCTCGATGAGCCGACCAACGATCTGGACGTTGACACGCTACGGGCGCTGGAAGACGCGCTGCTGAACTTTGCGGGATGTGCCGTGGTGATCTCGCACGATCGCTGGTTCCTCGACCGCATATGCACGCATATGCTGGCCTTCGAGGGGGATTCTCACGTCGAATGGTTCGAGGGGAACTTCGAGGATTACGAAAAGGACAAAATCCGGCGTCTAGGCGCGGACTCGGTGAACCCGACGCGGATCAAGTATAAGAAGTTCGCGCGATAGAATTTAGATGAATTTTATATGAATTAGTTTCGATCTTATCTGACATCGTCTCCATTCCAGCGGATGATGTCATACCAGCGAGTCCTACGATCTGCCTCGAAAGTGATTTTCGAAGTTTTTGGTTTTGTGTTTCCCTTTTTTTGCTGATTTGCGAGAGGGTTATCGAGGATGACGTTGAAGATTTCGGACAGGCTGAGTGCCGCTGAGCTGCGCGTTCTGGCGCGGCGGGAGAAGAACGGCCGTGCGGCATCGCGGATGTTCGCGATTGCCAACGCCCTGGATGGGCTGAAGCGGGCGGAAGCTGCGCGCCTTGCCGGGATGGAGCGTCAGGCGCTTCGCGCACCCGTACATTAGAAGTTCAACTTGATGATGGGCGCTGGCTACAAATAAACGAACGCCGTACTAAAGATGGAGGGTTTGTATCGGTTGCTCTGGAACTGGCTTCAGCGGTCCTGCACTGATACAAAATAGATTTTAAACAGTATGGGTGCGAATGAACACCCGGAAAGATCATAC